>NZ_CCXI01000148.1 GCF_000820705.1 Clostridium polynesiense | reverse complement strand
AAAGCTTAAAAGTAATCCGTTAACAAAAGCTCCGATAGTTGCTCCTCTTTTTCCTCCTGTAGCATTACCGTAAATACCTGCTGTAGCACCACAGAAGAAGTGAGGTACAAGTCCTGGTATTATAAGCACTCCGCCTAGGGCACCTAAGAGTATCATACCGATTATTCCTCCTACGAAGGAGCTTATAAATCCTATAACCACTGCAGTTGGAGCATAAGTGAAGAATACAGCACAGTCAACTGCAGGAATAGCATTTGGTATAATTTTTGTTGCAATTCCCTGGAATGCAGGAATAAGATCTCCAAGTATCATTCTAACACCGTTATAAACTATAGTTACACCTACTGCAAATTTTAATGCGCTCATTATGGCAAATAGTATTGGCTGTGTGCCTCCGGATAATTCAGATACAAAAGCAGGACCTGCTGCTATTGCTGCCACCAGATAAAATACCATCATAGTAATAGCTGTAGATATAGTAGTATCTCTTAAGAATCCCCACTTTTCAGGAATCTCCATGTTTTCAGTACTGTCTTCAGGTTTTCCTACCTTTCCGCCTACCCAGGAGGAAATATAATAAGCTAAGCTACCAAAGTGACCCATAGCTATTTCATCGCCATCAGTAACCTTTAAAGTATATCTTTGGCCGATAGCTGGAGAAATTGCACTCCATGCTCCAAGGATGAATCCGCCTATTAAAATAAGCTGAGTTCCCTTCATTCCTGAAGTTCCAAGAACTGCTGAAAGCAAGCATGCCATAAAGAAGCTGTGGTGTCCTGTTAAGAAAATGTATTTATATTTTGTAAATCTCGCAATTATAATATTAACTAAAAGTCCTACTACAAGAATGGACATAGTTTCTACTCCAAGAATCTTTTGAGCAACAGAAACTATAGCTTCATTATTTGGTACTACACCGCTTATATTAAAGCCGTGCTCTATCATTTTTCCCAGTGCATCCAGATTTGCTACTATGAAGTCAGCGCCGGCACCTAACATGATATAACCTAAAATAGGTTTAAGTGTACCGGTTAAAATTTTGTGACCAGGCTTTCTGAGAGCTACTAATCCCACTAAAGCCATAAGTCCCATAAGAAGTGCTGGTTCTCTTAAAACGTCACGTAAAAATTCCAGTATTGCTACCATTTTACTACCCCCTATTTAACTTCTTCATATTTCTTTTTTATGATTTCTAAAACATCTTCAGTGATTTTTTTCTTATTTACATAACTTCTTACTACAGCTATATCTAATCCTTCAAACTGGCTGGCTAGTTCCTTAACTGTAACTATAAGGTCTGCCTTCTTGCCTTGAGCAGAATTGAAATCCGTAGACTCTACTGAGGCATAATTCCGTTTTCTTTACATATTTCTTCTATTTTCATAGCAAGCATTAAGCTGCTTCCTATACCGTTTCCGCACACAGTTAATATTTTCATCTTCTACCTCTCCTATCTATATTCTTTATTTTTTACATACTGCAAAATACTTTCGCTGCTTTCTGCTTTTCTTGCAAGCTCAAGAAAATCTTCATCCTCTATTATCTGCATGAACTCTGATAAAAGCTTTATATGAGAAGTGTTATCCACAGCACAAAATAGTATAACTATATCTACAGGATCATATTCCTCATTACCAAAAGCCACCGGTGTTTCCAAGGTTAAAAGACTCATACCTATTTCCTTAGCACCGCATTCAGGTCTTGCACGAGGCATTGCTATTCCTGGGGCAATAACTATATATGGGCCTACTTTGTTTACTGTTTCAATCATTGCTTCTATATATCTGTGTTCTATTTTTCCGTCTTCCTCCAGGAGTTTACCTCCTGCCTTTACCGCTTCCTGCCAATCCTTTACTTTGACTTTTACTTCAACTGTTTTTTCATTTAATAAACTTTTAAGCATATTGTTTTCGCCCCCTTAATGGCCTAAAGTACAGAAAAACCTAAGCTGGATGCATCCTTAAAGAATCCTCTTACAGTTTCTAAAGAATATTCCTCCAGGTCTTTTCCAAGGTTACCAAGCTTTCCTAATAAGTCATTTGGTACTGTGACGATTTCACAGCCGCATTTATCTGCTTCTATTATGTTATATACTTCTCTGCAGCTTGCCCATAGAAGCTGAGCTCCCTGAACCTTTTTGCAGATTTCACTGGATTTTTTCATTATATCCGTCGGATCTGCTCCTGTATCAGCTATTCTTCCTGCAAAGACAGAAATGATGTTCTCGACGCCGGGCTTCAATGCATCTACAACTTCCTGAACCTGCTTTACTGTAAATATAGCTGTTATATTGAGATGATATCCTTCTTGAGAAAGCTTTTTAATAAGAGGAACTGTAGACTCTCCTTTAGTGTTTGTTACAGGAATTTTAATGAATACATTGTCTCCCAGGCTTCCTAAAACTCTAGCTTCTTTCTCCATAGTTTCAAGGTCATCGGAGAAAACCTCAAAAGATATAGACATGTCTGGTATTTTAGCTAAAACTTCTTT
>NZ_CCXI01000147.1 GCF_000820705.1 Clostridium polynesiense | reverse complement strand
CAAGGTCATCGGAGAAAACCTCAAAAGATATAGACATGTCTGGTATTTTAGCTAAAACTTCTTTGGCAAAAGCTTTGTAATCCTTTATTCCTGCTTTTTTCATTAAGGAAGGGTTTGTTGTAAAGCCCTTTACTATACCTCTTTCGTATTCCTCAAGCATACCTTTTAAGTCTGCTCCGTCTGCATAAATCTTTACATTTAAGTCTTTTATGTTCATAAAATCACTCCTCTTATGTAAAATTAATTTTTGTTATATTGATGTGCAAGTTAATGCTGCGTTCTTGATAAGTTGATTATATACGTTTACATAGATGCTATAAAGTTCATTATCTTTCCCTTTACTTGTGGCAAATTCGAAGTTGCCGGGGAAAATGCTGTCAATAACTTATCCTTATAACAATAAAAATATTATTTCCTTCTTTTAAGCTTTTTATAATAAAACTTTATATTTTACTTTCTCAGATATAAAAAATAATTTCTCTGTTAAAGCTTCTAAATTACCATAAAGCTGCATAAAATATATAGGTATAATATGAGCAAGATAAGGGTGTTGAATATGTATATAACAGGGAAAAAACTGCTTTTTCTTGAGCTTATAGCCTTTGCATTTACCGCATTGGCGGGATCTGCTCTGCATTTTACCTATGAGCTTTCAGGCTATAATGACCTTGCAGCGCTTTTCAGTCCTGTGAACGAAAGCGTATGGGAGCATTTAAAGCTTGGCTATTTTTCAATATTATTTTTTACTCTGCTTCAGTATTACTCCCTAAAAGACTCAATCAAAAACATTTTTGTTGGAAAACTCACTGCAGCCTTAACCATGAACCTGATTATAGTTATAGCTTTCTATACTTACACCCACTTCACCAAGCATCCCATACTGGCTGTAGACATATCCTTGTATTTTCTCTCTGCCTTTATAGGTCACCTATTCTGCTACTTAATTTTAAAAAGCCCTAAAGATTTAAGAATACTAAACCTTATATGTTTTATTTCCATGCTTGCTATAGCTCTGCTATTTATGTGCTTCACCTTTAGCCCTCCAAATTATAAAATATTCCAGGAGGCAATTATAAATATAATTCAAAACACTTAAAAGCTTATGTATGTATGGAAATCTTTATTCAGATAAAAAAATCAGACAGAGAGTTATAGGCCTTATAAAATATGGTCTATAACCTCTGTCTTTAATTTATTAATCTGCTATCTGAACATTTATTGCCTGAGGACCTTTTTCTCTTTCTACAACGTCAAAGCTGACCTGCTGTCCCTCATGGAGCTCCTTCTTAAAGCTTTTTTCTTTAACCTGTGAATGATGGACAAATACATCTTTTCCGTTGTTTCCTGATATAAAGCCGTAGCCCTTTTCACAGTCAAACCATTTTACTACTCCAGTATTCATAATAAACCTCCAAAGCTGAATTTTATAGGGTTACTGACTTCTTTTTATAAGTATAAAAAGCTGTGCTGCCCTACTCTAGGTTTATTATGTACAAAACCCTCATTTACATACCATGATATGTGCAAATATTTTTAAGAAGGAATCTTTTTATTTTCATCCTTTTTATAAAAACTCTTTAAATTGCTGGTCAAAGCTTTAGATTTTTCTATGAGGCTTTTGCTTAAGCTGCTTATAGCTTCCACAGGGGCATTTTTAAGCTGCATCTTTCCAATCTCCAGTAAAGGCTCAATGAGGTTCATAGTATCTTCATAGCCTATTATCATCCTTTTTCTGACACTTTCCCGAGAAAAGTCCAATATTCCTGTAAATACTCCTCCTTGGTCAGAGGAGGGTATAATCTCTATAATTCTTGCATTGGGAAACCTGCTTCTGTCTATATAGTGCTCTCTGCTTAAATGCACAACAAAAATTATATCGCAGCCTTCTCCATAAATAGGCTGAATTGGTATATTGTCAGACATTCCTCCGTCTATATACTTTCTGGCATCTATTTCTTCACATTCATATACTGAAGGAATGGCAGAGGTTGCACATAAAATCCGCTTAACGGTTTCTCCATCATAATTATTTAACTTAAAATATTTGGACTTTATCTCAGGAAGCTCCGTACATGCGGCATACAAGGAAATATTTGACCTTAAAACCTTTTTAAAATCAATATCCTCATTAAGTATATCCATAAGCCCCTGCCTGGAAACATTGCCCTGTTCTAAAAGCTTTGGAGAATACTTTTTTATAAAATTAATATTTTTATTACCTAAAATAAGCTTTACTCCTTTTGCAAAAATTTCTCTGCTATCTATAGGAAGAATTTTTTCTAAAGTTATTCCAAGCCATATATCTTCTGCTTTTTTAAAATCTCCTTGGGCAAAGAGCACTCCATTTAATGCACCTATGGAAGTGCCTGACACAGCCTGTATATACTTATCAATTCCTAATTCCTTAAGTGCTTTCCAAACCCCTATTTGATAAGCACCTCTTCCTCCCCCGCCTGCTAACACCAAACCTATTTTCATGCAAAACCCTCCAATATATAAAACGGTCTTTTACTAATATATTTAATACAAATATTATTGCTTCATTTTATTATCTATTTTAATTATTGACACAATAATTTATATTTAATTCGAAAAAATAAAGTTAACTCTTGAGAGTTAACCCTATAATACCACTGCTTATATTAATTTTACAATAATTACTCACTAATAGGTTTGATAATTTAAAGGATTATAATTTTCTTTTGCTTTAAGGTAAAAGTGGGCATTAGTGGCCTTTACATAAGGAATAAGCCATAAAAATCCTATGCCTGCGGTAACGATAGAAAGTAGTGCCCATCCTAAAAAACTAAGCTGCAGGACAAAATAATCCCATTTATATCCCTTCATCATATCTTTGCTTATTTTCAGAGCTTCTGAAGCAGGTATATCAGGATTATCTGCCAGGATGTAAAATATCTGAGAATAGGAAAGAGATGCAATAATTCCCGGTACTATAAATACTAATGTCCAAAGAAATACATAAAGTAAATAAAGGAGATAAGCTATTAAAGCGGTGGTAAAATACTTAAAACCGTGGAAAACATCCTCTACTTCTCCTGTCTCATTTCTTGAAAGTTTTAAAAAGTAATAGTACACTCCAAGGGATATAGGGCCTCCAAGTATAAGATCTATAAATCCTAATTTGTTGTTAAAAATGGTTGGTACATCTATAATAATTATAGAAATAACACAAACCAATATAGCCGCTGCCCAATTCCCTTTTAGATCCATCTTTGCATTATTCTTTAATCGTTCTCTTGAAAAATAATCTTTCATTTCAACCATGCAAAGCTCCTTAAAAAATATTTATAGAGTATATATATTAAGTTTTCTTTATATTTATAACTTTTTTAATAAATATATTTATTATATGGAAATTTTTTAATATAATATGATAATATGATAATATTAGTATATTTAAAGTTATTCACTAAGAAAGGATTGAAAACTGATGTTCAATTTTTTTAAAAAAAATCAGGAGATAGTTGCACCTGTTACAGGTAAGGTAATAGACTTAAGCCAGGTTCCGGATGAAGTATTTGCCCAAAAGCTTGCAGGAGACGGAGTGGCTATAGAACCAACAGGCAATGAGATCGTTGCACCAGCAGATGGAGTACTTACTTTGATATTCAATACCAATCATGCTTTTGCAATAACCTTAAAAAATGGAGTAGAATTATTAATTCATATAGGAATTGATACCGTAGCTTTAAAGGGAGAAGGATTTACAAGGCTTGCTGAGCAAGGAACCAAGGTTAAAGCCGGAACTCCTATTGTAAAGGTAGACAAGGAATTTATTGAAAAGGCCGGATATTCCCTCATTACACCGGTACTTATAACAAATCCTGAGATAGTAAAGGATATAAACGGTGCTGTAGGAACAGATGCGGAAGCGGGTAAAACCGTGGTAATAGATTATAAGATGGCTTAATAATAAACCTGTCCATGTGGACAGGTTTATTATTTTTGTAAGTTATATTATGAATTCATTTGAGTCTTATTATGATTTATATTTAGGTTGTTTTATGAATTATATTTATTAAATTACAGATAATATAGCATAAGAAGGTATTACATTCTTAAACTTACAAAGGAAGGTGTACTTATATGGATAAGGATAAAGGGATATTGAATAATTGGCAGGATTGGAAGGAAACTTTAGGTACGGCAGTAAACGCCGGTGAGGGAATTGGGCTTTCTGAGGATACTATAAATAGCGTTTCCTACAGAGTCGGCAGCTTTTTATCCTCCTTTGTGGAGCCTAGAAGTAAAGAGGAGGCACTTTTAAGAGACCTGTGGAAGGAAGCTAATGAAGAAGAACAGCGCACTCTTGCTAAGATTATAGTAAGAATGGTAGATAAAAAATAAAGTTATATGTTAAGGTAGCAGTCTAAAGAGAATTGCCGGATTAATCTAACAAAAAAATAAAATTATATAATAAAGCATTGCCTCAGTTTTTAAATTTTCCAAGGCAATGCTTTAATTTTACTGATTTCTGCTGTTAAAAATGGGGGCTGATTTCATCCCTTTGTATCCGCTTTAAATCCTTCAGTCTAAGCCTTGTTTCCTGCATAATCTTATCCCAGGATTCCCCGGCCAGCATCATCTGCTTAGCCCTGTCTCTGGAAGAAGCCGTCTTAATATCTGCCATTAAAATCCCTCCTGTATATGCTTGTGATTCCCATTATAGTTTGCACAAAAGGAGTAATTTTATTATTTATTTTTGTCACTTGTCAGGTGCCTGGCACTTGGAAAAATCTTCAAAAAATTTCGGATAGGACTTATTTACCGCTTCGGAGTCTTCTATGTATACAGGTTCTATACATCTGGTGGAAGCAATGGCTAAAGACATCACAATTCTGTGATCATTAAAGCCTTTAACCCGTCCTCCTTTAAGGAAGGGAACTCCTTTAATTATTAAGGAATCTTCTTTTTCCTCCACCTGTGCGCCTAAGGCATTTAATCCCTGGCTTATGGCATTGAGCCTGTCAGACTCCTTTAATCTAAGCCTTGCTGCATTATATATTCTTGTGGTTCCTGAGCTTAAGGAGGCAAGCACCGCTATTATAGGAATTATGTCCGGAATTTGAGAAGCATCTATATCTATACCCCGAGTTTTGCTTTTTACAGCTCTTAATCCTTCCGAAGTCATCTTTATATCTGCTCCCATAGCCTTTAATATATTTATAATTTCACTGTCAGGCTGCAATGAATTATAACTTAAATTTTTTATCACTATATCTCCGTTTAAAGCTCCAGCTGTGAGCCAGAAGGCCGCCTGAGAATAATCCCCTTCAACACTATAATTAAAGGCTCTGTATTTATCTTTTCCCTTAATTAAGTACTTGTTCTCCTCTTTAATAATATTTATACCAAAACTCTTCATAACCTCTAAGGTCATATCCACATACTTTTCTGATTGAAGTTCTGTGGTAAGCTCTATTATTGAATTTCCTTCTGCAATAGGCAGAGCAAACAAAAGTCCGCTTATAAACTGGGAGCTTACATTCCCTCTAACCTTAAATTTTTCCGCCCTTAAGGGACCCTTTATATTTAATTCTCCCTGCGTCTTATTTAAATTAAAAGTAAGCCCCTGCTGTTCAAATATTTCTCTATATATATCCAAGGGTCTGGACATAAGAGTCCTGGAACCTTTTATAGTCCATGGTCTACTCCCTAAAGCGGCAATGGGGATTAAAAATCTTAAGGTAGAACCTGATTCTCTGCAGTAAAGAGTACTTTCTACCTGTATGTTTTTCCCCGTAAATTCTACTCTGTCCTCTTTTATGCTAAATTTATGTCCAAGAGCCTTTAAACAGTTTAAGGTAGCGGTTATATCCTGAGAAAAACTTATGTTTTCTACTGTACAAGGTTCATTGCTCAAGGCAGCACATATTAAGGCTCTATGTCCGTAAGATTTAGAGTACGGAACCTGAATATTACCTTTAAAAGGCTTAGGTATCAGCTTTATAACGCTCATATGCTCTTCTTGCTCCATTCTTTTTATATATTATAATTGAATAGTTTTAAGCTTTTATTTATGGAAAATATATATTCGTATAAACAAATTATAAGTATAAGTGAATATAAAAACAATCAGTTAACTCCCTCTCTTTTAGTTTCAAAAAATTTACTTTTCACTCCTGATTATTGGATTATAATGAAATTATAAATATATGGAAAGGAGCCTTTTAAATGGATGAAAGTAAAGCATACGCTATTTTAAATAATGGTGTTAAAATGCCATGGATAGGCTATGGAGTATTTAAAACAAAGGAAGGCGAAGAAGTAATCTCTTCAGTTAAAACTGCACTGGAAACTGGATACAGAAGCATAGATACAGCTAAAGCATATGGCAACGAAGAGGGAGTAGGAGCTGCTATAAGGGAATCTTCGGTACCTAGAGAGGACATATTTTTAGCCACAAAGGTATGGAACAGCGATCAGGGCTATGAAAGCACTTTAAAGGCCTTTGAAGACAGCCTTAAAAGATTGGATACTGATTATGTTGATTTATATCTGGTTCACTGGCCTGTGGAGGGTAAATTCATAGAAACCTACAAAGCTCTGGAAGATATTTATAAAGAAGGCATGGTAAAAGCTATAGGGGTATGTAATTTTAATATTCATCATTTAGAAGAACTTTTAAAAGAGTGTACAATACCTCCTATGATTAACCAAGTGGAGCTTCATCCCCTTCATTCACAACCTCAGCTAAGAGAATTCTGCCGGGCAAATGATATCCAGATAGAATCCTGGGGACCTCTCATGCAGGGTGGAAAAATACTTGATAATGAACTGGTAGGAAGAATAGCTTCAGAGTACGGTAAAACTCCCGCTCAGGTTATACTCAGATGGCATTATGAGAACAATCTAATTGCTATTCCCAAATCTATAACTCCCTCCAGAATAAAAGAAAATTTCGATATATTTAATTTTCATCTTTCTGAAGAACACAAAAAGATTATAGATGATATGAATATGAATTTAAGAGTAGGACCGGATCCGGATAACTTTAATTTTTAAATTTAATATAATGTATAAATAAATCCGGAGAATACACGATTTTCTCCGGATTTTTAATAAACTCATCTTCTTATTATTTTCTTAGATTATAAAATATTAAGTTTATATTTTTTAAATAAGATAAATTTTTTGGACTTTTCTGCCAAAAACATCTTGAATTTTCATCCAGGAAGTAGTAATATAATAAATATAGACACCCCCCAGGGGTGGGGAGGAGGATTATATGAATACAGAAAAGAAAAAAGCTCTTCAGCTTTTAAAAACCTGCAGAGGTCAGATTGACGGGATTATCAAAATGATTGAAGACGGAAGATACTGCATAGATATTTCTAATCAAATTATAGCCTCTCAGTCACTTTTAAAAAAATCAAACCAGCTGATTTTAAAGCAGCATATGCATTCCTGTGTTAAAGAAGCAATAACTGAGGATAAGGCAGATGAAAAAATAGAAGAAATGCTGGGCATATTAAACAAATTAATAGATAAATAATTATTCATGTCATTATATGAAATACTAAATAACATAAATCTAAATATTAAGGAGGTTTTATAATGAAAAATAAGACCTATAAAATAGAAGGAATGACCTGTGCTGCTTGTTCCAATGCAGTAGAAAGAGCCTTTAGAAAGGTTGAGGGAGCAGAAAAAGTAAGCGTAAATCTCACAACGGAAAAAATGAATATTCAGTTTGATGATGATAAGCTTACAGAACAGGATATTATGAAAACTGTTGAAAAAGCAGGCTATAAAGCGGTTCCATTGACTAAAAATTCCACTTTAAGAATAGAGGGAATGACCTGTGCCTCCTGTGTAGCTGCTGTAGAAAAATCTGTCGGAAAATTAGAGGGAGTTAAGAATGCCAGTGTAAATCTTACTTCAGAAAAACTTCAAGCGGTATTCGATCCTGAAAAGGTAAGCCTTGCAGACATAAAAAAAGCTGTAGACAGAGCCGGTTACAAGGCTATAGAAGAAGAAGAAAATATAGATGAAGATAAAGCCAGGAAGGAAAGAGACATTAAAAATCTCTGGAGAAGATTTATAATTTCAGCTATTTTTACAGTGCCTCTTATAATAGTAGCTATGGGGCCAATGCTTGGAATGCCTCTTCCAAAATTTATGTCACCAAATCACAATCCTTTGACCTTTGCCCTTGTGCAGCTGGCTTTGACCATTCCTGTACTATTTGAAGGAAGGAAGTTTTTCAGAGCAGGCTTTAAATCCCTTTCCTTAGGAAGTCCAAATATGGACTCACTTATATCCATAGGAAGCTGGGCAGCAGTACTATATGGGATTTTTGCCATAACTCAGATAGCTCTAGGAAAGCATCATTATGCTCACGATATGTACTTTGAATCTGCAGCTACCATATTAACCCTTATAACTTTAGGTAAATATTTAGAGTCAGTAACTAAAGGAAAAACCTCTGAAGCCATTAAAAAGCTTATGGGATTAGCTCCTAAAACAGCGGTGGTAGTAAGGGAAGGAAAAGAGATTCCAATTCCTTTAGATGAAGTTATCGTGGGAGACGTCCTTGTAGTGAAGCCCGGAGAAAAGCTTCCGGTGGATGGCGAGGTTATAGAAGGTACTACTTCTATAGACGAATCTATGCTTACAGGAGAAAGTATCCCTGTGGAGAAAGCACCAGGAAGCAAAGTAATAGGCGCAAGCATAAATAAGAACGGATTTATAAAATATAAAGCCACCAAAGTGGGAAAGGATACAGCTCTGGCACAGATTATAAAGCTGGTAGAAGAAGCCCAGGGCACTAAAGCTCCTATCGCTAAGATGGCTGATATAATATCCGGCTATTTCGTTCCTGTGGTTATATCTCTTGCTGTTATTTCCACCTTAGTATGGCTCTTTGCAGGAAAGGGAACCATATTTTCACTTACAATATTCATATCCGTTCTTGTAATAGCCTGTCCATGTGCTTTAGGTCTGGCAACACCAACAGCTATAATGGTGGGAACAGGTAAAGGAGCAGAGTACGGTGTTCTTATAAAAAGCGGTGAAGCTTTAGAAACAGCTCATAAAATAAATACCATAGTATTTGATAAAACCGGAACCATCACAGAAGGAAAACCTAAGGTTACAGATATAATTTCTCAAAACCTTTCAGAAGAAGACCTTCTACAGCTGGCTGCCAGTGCTGAAAAAGGATCTGAACATCCTTTAGGAGAAGCAATTTTAAAGGCTGCAGAAAATAAAAATATTCCATTAAAAAATACTGAAAGCTTTAAAGCTATAACCGGTAAAGGTATAGAAGTAACCATTGAAGGAAAAACAGTGCTTTTAGGTAATAAAAAGCTTATGCAGGAAAGAAACCTAAACACAGCTTCCATGGAAGAAGCTTCAAACAAACTGGCATCTCAGGGTAAGACTCCTATGTTTATAGCTGTGGATAATACTATTGAAGGTATAATATCCGTAGCGGATACACTGAAACCAAGCAGCAGCAAAGCCATTAAAAAGCTTCATGAAATGGGAATCGAAGTTGCTATGATCACCGGCGACAATAAAAGGACAGCAGAAGCAATCGCTAAACAGGTTGGCATAGATGTTGTGCTGTCAGAAGTATTACCGGAGGATAAGGCTAATGAAGTTAAAAAGCTTCAAAATCAAAGAAAAAAAGTAGCCATGGTAGGAGACGGAATTAACGATGCTCCGGCACTTGCCCAGGCTGAAATAGGTATAGCTATAGGTTCAGGTACAGACGTAGCCATAGAATCCGCAGACATAGTACTTATGAGAAGCGACATCATGGATGTGGTTACCGCCATACAGCTCAGCAACAAAACCATAAAAAATATTAAACAAAATCTTTTCTGGGCCTTCGGCTATAATACCCTTGGAATTCCTATAGCAATGGGAATATGGTATGCCTTTGGAGGACCGCTTATGAATCCTATGCTTGCCGCTCTAGCTATGAGCTTCAGCTCTGTGTCTGTTCTTCTTAATGCTTTAAGGCTTAAAACCTTTAAACCGGCAGTATAGTTTTAAAATACTATTAATTATTCCTATAATTCATATTTATATAAACAGAATAATTTATAATACTTTATAAATAAGAATTATTAAGGAGGTTTATATATGGTAAGAAAAAAAGCGGTTATTGAGGGTTTATTCACAGAAGGCAGCATGAAAAAGGTTAAAGATTCCTTAAGCTCATTGGAAAATGTTACTTCCGTCAGCGTAGAGCGGGAATTGGCCGTCATTGAGGGTGATACCTCAGACGATGACATCGTAAAGGCTGTGGAGGAAGCAGGGTTTAATGTAAATATGCTTCAGGAAATATAATATATAATTCTCAGGAGGTAGCAAAATGAAAGCAAAATTAATAATATCAGGGATGTCCTGCGGACACTGCGTTAAAAGAGTAGATAATGCTCTTAAATCCTTAGAGGGCATAAATTCAGCAGAAGTTAGTGTAGGGGAAGCAGTTATAGAAGGCAATGTTTCTATAGAACAAGTAAAGGAAGCTATAGATGATGCCGGTTACGATGTAGAAAAAGTAGAAGAGCTATAAAGATAAAAGCCTCTGTGATGGTGTGAAGTCACAGAGGCTTTTAAAATGTGAGGAAGGCTATATAAAAGTAAAATTAGCAATTTTATTTTTAAGATTAATTTACCCGCTTTATTTTTAAATATAAGCTAAGGCAATTAAACTTATAATCAGCACCGCTTCACCTAACCTTACTGCAGTCCTTTGCCTTAAAGGCCGTGATAGACAGTTTTCGCTTTCATTAAGATAATCGCTTATGTAATTTATAAATTCATTATCATCAAGCTTGTTTATCTCTTCATCGCTGAGGTTAAGCGGTTTACATTCAACATTTTCCTGAGTTCGGAATGCAAAGAATCTTAAATTTATGCCTATAAGTATGCCTAAAAACATAAATATTATAAGCTTGCACTCTTCCACTTTTTTCACCCCTTACCCTACATATCTACGTAACAAAAATCTACTTAAATTGTTACATATATATTATTCTACATATAATTGTAAACTCCTTCTATTTTTAAAAAATATTTTAAATTAATTTTTTATTCATATTCTATTATAAATAAAAAACGCAAAAAAAGACACTTATATTTTCAATAAATGTCTTTTTTTGTGTAAATAAGTATTTTCTTCTTTTAATTTAGCCTAAGAAAGTGTTTTCTACTTTAACAATTTCTGGCTGAGGTTTTTCAGTAAAAACTATTATGCTTCCACCTATAACTAAAGTAGCAGCAAATAAAACACCTAATAAACCAGCTATTAATCCTTTTTTCTTCATAATAAATTTTCCCCCCTTAAAATATTACCATTTTTTACTATTAGAATACTATACTTTATTCATTAATTCAATATATTTATCCAATTTATTACTATAATATTGAACTTTTTCCATATTATTCAACGAAACTTCTAGTTTAATCAATTTATTCAATGCATATACTTTATGTTTTTCAATTTCATTCTTATCGGATAATTTAATTAAATCTGTATATACATTAATAAGTTCCTCATAATTCTTATTATACGAATATATTTTTTCTAATTCTTTTAAAGCTATGAGCCAATACTCATAATCATTATATTTTTTACATAATTCAATCCCCTTATATATCACTTCCTCAGCTTTATCATACTCAAGCCATTTTATATATAATCTGCTTTTTTCAATTAGACTATGAGATAACCATTCAATATCGTAATTTATTCTAACATCATAAGATTTGTCAAAATAAATTTCGCTTTCATCATATTTCTCTTGAATAAGTAATACATTAGCCATATTATTATATATGATTCCTAGTAAGTTTCCATACTCTTTATTTACTTCTCCTTGAAATATATTGTTAATATCTAATCCATCCAATAAATCCCAATAAATACCCAAGCATTTCTCGTAATCTTTTTTATACTCGTAGCAATTTGCTCGAAGAAGCTCCATCTTTATATATATTATATTTTCTTTATCTTTATCTATCTTTGTGCTAAATTCTTCTATTATTGATAAGCATTCTTCTATTTTTCCTATATTTATATAAGCTAAGGATAAATTGACCGCTACTCTATTATATATTCCATAACTATCATCTAACTCTGATATATACAGAGCATTAGTAAAATATAATATAGCTTCTTCATATTGTATAAGTTTTAATTTGCATACCCCCATGTTATTAAAAATGGAGGGTCTTTCCTGAAGGTAATTGTTTAGATTTAAAATTTCCATAGCTTCGCTATAATATATAAAAGCTTTAATCGGTTCTTGATTAAAAAGCACTAGATCTCCCATTCTTTTATATACCTTATACTTGGCATAAGGTACATTATAATCATCAGAAATCTTTAAAAGCTCCTCACATTCCTCCAAAGAAGCATTGTCCTCTACCCTCTGAATACAATATCTTTCAGCATCCTGCTTTATATCTCTGTAGATATACTCCTCATCCAGGTTAAGCTCTATCCCCTTTTCTGCGGCAATGGACAGAATCCTTCTCATTACGCTTATAGCATTTTGCCTGCTGAAATTCCTTTTTTCTTTTTCAACCATAGAAATAAATTCTCTGGTTACATTCTCATCAGCCAAATCCTTTTGCCTCAGATTTAGTTCTATTCTTAATTTTTTTAATTTCTCTCCTTGAGTCAGGAATTTCACTCCAGCCCCTCCTTACAAAAGGATTTTATATATTGACTATATTCTCAATATATTTATTTAATCTTTCATTATATTTATAAGCCTCCTGAAAATTTTTCTCTTTAATTTCCAGTCTTATAAGGCTATTTAGTGCATACATAAGTTCTTTTCTTAATTTATTTTTTTCGGCTATGCCTAATATTTCCTTGTAAATATCTCTAAGGTTTTCTACATTATTATCCTTTTTATATACTTTCTCCAGCTCCATTAAGGCTAGTATCCAATACTCATAGTCATTATGCTTTTTACAAAGTTCAATTCCATGAAAAATGTTATTATAAAAACACTCTAAATTTCCCAGCTCATAATAAAGCTTGCTTTCATCTATGATGGTGTGGGATACAAATTCTTTATCATAAATACTTCTGATTTCATAAGCCTTTTTAAAATATACACTGCTTTCTTCATAATCCTTCTTTTTAAGATGCATACCCGCTATATTATTGTAGATGTTTCCCAGAAGAGCTTTCTCTATATCCTCTTCTTCCTTTAAAAGCAAAGAATAATTTTCCGCACATTTCTCTAATTGATTTTTATAATCATAACAGTTAATTTCTAAGATTTTAAGTTTTATATATAGCTGCTTTTCTATATTTTTGTCTATTCTTTTATAGCATTTATTTATAGCAACCAGCGAATCTTCAACTTTAAAAATGCTTATATAGGCTAAAGCAAGATTGTATAATGCTTTATTATATACCTGATAAAACTTCATATTGTTGCTTAAAATAAGACAACTATTAAGGTAATAAATAGCTTCATCATACTGCAATATTTTAAGCTTAGCTATTCCCATGTTATTATATAGGAATATTTTTTCTTTCTTTAAGTTGTTATCATTTGAGATGTCTAAAGCTATCATATAATTTATGTAAGCTTCTTCAAATTTTTGACTTAAAAGCAGAGAGTCTCCCATTCTTTTATAAAGCTTATATTGTGCATATGGAATGTTTATATCTTCTATCAAAAGAAGCAGCTCCATACATTCTTCAAAGGCAGCACCTTTATCTACTGCTTGTACACAATAATTTTCAGCATCCTCCCGAGGATGTTTTGAAGTTACTAATATCTCTTTTAACTTATGTGTATGATATGAATTTTCCAGTATTATCACCACCTAATGGGAAAATAATATTATTTTGTCTGAAAATTTACTATAAAACTATTATACCCTTTAATATTTGGTTAATAAAGAGTTTTATAGAATTATTTTACATTTTTATAATATTTTATAATACTAACTATTGTTTTTGACATTTTACTTTAATAAGCTTTTGGAGTAAATGTTATAAATTTCTTCCTTTGTTATTTTTTCAGGATGATTTTTCAACTTGGCTTCATTTCCTGCAAAAGCTTCAGTATATTCCCTAAGTTCTTCTTCAGTAACTTCAATATCCACATTTAAAAGCTTACTAATTATATCACCCAATTCATCGATGGTATTTAATCCTATTATATTTAAAATTTTATTTATCCTGCTCTTATCTTTAAACACCTTAAAGTACTCTCTATATAATATGCAGTTTGCTTTTCCGTGAGGAAGTCCTTTAAAATATGTTAATGCATATCCCATACCGTGAGGAAGAGAGGTGCCTACCTGAGCTATAGCCATGCCTCCTAAGGTAGAAGCCCATAAAAGCTTTTCTCTGATTTCATAATCTAAGGTATTGTTTATTAAAGGTTTCAGGCATTGCCCAAAAATATCCATACCTTTTTCTGCATAGGTGTCGCTGAGAAGGTTAGCTCCGGTGTTTAAGTATGCTTCTGCAAGGTGGGAAAATGCATCCAAAGCTGTGCTTACGGTAATACTGTAAGGCATATCCATCATGTATTTAGGATCCAGGAAAGTAATATCAGCAAAGACGCTCTGTCCTAAATTTTTTTTAGTCTTATCAGCATGATCGGTAACAATAGAATACTGAGTTACTTCTGTTCCGGTTCCTGATGTTGTAGGAACAGCTATTAAAGGTACACTTTTAAGAGGCGGAGCTCCTAATACGCTTCGTGCATCATATTCCTTATTATTTATAAGAATCCCTATAGCTTTTGCAGCATCTATAGGAGATCCTCCCCCTATACCTATAATAAAACTTATATTCTCCTCTCTTCCAAGTTCTGCAGCTCTTCCTATAGTCTCAAT
Organism: Clostridium polynesiense; assembly: GCF_000820705.1. Lineage (GTDB taxonomy): Bacteria > Bacillota > Clostridia > Clostridiales > Clostridiaceae > Clostridium_AA > Clostridium_AA polynesiense. The sequence continues at coordinate 9,908 of NZ_CCXI01000147.1, read as the reverse complement.
GGAAGGATTTTCTTCAACTTCATCAAATAAAATGTATTCCGCTTCACAATACTCTAAGGCTTTTATCACATCTTCTAAAGAACCGTTTTTCCTGGAAGAACTCTTTCCGGTTATTATAAAAGCTTTCCCCTCATACCTTTTAAATAATTCTCTGTTATTTAACACAGCCTCTTTCCCAAAATATATTTCAGAAGGCATGCTGTATTTAAAACTCTTCATAAATCCCCCTCCATAAATCTCATTTATGCTTATTATATCATTTAATTTACACTATAAAAATAAGTTATTAATAGTAAAATCAAGATAATTATAGATGTAAACTATTGCAAATAAGTAATAATTGCTAATTTTTATTAATATACTGTTGAATAAATAAAAAGGAAAATATACAATAAAGGTATAGTTTATTTTTTAACGAAACAATCGGTTTTTAATCCACCTTCTTCAAAGTTGGTTTATTAACGGATAATAAAATTTAATAGAAACCTCAAATCTTATTGCAAGGATTGCTTTCTAAGCAAAAGGATAATGGCATTACAAATCCAGTTCTTTAACGCTGGAGTATTTCTCGTGCAAATTAACCTTCTGCTTATACAGGGGGTTTTTATTTTTAGGAGGATTAGATATTTGGAAACCAGAGTAGGAGTTATTGCAATTGTAATTGAGAACATTAATTTCGCCCCTAAAGTCAATGAAATTTTACATGAATATTCCTCTATAATCGTTGGAAGAATGGGAATCCCTTATAAGGAAAAGGGGATCTCTGTAATTTCTGTCATTGTAGATGGAACTACTGACGTTATAAGCGCTCTTACAGGAAAGCTTGGCAAAGTTTCCTCGGTGAATGTAAAATCTGCTATTACTAAAAAATAGGAGCGTAATTATGAAAAATATTAAAGAATTGATAGATAATATATGTTCAGGCTATGATCCTGACTTAGAGGATTTAAAAGAAATAGTTTCATTAGAAGGTTCAGAAGCGGATTATCTCTTTCAGGCAGCAGACAGGGTAAGAGAGAAATACTGTGGTGATGAGGTTCAAGTAAGAGCAATTATAGAATTTTCCAATCACTGCAGATGTCTTTGCGCTTACTGCGGTCTAAATGCAGAAAACAAGTCCGTTAAAAGATACCGGATGACCATTCAGGAAATAGTTGAAAACGCAAGGGAAGCCATTGATGCAGGATATAAAACCTTGGTGCTTCAATCCGGAGAGGATATGTGGTACACCTCTGATAAGGTATGCACTATAGTTAAAAAGATAAAAGAAATAGATGATGTGGCTATAACCCTAAGCATGGGCGAGAGGAGTTATGAGGAGTATAAAGCATTTAAGGAGGCCGGGGCGGACAGATATCTTATAAAACATGAAACCGCTGATGAAAATCTCTACAACTCTCTTCATCCTCATTCCAGCTTTAAAAGCAGGGTGCAATGTCTTAAGGATTTAAAAGATTTGGGCTTTCAGACAGGTAGCGGTTTTATGATAGGTATACCTGGACAGACTTATGAAACCATAGCAAAGGATATCATGCTTTTAAAGAAAATAGGAGTTCATATGGCAGGAATAGGGCCCTTTATACCTCATCCTCTCACTCCTTTACGGAGCGCTGTTACAGGAAGCACCTTCAATACCTTAAAGGCTGTAGCAGCTTCCAGGATAGTGTTAAAGGACGCTATGCTTCCTGCCACTACATCTTTAGGAGTAGTAGATTCTAAAAGCAGAAATCTTGTTTTTGCTTCAGGAGCTAATGTCATAATGCAGAAGGTAGAGCCCTACAAATACAGGAGGCTTTATGATATATATCCAAAGCCTTACGGCAGCGAACTTACAGTAAAAGAAGAAAGAGAAAAACTTAATGAGTATATAAAAAGCTTCGGAAGAGGAATAGGAACAGGCCGGGGAGACCACGGAAAGCTTATGGATTAATAATTATAAATGGGAGATGGTTTAAATGATAAGAGAATACAAAGCAGAAGAATTTATAGTAGATAAAGAAATTAATGAAGCTATGAAAAACGGTGAAAAGCTTTCTAAGGATAGGGAATATATAAATTCTCTTTTGGATAAAGCAAAATCCCTCAAAGGTCTTACCCCCAGGGAGGCTGCAGCACTTTTATATGTAGAGGATGATGGTATACTTCAGGAAATGTATAAGACTGCCGCCTTTATAAAGGAAAGGATTTATGGTAGAAGGATGGTCATCTTTGCCCCATTATATGTAAGCAATTATTGTGTAAATAACTGCGTATACTGTGGATATAAAAACTCAAATTGCCAGCTTCCAAGAAAAAGGCTCACTATGGAGGAACTTGCAGAAGAGGTTAGAATACTTGAGTCTATGGGACATAAAAGGCTGGCTCTGGAGCTGGGAGAGGATCCTGTAAATGCACCAATAGATTACGTTTTAAAATGCATCGATACTATCTACTCCCTTAAATTTCAAAATGGCAGTATAAGAAGAATCAATGTTAATATAGCAGCAACTACAGTTGAAGAATATAAAATGCTTAAAGATGCCGGCATAGGTACCTATATATTATTCCAGGAAACCTATCATAAGGATACCTATGAAAAGCTGCATCCTCAAGGTCCAAAGCATAACTATAATTATCACACTACAGCTATGCACAGGGCACGAGCTGCGGGAATCGATGATGTAGGTATGGGTGTTTTATATGGCTTATATGATTATAAATATGAAACCATAGCAATGCTTATGCACAGTGAACACTTAGATAAGGAAACAGGAGTTGGACCTCATACTCTATCTGTACCTAGAATAAAGCCTGCAGAAAACGTAAGTATTGAAAACTATCCTCACTTAGTAGACGATAAGAGTTTTAAGAAAATAGTAGCTGTTTTAAGGCTTGCAGTTCCTTACACAGGAATAATTATTTCTACAAGAGAAGAAACAAAATTTAGGGAAGAGATTATGAAAGTAGGTGTTTCCCAAGTAAGCGCAGGCTCCTGTACAGGGGTAGGAGGCTATTCCAGTTCAGTGACTAAGGATCCTAATGAAAAGCCTCAGTTCGAGGTGGGAGACCATAGGTCACCCATGGAAATAATAAGGAGCTTATGCAGCTCAGGATATATTCCCAGCTACTGTACCGCATGCTATAGAGAAGGAAGAACCGGTGAAAGATTTATGGCTCTGGCAAAAAAAGGACAGATTCATAATGTATGTCAGCCTAATGCAATCCTTACTTTAAAGGAATATTTAGAGGATTATGCTGATGAAGAAACCATAGCTGTAGGAGAAAAAGTTATAGAGGAAGCTCTTAAAGAAATTCCTAACGAAGCAGCAAGAAAAGCCTGTGAGGATAAGCTTGTAAGGATAGCTCAAGGGGAAAGAGATCTGAGATTTTAAATTAAAGGAGCATAAATATGATAGATACACCTAAAGGAAACAGGCTTCATATATCTATATTTGGGAAGAGAAATGCAGGTAAATCAAGCCTGGTAAATGCACTTACAAATCAAAACCTCTCTCTGGTTTCAGATACACCTGGAACCACCACAGACCCTGTGGCTAAGGCCATGGAACTTTTACCCATCGGTCCGGTAGTGATTATAGATACCGCAGGTTTAGATGATGAGGGAGCCTTAGGTGAGCTAAGGATAAAGAAAACCCGTGAGGTTATGGATAAGACGGATCTTGCTATACTTACCTTCACTTTGGAAAATTCATATACCTTAGATTCTTTAGAGGTCATAGATACCAGACTGGAAAAACAGTGGTATGAGGAATTAAAGGAAAGAAATATTCCGGTTATAGGAGTTTTAAATAAAATAGATCAAAAAGATTCCCCATTGGAGATATTATCGGAGAAATTTCCTATTCCCTTTGTAAAAATAAGCGCTAAAGACAAAAAAAATATAGGAGCTCTTAAAGAAGCAATAATAAAATATGCTCCTACAGACTTTGAGCTTCCTACCATTATAGGAGATATATTAAAACCTCAATCCAGAGTGGTTTTGGTGGCTCCCCAGGATATTCAGGCGCCTAAGGGAAGGCTTATACTCCCGCAGGTACAGGTTATAAGAGATATTTTAGATAATGGCTCCATGGCTCTTACCGTAAAGTATACAGAACTTCCTGAACTTTTAAATTCTCTTAAGGAAAAGCCTGATCTTGTAATTACGGATTCACAGATATTTAAAAAGGTAAATTCCTTAATACCCGAGGACATCCCCCTTACCTCCTTCTCAATACTAATGGCTAGATATAAAGGAAGCCTTGAGGTCTTGGTCAAGGGTGCTAAAGCTATTGATGCCCTAAAAGGAGGAGACAGGGTTCTCATTGCAGAAGCCTGCACCCACCATGCTCAAAAGGGTGATATAGCAAGAGAAAAGCTGCCAGGCTGGCTTTTAGAAAAAGCGGGCTGCAGACTTGATATACAGGTTAATTCAGGAGCAGATTTTCCTGAAGATCTCGCTTCCTACAGCCTTGTAATACACTGCGGATCCTGTATGTTTAACAGAAAACAGCTTATGTCCAGGCTTCTTAAAGCAGAGGCTGTGGGTATACCAATAACTAATTTCGGAATTGCCATAGCTCACATAAACGGCATACTCCCAAGGGTTACCTCAATGTTTCCTGAGCTTATAAAATAACCTCAGGAAAAAAATGGGGCTACCCCTGGGGTGCTTCCAGAAAAAAGGAAGCACCCCAGGGGTAGCCCCATTTTTTGGGATTATGTATTTTTCTCTGAATTCAAACATATAATTACCATGACTATTTTTAGGAGGTAACTTCATGTATTGTAGAAATTGCGGCGGTGAGATAGATACAAATGCTAAGATATGCATAAAATGCGGAGTGGAAAAATTTAAAGGAACAGCCTTTTGCCATAACTGTGGAAATACCACAGAAGGAAATGCTGCTATATGTACAAACTGCGGTGTAGAATTGAAAAAAGTAGGCGGAAAATCTAAAATGGTAGCCGGAATTTTAGGACTACTTTTGGGAGGATTGGGTGTACACAGGTTTTATTTAGGCTATATGGGCATAGGAATACTCCAACTGGTTTTAACCTTTGTCACCTGCGGAATATCTTCCATATGGGGATTTATAGAAGGAATATTGATTTTAATAGGTAACTTTGATAAGGATGCTGATGGCAACAGCCTCACAGACTAGATTAAAAACTAAAGAAAGCTTCATATTATACTTTAGAATAATAAGATCAGTATTTTATATAGTTATAATCACAGCATTATGCTTTATTCCTCTTTCCTTTATAGAAAACAGAAGCTTCTGTATATTTTATAATTTATTTTCTATAAAATGTCCCGGCTGCGGTTTAACCAGAGCATTTTTTAACATAGTGCACTTAAATATCCATAAAGCATTTGAATATAACATCCTTATCATAGTTCTCTTTCCTATGATAGTTTTTTTAGCAGGTTATGATATCTTCTGGATTTTTACCCACAGAAAGCCTTTGAATTTTATAGAAAAATTGTTGTTTAATAGGCTTTGCCGAAGAAAAATATAATTTTATCTATTTCTTCCAGCTATTAAGTCGCAAAGTTATTTTTTCTACTTTCAATTTTCTTCTATTTTATCCCAGTAAATATGGTATTATCATTAATAATAAAATTTCTGGGGTTGATAGTATGAAAAAAGAAAGTAAAGAGAATTTTGCCTCCAGCTGGAATTCTGTAAGAAGATTCGGAAAGCCTCTTTATATTAAAAAACAGGGATTTATATTTTCCATAAAAATCTTTTCATGTTTAATGATTTTCTTTATCCTCATTTACCGCCACCTGAATTTAAATATGGAACTTTTAAATTTTATTTTACTTTTAGCACTGTGCTGCCAGGGCTCAGGAATGTATTTGGCTAATTTAGCCTGGGAGGAAAATGAGAAAAAATATAAACAGATATTAGAATATTATGATTTACTGTAATTGATTAAGAGAAATATATGCGCCTATTAAAATAAATTAGGATATATATTTCTCTTTTTATTTATATACGGCTAGCTTTATTTCAATTTTTTAAATTTATATTAATATACTGATTTAAAAGAGGACCATATATTAATAAAATGTAAAATAATTCTATCCTCTAGGATAAATCACTATAAAATGATATAGTGAAATTAGTAACAAATTTCCAATAACAGCTATAGACCTATAATCGGAGATGATTTTATGAAGAAAGTTATGTTAATTTATAATCCTAAATCCGGAGAGGAAAAATCTGCGGAGAATTTAGATAAGATAATTTCAATACATCAGGAACATGGTTTATATGTTTGCCCTTTTAGACTTCAGGAGGATTTTAACCTAAAAGAAGCGTTGAATTCTTCCGAGGAATACGAATATGTAATAGCTATGGGTGGTGATGGTGCCCTAAATTCTGTAGTAAATGCATTGAAAGCAAATAAAATAGATATTCCTATAGCAGTGCTTCCCGCAGGCACTGCTAATGATTTTGCAAAATTTATAGGTATTCCTTTAAATGTTGAGGAGGCCTGTATTCAAATAATAAAGAGCACTCCTAAACTTATGGATATAGGAAGATTAAACAACTCTTACTTTACAAATCTAGCCAGCACAGGATTTTTTGCTAACCCTAATGAACCTACTGATGATTCTCAGAAAACTAAAATGGGAAGGGTTGCTTATACGTTAAATGCAATTAATCAGATAAAAGATATTCAGTGCTATGATTTTAAAATAGAAGCTAAAGAATACAGCTATGAGGGTTCTCTGCTTGGGGTAATAGTATTAAACGGAAAAACCATGGCTAATGTTGAAGTTGCCTCAGATGCATCTATATCTGATGGAGCCTTAGATGTATTAGTAGTTAAAGAACAGGTTCTGGAAAGCAAGTTTCAAAATGTAATAAAGCTTATCACCTCCGGTAAATTTGAAAATCTTCAAGGAATAGATTACTTTCAAACCTCAAAGCTGCTTATACAATGCATCAGCCAGCCTTTAACTGACTTAGACGGCGAAAGAGGACCGAATCTTCCCGGGAAAATTCACTGTATACCTAAAGGTATACGAATTCTAGGGGTAAAAGAAAATCCTTAAGGTTAATTATTAAAAAATTATATATCATTTCATCTTAGGAGGATTTTTATGGAGAAATTAATAATTAAAAACTTTTGGGAAATGCATCCCGGATTACATCAAAGGATAGAAACCAGCAGCTTTATAAATGCTGACGATTCTATTAAGAAGGAAGCCCACTTAACACGGGAGCTTAGAGAAAAATCAGGTTTGGATAAACTTGTACAGGGTCTGGAATTTATAGTTATAAATACAGAAGACCAGAAACTTTTGCCTGCAGTGGAGGAAATTTTAATCTATACAGGATATGATCTTAAGGAAAGCTTTGAAAATGAAGAGCAAAAGGTTGTTGTTCTTTGCTGCGAAAACTCACCGGATCTTCTTATTACCGTAAGAAAAAACGGAGAAAATCCTTTCTATCCCCTTAACCTGAATCCTAAATCTGAACATCTTCCCAATACAAGAATCGAAGCTTTTTTCTACAGGACACCGGAACTTTCAAAATACCATTCTATCCAATTAAATAGAGGTGTAATCTTTACTTCAAATAGTATAGTTAACAAAGAAAACTATGAAATCCTACAGACTATACCTTCCTGCTTTACAGGTATCTCCTATGGTTTTGTCAACTGGAAAGGAGAAAGGATCTATAAGACATCTAAAGATACTGATATGGCTATAGATGTAAAGAAGCCAGACTTTCCATATATAAAAAATATTAAAAATATAGATCATGCAGCTACAAGACTTCCTGCTAAAAATAGGGATGCAGCAATTATAGAGTTTATGGAGCTCACGAACTATAACTTTGAATTTGCCATATATGTAGAAAACTTAAATTCCATAACTAATGTAGCAAGGCTTTCTGCAAAGGACTTTGCTATGGTATTTACCTCAGGAATATCCTCTGAAAATAATGAAGAAAATTTAGGTCCTACAGAAAAATTCGTAAGAAATTATGGAGCAAGAGTGCACCATTTAGCTTTTATAACAGAAAATATCGAGGAAACCTTTCAAAATTTGAAGGAAAAGGGACAGAGATTTTTAATTGATCTCGTTGGCTCTGAAGAGGAGGGCTTAAAACAAACCTTCACCTATCCCTCACCAAATACCTTAATAGTAAATGAATATATCCTTAGATATGGAGACTTTGACGGTTTCTTTACTAAGAGCAATGTTACCAATCTCACTTTAGCCACAGATAAACAGTAAAATAACTCATTAAAACCTTATTAAAGCTGCCTTATATGATAAGGCAGCTTTAAAATTAAAAAATATATCTATTTAATAGCCAGGGTTTCTATTACTGTTGTTCTATCCTGAAGTTCCTTTATAGGATTTTCTCCTTCAAGCTCGAATCTATAATCCATTCCATTTCTAAATATGTAATCTTTTATAACTTCATTGGAAGGTACCCATATGTTATTTACCTTTTTATTAAATGTTCTAAATCTTGAATTCTCGTCTAAGTCTTTTACGCTTACATAACCTTGATCCTGAGTAGTTAAGTGTATCTGTTCTTCTAATATCTTTCTGATATACTCCTTATTAGACTGGAATTTAAAGATGCTTGGGAGAGCCTTTGGCAGCATATCCTTTGCTTCTTTTCCTTCCTTCTCTTTTAAAAGTTTAACAGCGTGATTAAGATGTCCTATTTCCATATATAAATGTTGTTCCCAAAGCTTCTTAAGAACTTCATCCACTTCTTCCTTATACATTGAATAATAAAGCCAGCATTCAGTATATTCGTGCATTAAAAGCATTTCATACCAAGACATATTAGGATCGTTAAGAGATTCGTAATGGCTTACGTGCTGCTCCTCAACCTGTCCAATTTCCATGTATAAGCCTCTGCCTAAATTACTGCCATGTCTATTTCCATTATTCATATAAAAATTCATTGTCTGCTGCTCTCCGGCAACTATAGTTAAAATATTTAGCTTAGTTTGTATATCAGCATCATCCTTGTTAATATGCTTTCTTATCTCGTCCTGAGGATGTCTATGATGCGCTGCAGTTGGTCTTCCGGGAGTTATTTCTGTATATTCCTGAACCACTCTCTCCGCCTTTATTCCACATTCTAAATCCATTAAATCAGCATATCTGTATAAATGATCGAAATCCTCCAGAAGTGCAAAATCCAAGGCTTGTTTTACATTCTCGTCCTTTTCATTTTGAGCTAACCATGCTGTAAGATCTACAGCTACCTGCTCATAACCTATGGTTACTTCCAACAGAGTTTCATCTGCAGGTATTTGATAGTTTACTGCCTTCTGCTGCTGCTGTTCGATTCTTCTGCTTTCAGCTATTACCTTTTTTACCTCCATATCATCACAGTGTCTGTTAAACTGATGAAGGAATATTGCTGCTTCGGTTTCAATTCCGTTCATAAGAATAATTCTTGCCCTGGTATAAGGGTGAACAGTAGTCTTGTCATAGGGAATAGGATTAAGATTTCTCCAATCTCTATATTGTTTTTCAATAGGGGTTCCCTTTTCTTCTAAAGGATTAAAGGACATAATATACACCTCACTTAGTTATTTAATAAAATAACAATAACACTGGAATATGAAATCATAGTTAAATATATATCAATATTTTATTAAAATTGCTTTCATTTAACAATGTATACTGATTCAGGTGCTTTTTCTATATAAATATATTTAATTTTCGGTATCAGTGTAGTCATTTATTGTTTGCTTTCCCTCTTAAATATATAAATGAAACAATGTATATTATATATAATAAATTTTATATTTTTGCATAAAAAAATGGCTTCAGATTACTCTGAAGCCATTGGTGGCTCACCGGGGAATCGAACCCCGGACACCATGATTAAAAGTCATGTGCTCTACCGACTGAGCTAGTGAACCACATT
>NZ_CCXI01000146.1 GCF_000820705.1 Clostridium polynesiense | reverse complement strand
TTTGATTTACCTGTTCAGCAGGCACTTATTAATAATATCACTTGTTTCATTGGATGTCAATGTTTTTTTTGAAGCTTTTCAAGTGATGCCGCCGTTTCAGCGACGAAGATTATCTTACCACAGCTTACATTCAAAGTTATATTAAATATGTCTATTTAATTAGCTATTTTACATATTTTCTATAACATACTTTATTATTCTCTATAATCCTTATAATGATACACCAGGTAAAGTATATTTTGAAATTGTATAATAAATCCGGTTTTATAAATTGTATTACATTGAATATATCCATTATTAATCATTAAAAAAAGAACTTTAAATTGTTTATTCAAAGATGTTTATGGATATATTTTTATAATATATCAAAAAAGACTATGCACAGTAACTTATTTGCTTTCTGTACATAGTCTTTTATTTGTTTAAATTAATAATTATTTTTGATAGATATTATTCTTCATCCTCCGGATCATCTTCTTCTGAATCTTCATCTGAAAAATCATCATCATCTTCTTCTGCTCTGTCAAGAAGTTCATCCAGGCTGTTATCTTCACTATCTAAATCTATATCATAATCTTCTTCATTAGCAATTTCAGGTATATTTATTTCCTGATCCATTTCTTCATCCTTGCTTATTTTGGCTATAGCTACTATCTCTTCATCCACATTGTTTCTCATCAATGTTACACCCATTGTTGATCTGCTTGTTTGAGAAATATCCTCTACATTTATCCTTATAGCTATGCCTTTATTATTAATAAGCATTAATTCATCATCTATCTTACATACTCTGGCTGCAGCTAATTTACCTGTTCTTTCTGTTACTTTATAGGTCTTAAGCCCTTTTCCGCCTCTGTTTTGAAGTGTATATTCTGAAAGGTTTGTTCTCTTTCCAAAGCCATTTTCACTTACAACTACAAGATCCTGACCATCTACTGCTATGTCCATAGATATAGCTATATCATCTTTTCTTAATCTTATAGCTCTTACTCCAGATGCGTTTCTTCCCATAGGCCTTATGTTCTTTTCATTGAACTTAATAGCATAGCCTTCTTTAGTTACAATTATTATATCTGCATCTCCATAAGTTACCTTAACCTTTAATAGCTCATCCCCTTCTTTAAGGGTAATAGCGTTCAGTCCATTTTTCCTTATGTTAGCAAATTGTTTTAATGGTGTCTTTTTAACTATACCGTGCTTAGTTCCCATAAATAGATATCCCTTACTCTGGATATCCTTAACAGAAAGTACAGCTTCGATTTTTTCATCCTGATTGATAGGTATCATGTTTATAAGATTTGTTCCTTTTGCTGTTCTTCCGGCATCAGGTACTTCATAAGCTCTTATCTTATAAACCCTTCCCCTGTTAGTAAAGAATAATATATCTGAGTGAGTGGAGGTTACAAAAACGTGTTCTACAAAGTCGTCCTCCTTTGTAGTCATTGCCTGTATACCCTTACCCCCTCTTCTTTGTGCAGAATAGGTATCAGCTGATATTCTTTTTATATAGCCTGAGTTTGTAAGTGTGATTACAACTTCCTGTTCCTGAATAAGATCTTCTATATCTATATCCTGATTAGATTTCTCTATGACAGTTCTTCTTTCATCAGAATATTTTCTTTTTATTTCTAACAATTCTTCTTTTATAACTCCTAAAAGTATTTCTTCACTGGATAGTATTTCTTTTAATCTTTCAATAATATTCATCAGTTCATTGTATTCTTCTTCAATTTTTTCTCTTTCTAATCCAGTAAGCCTTCTAAGTCTCATATCTAAAATAGCCTGAGCCTGCTTATCGCTTAAACCAAACCTATCGATAAGAGTTTCTTTAGCTACTTCAGTAGTTTTTGAATTTCTAAGTATATTGATAACTTCATCTATGTTATCCAGAGCAATTCTTAAACCCTCTAATATGTGAGCTCTTTCCTCTGCCTTATTAAGTTCAAATTGAGTCCTTCTTGTTATAACTTGTTTTTGGAAGTCTACATAATTTACTAAAATCTCTTTTAAATTTAATATTTGAGGTTTATTATCTACCAGTGCCAGCATTATAATACCAAAGGTATCCTGCATTTTGGTATGCTTGTATAAAAGGTTTAACACTACATTAGGATTTGCATCTCTTTTAAGTTCAATTACGATTCTCATACCTTCTCTATCAGATTCATCTCTAAGGTCTGAGATACCATTTATCTTTTTATCTTTAACCAAGTCAGCTATATTTTCTACCAGCTTAGCTTTATTTACCTGATAAGGAATTTCTGTAACTATAATCTTATGTTTTCCATTTTCCTCTTCTATTTCAGCTTTTGCTCTCACTCTGACAATTCCTCTACCGGTTTCATAAGCAGACCTTATGCCTGAAGTTCCCATTATTATACCTGCTGTAGGAAAATCCGGTCCTTTTATGTCAGTCATAAGATCTAAAACAGTGGCTTCTGGATTATCAATTAACTTTATGGTTCCATCAATAACCTCACCTAAGTTATGAGGAGGTATATTAGTTGCCATCCCTACTGCTATTCCTAAAGACCCGTTCACTAAAAGGTTAGGATATCTTGAAGGAAGTACAGAAGGCTCTTCTTCTTCACCATCAAAGTTAGGAACAAAATCCACTGTATCTTTATTTATATCCCTAAGCATTTCTACAGCAATTTTATTCATTTTTGCTTCGGTATATCTCATAGCAGCTGCGCCATCACCGTCTACCGAACCAAAGTTACCATGACCATCTACCAATAAATATCTTATAGAAAAATCCTGTGCCATTCTAACTAAAGCGTCATATACAGAAGTATCTCCGTGAGGATGGTACTTACCAAGTACGTCTCCTACGATTCTGGCACATTTTCTATATCCTTTATCAGGGGATAATCCAAGCTCCTGCATAGAAAATAGTATTCTTCTGTGCACAGGCTTAAGGCCATCTCTTACATCTGGAAGAGCACGACCTACAATTACGCTCATGGCGTAATCTATATAACATTTTTTCATCTCATTTTTTATATCTACAGGTACAACTTTTCCCTCATTGTTATTCATTAATTTTTCACCTCATCCAACTGCTATATATCTAAGTTAGTTACCTTTTTAGCATTTTGTTGTATAAATTCCCTTCGAGGTTCCACTTTATCACCCATAAGTATCGTAAAGATTTCATCAGCTGCCATGGCATCCTCTACAGTAGCTTTTAATAATATCCTTCTCTCAGGATCCATAGTTGTTTCCCAAAGCTGCTCTGCATTCATTTCTCCAAGACCTTTATATCTTTGTATGGCAATACTGCTGTCTTTCCCTCCAAGATCACTGATTGTATCATCAAGCTCTTTATCTGAGTATGCATAAAAGATCTTTTTATTTTTTGATATTTTATAAAGTGGAGGTTGTGCTATATATACATGTCCCTGATCAACAAGTTCCCTCATATACCTGTAGAAGAAGGTTAGAAGAAGGGTTCTTATATGAGCTCCATCCACGTCAGCATCTGTCATTATGATTATTCTGTTGTAACGTATTTTTTCCACATCGAAATCTTTTCCAATACCTGCTCCAAAGGCAGTAATCATAGACCTAATAGTATCAGAGTTTAAAATTTTATCCAGCCTCTGCTTTTCAACGTTCATTATTTTACCACGCAGGGGAAGTATGGCTTGGAATTTCCTATCCCTTCCCTGCTTAGCTGATCCTCCTGCAGAATCTCCCTCGACTATATATATTTCGCATTCATCTGGATTTTTTGAAGAACAATCTGCTAATTTACCTGGAAGGGTTGATCTTTCAAGAACAGATTTTCTTGTAAGCTCCCTTGCTTTTCTTGCTGCATCTCTTGCTCTTGCAGCCATAAGCGCCTTTTCAATTATAATTTTACCAACGGAAGGACTTTCTTCTAAGAAAGAGCTTATCTCTTCATTCATTATGGATTCTACAATACCTCTGACTTCACTATTTCCCAGCTTTGTTTTTGTCTGGCCTTCAAATTGAGGTTCGGATATTTTTACAGAAACCACAGCAGTAAGTCCTTCACGTATATCTTCCCCTTGAAGATTCTTATCATTTTCCTTTAAATGTCCAAACTTCTTGGCATAGTCATTAAATACTCTTGTAAGAGCATTCTTAAATCCGGATAAGTGTGTTCCTCCTTCAATGGTATCTATGTTGTTTGCAAAGGAAAATAAATTTTCTGCATAGCTGTCGTTATATTGAAGGGCTATCTCAACAAGCACATCATCCTTAGACCCCTCTACATAAATTGGTTCTGGGTGGAGAACTTCTTTGTTTCTGTTTAAATAGCTTACAAAGGACTTTATTCCGCCTTCATAGTGGAAGGTTTCTTTTTTGTCCTCTCTTTCATCTACAAGCTCTATAATGATACCTTTATTTAAAAACGCTAATTCTCTAAGCCTATGCTCAAGAATTTCATAATCAAATTCAACTTCATCAAAAATATCGGAATCAGGTTTGAAATAGGTAGTGGTTCCCTGCTCATTGCTTTCACCAACCTTCTCTACAGGTGCAACAGGTATTCCTCTCCTGTATTCCTGCTTCCATATGTAACCTTCTCTTTTAGATTCAACTATACATACCTCTGAAAGAGCATTTACAACGGAAGCACCTACACCGTGAAGTCCTCCTGATACCTTATATCCTCCTCCACCGAACTTACCGCCGGCATGAAGTATAGTCATAATTACTTCCATAGCAGACTTACCCATTTTAGGATGCATACCTACAGGCATACCTCTTCCGTCATCTACTACAGTTATAGAGTTATCCTTGTTTACAATTACGGATATTCTGCTGCAGTATCCTGCTAATGCTTCATCAATACTGTTATCAACAATTTCATATACTAAATGATGAAGCCCTCTGGAGCTGGTGCTTCCTATATACATCCCCGGTCTTTTTCTTACCGCTTCTAGGCCTTCCAGTACCTGAATCTGACTTTCATCATAATTTTGCTTGTTTTGCTCCATCATCTTACTCCTCCTAAATTGATAATTCTCTAAAGCTTTGCTTATAGCAGCCTAAATAGCTGCTTAATAACTAAAGCAGCTAAAGATCATAATCTACATCTGTTCTCTTGGTGAGTGTTGAGGAAGATATAGGTGAAAGATAGATCTTACTTTTTTTATTAACTTCTGCAATAACAAAGGATTTAGGCTTATCCTTTGTTATTCTCTCCACAAAGCCGTCTTCTTCAGCCATTCTTAAAAATTGTATGGTATCAGAACTATACATAGTAGTATCTACGTCAAAAATTCCTATAACATCCTTTATAGGAACTACTACATTTTCTCCTAAATGCAAGAACACATTAACTCCTCCTTTAAAGGATAACACTTCCTTCTTTTACTCTAAATACTTTTGAGTTTTCATCTAAATATTCATTTATATCCTCAATACCAGTACAAGTAATTACTGTCTGTATATCCTGTATAGAGCTTAATATATATTTCTTTCTGCTAAAATCCAATTCTGACAAAACATCATCTAAAAGAAGAACAGGATACTCACCTGTCTGTTCCTTTATAATTCTTAAAGAGGCAAATTTAATAGTTAAAACAGATGTCCTCTGCTGACCTTGAGAGCCAAAGCTTTTGGCATCAATGCCATTTATATATATTAAAATATCGTCTCTGTGAGGGCCTATTGAAGTCAGCCCTTTTTCCATATCTCTTTTTCTGTTTGCCTTTAAAGCGGATATAATGTCTTCTTCAATGGAATCTTTTAATTTTATAGATGTGTGATATTTAAATTCAATACTTTCCTTGCCTGATGTTATATCTTTATGAATCTGCTTTCCATGCTTATTAAGAAACTCTATATACTTTAATCTCTCTTTAATAATATACTTTGCAAAGCTTCCAAGCTGAGCATCATATATATCAAGCATATATTCATCCAGCTTTTTAGTTTTTAATACGGAATTTCTCTCGTTAAGCACTTTATTATACTGTACAAGACTGTAGTAGTATTTATTATTTAACTGACTTAGTTCCATATCTATGAACTTTCTTCTTATTCCGGGAGATTCCTTAACTATCTTTAAATCCTCAGGTGAAAACATCACTACATTGAATGCACCTATGAGTTCAGATATTTTATTTATTTTTATTGAATTTACATTAATGGCTTTTTTTCCATCTTTAAAAATTGCTATACTGATTTTTTTATCGATTCTTTCTCTCTTTACATAAAGATTTATAAGGGCCTTATTTTCATTCCAGTTAACAAGCTCCCTATCTCTATTGGTTCTATGGGAACGGGCAAAGCCGCAGTAATATATTGCTTCAAGTATATTAGTCTTTCCTTGAGCATTATCTCCCATAAACACATTTACATTTTTGCCTAATTCTATACTGAGCTCTTTATAATTTCTATAGTTCATTAGTTGAAGATATTTTATTAACATTGAAAACACCCATTAAAATTATAACACATTTAAAAACCTTTTTGAGTTATAATGCATTTAAATAATTTTATAAATATTATTTTGAAACTCAATAATATCTCCCTTTTTCAGCTTTTTTTCCCTCTGAGTGCATATTTCGTCGTTAACCTTTACCTCTTCTGACTGTATATACATCTTAGCCTCAGATCCTAAAGAAACTGCACCGCACCACTTTAAAAAAGAATCTAATTTAATTATATCAGTATTAATTTTTATCTCTTTCATATTGTTAAAATATTAACCTACAGATTTTTCATTGTGATTTCCTACAAAAATCTGCAAGGCTATCCTCCTAATTTTTATTTTACCAAACGTACAGGAAGTACTAAATATTTACAGTTATCAATTTCACTATTTTTTATTACACAGGGTGTAACACTGCTTGTAAGTTCAAGCCTTATTTCATTATCCTCCATAATCTTCATAACATCAAGAAGATATTTTGAGTTAAATGCAATTTGCAAAGGCTCACCTTGCAAATTTGCAGAAAGCTCTTCACGAACCTTTCCTAATTGAGAATTAGAAGTTATTATTATGTTTTCTTCCTGAATATCTAATTTTATAAGATTACTATTTCCATCTTTAGCCATTAGGGACGCTCTTTCTATACCATTTAGAAGTTCCTGGCGGTTAATGGTAACCAAAAGCTTATATTCCTGAGGAAGAAGTGATGAATATTTGATAAATTCACCTTCTAATAATCTTGATATTATCTTTGTATCACCAAGATTAAACAAAATGTGGTTGGAAGTGAAGGTTATATTTACCTTTTCCTCTGTTTCCTCCAGTATCTTTGCTACTTCATTCAAAGTTTTTCCAGGTATAACAACATTTATACTGTTATCTGTATCTATAAACTCACTTCTTACAGCCAATCTATATCCGTCTAAAGCTACTAAGTTTAAGTTTTTTTCATTAACCTCAAATAAAACACCTTGAAGTATAGGTCTGGTTTCATCTTGTGCTGTAGCAAAAATTGTTCCTCTGATCATATTTTTTAATAAGGACTGTTCTATAGAAAATACTATTTCTTCATTTATGTCAGGGACTGAAGGATATTCCTCAGCATTCATGTGAACCAGGTTGAAAACTGACTTTTGGCAGGTAATCTGAATTATACTGCCTTCCATTGTTTCTATGGTTACTTCATCATTTGGAAGTTTACGTATTATTTCTCCTAAAATTCTGGAGTCTACTACTATCTTTCCAGGCTCTAAAACATCTGCATCAGTTTTTGTTTCTATACTTAAATCTATATCAGAACCAATAAAGGTTACTGTATTATTTAGGGCTTCTATGTATATCCCTTCAAGAATAGGCATGGTGGATTTACCTGTAATAGCTTTTTGTGATGTTGATATAGCTTCTTGTAATTTGCTTTTTTCACATATAAATTTCATATTATAAACCTCCTTAATTTATCCACATATATTTTCGTCTATAATAGGTTAGATAATAGTATTTTTTTTAGTAACAGTAGTAGTAGGGGCTGTGGGTTTGTGGATAACCCCTTCTAACCCTCATTTAGCAAGGAAATAAGTAAAAAAAATAGTGTGGATAAGTACTTTAATTAAAAATCATCTTATCCACATAATTAGTAATGGAAATCCGGTATATATTTTATCCACAAGTAATCAATATGATATTATGTACAGGTGTGAATTACCTTTGAGTAAGCTTCTTAGTAAGGTCACTGATTACGCTTTCTAAAGCTTCATCGTTCTTTATTCCTTCAGAAATTTTTTCGTAGGCATGGATTACTGTAGTATGATCTCTGCCACCAAATTCTTCTCCTATTTTAGGCAGCGACATATCTGTAAGCTTTCTTGCAAGATACATAGCTATCTGTCTTGGAAATGCTACATTTCTAGTTCGTCTTTGAGATTTTAACTCTTCAATTCTCAGATTATAAAAGCTTGCTACTACATCCTGAATAGTATCGATGGTAATGTTTTTTGTCTGCTTATTGGATATTATGTCTTTAAGTGCCTCTGAAGCCAGATCCACAGTTATCTCGCTGTTAGTAAGAGAAGAGTAAGCTACAATTCGTATAAGTGCGCCTTCCAGCTCTCTAATATTGGATTTTATTTTCGTTGCTATATAAACCATAACCTCATTTGCTACATTTAGATTTTCTACATCAGCCTTTTTCTTTAAGATAGCCATTCTTGTCTCAAAATCCGGTGCCTGAATGTCTGCTATTAACCCCCATTCAAATCTAGATCTAAGCCTATCTTCTAATGTAGGAATTTCTTTTGGAGGTCTATCGCTAGAAAGTATGATTTGTTTATTTGCTTCGTGAAGAGCATTAAAGGTATGGAAAAATTCCTCCTGTGTTCTTTCTTTTCCAGCTATAAATTGAATATCATCTATCAATAAAACATCTACATTTCTATATTTGTTTCTAAATTCCTCATTTTTATCATCTTTAATAGCATTAATAAGTTCATTTGTAAATTTCTCAGATGAAACGTAAACAACTTTTGCATTAGGATTTACCTGAAGAATATAGTGGCCTATAGCATGCATTAAGTGAGTTTTACCAAGTCCCACTCCTCCATATATAAATAAAGGATTATAAGCTCTTGCCGGTGATTCTGCTACTGCCAGGGAAGCTGCATGAGCAAATCTGTTGCTGTTTCCGATAACAAAAGAATCAAAGGTATACTTGGGATTTAATGTAGCAGACATTTCATCATTTACAATTACAGAGCCTTTTTGTTTATTTTTGTTTTCTGCAGCTTTAGCATGCTCTTCCATGGTTTCTTCAGACAAAATAGAGAAAATTATATTATATTTTTTTGATGATATTTGTTTAATGGCATTTGATAGCAGTTCCTTATAGCGGCTTTCTAAAATGTCTTTAGTAAAATCATTGGGAACACCAAGTCTGATAGTATCGCTGGACATGGAAATAGGTTCGCAACTTTTAATCCAAGTATTATAGCTAACTTCTGTCATCTCACCCTTTAAAATATTTAGGGTCTTATCCCACAGATTTTTCAATTGGGCATCCATTTCTTATCCTCCAGTCAAATATTATAAGAAATAATAAAAAAATAAATTAAAAATTATTGAATTTATATATATTAACAGAATATAAACAAACATTAATCTACTATCTATTCATATTGACTTATGTAAGTAAAATTATACACATGTTTATAAGTTTGTTTATTATTCTTTTATAAAAATAAAATATCCACAGTGTATAATTAAAAAAATTAACAGCTTTATTTTGTATAAACTCTTGTAAAATGAGAAAAATATAAAGAGATTTTAAGATTTTTCTACAATATTAAACAAGTTATACACAAACTTATACACAGCTGTGGATAAAAGTATTGATTTTTAAAGTTATACACAGTTCATTATCTATAATAACATATAAAAATGGAACCATTCAATAACTTATCCACAAATTGTTGGTTTTTTAATATAAATTATCAACACTTAAGGAGTTCTTGACATAGACATAAGGGAAATATATAATTATAAAGTAAAACTTAAATTAGGATAGTATGAGTATAGTAGTTTTTTTGCTATAATATAGATTAGCGAAGGGGGTGTAGATAATATGTTCATGACATATCAGCCAAAGAAAAAGCAGAGAAAAAGAGAGCATGGTTTTAGAAAGAGAATGAGTACATTATCAGGAAGAAACGTGCTTAAGAGAAGAAGACAAAAAGGAAGAAAGAGATTGACAGCATAAGGGCCGCTATTGTGGCCTTTTTCTGCAATTGCAGAAAAAAGGAGAATCCATTTTTAATGAAACAATATAAATTAAGGAAGAACCTTGAGTTCAGAATAGTATATAGAAGAGGTAGGTCTTTTTCTAATCAGATTTTGGTACTGTATGTTATGAAAAGCAGGAAAAATAAAGATGAACATCAAGGAGAGTATAACAGAGTTGGCATTTCAGTAAGTAAAAAGGTAGGGAAAAGTGTAATTAGAAGCAGAGTTAAGAGATTGATTAGTGAAAGCTACCGTTTAAATGCTAAATGTTTAAAATCTGGATACGATTTTGTATTTGTTGCTAGAAGCTCTGCAAGTAATAAAACTTATCATGAAATAGAAGAGGCTATGATTAATTTGTTTAAAAAGGCAGGCTTATATATTAATGAAAATAGTAATGATTAAGGTAATTAAATTCTATCGAAAATATATTTCTCCCAATAAGGCACCTAGCTGTAGGTTTTATCCTACCTGTTCTCAGTATGCATTAGAAGCTATTGAAAAATACGGGGCTTTAAAGGGCGGTTTTATGAGCATAAAAAGGATACTAAAGTGTCATCCTTTTCATGATGGAGGATATGACCCTGTTAAATAGCATTAGGAGGTTTGTGTTTTGAATTTTATAAAAGATATATTAAGTCAATTTTTCGAGTTTATCCACTCATCTTTGATGGGGATTGGCATTTCCGACAGCGGATGGGCATATGTACTTGCTATAGCGGTACTTACAATAATTATTAAAATAATATTTTTACCTTTAAACATAAAGCAGATGAGGTCTCAGGCTGCTATGCAGGAAATCCAGCCTAAGATTCAAAAACTTCAGACAAAATATAAAAATGATCCTCAAAAAGCTCAAACAGAAATGATGAAGCTTTATAAAGAATATAATGTAAGTCCTTTTAGTGGATGTTTACCTTTACTTATCCAAATGCCTGTTCTTTTTGCTCTTTTCTATGTGTTTAATGAGCTCACAGGTATACAGGGGGTTTCTTTCTTATGGATTCCTGACTTATTCTATAAGGATCCGTTATTTATACTTCCAGTATTGTCTGGTTTAACAACTTATCTTTCATCATATATGGCGCAAAAAACTCCAAACTCCAATGCTAAAGACGGAGAAAAGCCTGCTGGTATGAATATGGGAGGTATGAATATTGGTATGTCCATTTTTATGGGTATAATGTCAGTAAACTTTAAATCAGCATTGGTAATTTATTGGATACTTAATAACATACTTCAAATAGTTCAAACATATTTTATAGTTATATTACCTGCAAAGAAAAAAGCTTTAGAAGCAAAATAGGAGCTTTAAATTAATATTAGTAAGCAATTATAACAAATATGAATTTGGTATGTCTGCTTAGCATTAAAAAGGTGGGTGAATAGGGTATGAAAATATTAGAAATCACAGGAAAAAGCGTTGATGAGGCACTGAAAAATGCCTTGGCAGAATTAAACGTTACAGAAGATAAAGTAGAAGTTGAAGTACTTGATGAAGGTAATAAGGGATTATTTAAAATTATTGGAGTTAAGCCGGCTAAGATTCGTGTAAAAGTAAAGAGAGATTATATATACGAAGCTAAAAACTTCCTAAGAGAAGTTCTTGATTCCATGGGAATAAAAGCTGAAATAAGAATTAAAGAAGAAGACGATCTTATAAACATTAATTTAATTGGACCAAATATGGGACTTATAATAGGTTATAGAGGAGAAACCCTTGATGCTCTTCAATACTTGGTTAGTCTGGTAGTAAATAAAGGTCATGAAACTGAATATAAGAGAGTAATATTAGATACAGAAAACTACAGATTTAAAAGACAGGAAACCTTAAAAAAGCTTGCAGAGAAAACTGCTTATAAGGTTAAGAAAAATGGAAGAAGCTTTAAGCTGGAACCTATGAACCCTTATGAAAGAAGAATAATCCATTCTGCACTGCAGGGAAATCCTTATGTATATACTTTTAGTGAAGGTGAAGAGCCTCATAGAAGAGTGGTCATAGATTTAAGAAAGAACTAAAAAAGAAAGCCTTAAGGCTTTCTTTTTAAATTATTATGTGTTTTTTAAACTAATTTGAATTTATGCTTTTTGATTTATGAATATTAGTATAGAATGAGAGAGAATATATCTTAAAAGTTATTTTAAGTTTAATATAGATTTTATTAATAATTAATAGTTAGGAGGTTACAAATGAAGGACTTTGATACCATTGCTGCTATTGCTACAGCTATAGGAGAAGGCGGTATATCAATTATAAGAATTTCCGGTGATAGAGCTTTACAAATTGTTTCCTCTATATTTAGAGGGAAAAATAACAGAAGCATTTTGGACATAAAAAGCTATACCATGCGCTATGGTCACATAGTTGAAAGAGAATCCGGTAATTTAATAGATGAAGTTATAGTGAGCTACATGAAGGGGCCTAAAAGCTTTACTGCTGAGGACACCGTTGAAATAAACTGTCACGGTGGAGTTACTTCCACAAACAGGGTTTTAGAAGAAGTTATAAAAGCCGGAGCCAGAGTTGCTGAGCCAGGAGAATTCACTAAAAGAGCATTCTTAAACGGAAGGATAGATTTAAGCCAGGCTGAGGCGGTTATAGATATTATAAGATCTAAAACAGATTTGTCTATGAAATCTGCTTTAATGCAGAGTGAAGGGAGACTTTCCCGGGAAATAAATCAGCTTCAGGAAAAACTTTTAAATGTTCTTGCTCATATTGAGTTTGTTGTTGATTTTACTGAGGATGATGAGGAGCCGGATGAACATACTCCTATAGCTGTAATGGATAATTTAAGGGCTGCTATAAACCATATTGAAAACCTCCTTGGTACTGCTTCGGAGGGTAAAATACTTAGGGATGGACTGAATATGGTCATAATAGGAAAGCCTAACGTAGGGAAATCTTCTCTGTTAAATGCTTTACTTATGGAAAAGAGGGCTATTGTAACGGATATACCCGGTACTACCCGTGATGTCATTGAAGAATATATAAGCCTTGACGGCATTCCTATAAAAATTACCGATACTGCGGGAATAAGGGATACGGAAGATGTAGTGGAAAAAATAGGAGTACAGCGTTCTAAAGAAAAGATAAATCATGCTGATTTGGTAGTGCTTATGCTGGATTTAAGCAGACCTTTAGAGGAAGAAGATAAAGAAATAATAGATTTTATATCTGACAAAAACTATATAGTAATATTTAATAAGGTAGATTTAGAGAGAAAGCTTATATTGGAAAATAATATAAAGCTTGAAAATTCCATAGAGATATCAGCTGTTGTCGGTACAGGAATAGAAGCTTTAAAACAGAAAATTAAAGATATGTTCTTTAAAGGAGAAGTTAATGCTGAAAGTGTAATGATAACTAATACCAGGCATAAAGAAGCTCTTTATAGGGCAAAGGAAGGCTGTGAAACTGCTTTACAGCAGGTGCAGTCTGGAGCATATCTGGATCTTGTTTCAATTTATGTAACAAGTGCTTTAAAAGCACTTGGAGAAATAACAGGCTCAGAAATACAGGAAGATCTTGTTAATAAGATATTTTCAAGTTTCTGTGTTGGAAAGTAGGTGAATCTTATGAGTTATAATGCAGGAGAATATGATGTTGTAGTTATTGGAGGAGGTCATGCAGGCTGCGAAGCTGCTTTAGCTTCGGCAAGAATGGGCTGTAAGACTTTAATGTGTACCATGAATTTGGATAGTATTGCCTTTATGCCTTGTAACCCTAATATAGGAGGAACAGCTAAAGGTCATCTTGTAAGAGAAATTGATGCTTTAGGCGGAGAAATGGAAATAAACATAGATCATACTTTTATACAAACCAGGATGCTGAATACTTCTAAAGGACCTGCTGTCCATTCACTGAGGGCTCAAGCGGATAAGAGGAAGTATCAGGAAAGGATGAAACATGTTCTGGAAACTCAGGAAAACTTAGATTTAAGGCAGACTGAAGTGGTTAAAATAGATGTTCAGAACAATGAAGTATCGGGGGTAATAACAAGAACAGGGGGGTATATAAAGACTAAAAGCTTGGTATTAGCTACAGGAACCTATTTAAAAGGAAAGATCATAATAGGTGAAGTAAGTTATAACAGCGGTCCTAATGGTTTTTTCCCAGCTAATGATTTATCACAAAGCTTATTAGATCTTGGAATTCCTCTTAGAAGGTTTAAGACGGGAACACCTGCAAGGGTAAATAAGAGATCAGTTAATTTTTCAAAGATGACTGAACAAAAAGGCGATGAAAAAATAGTACCTTTTTCCTTTATGAGCAGGGTAGAGGATATAACTAGAGAGCAGATATCCTGCTGGCTTACCTATACTACTGACGAAACTATGAGGATTATAAATGATAATATTCATAGATCTCCAATGTATAACGGTGCTATTGAAGGGGTAGGACCTAGATACTGCCCTTCTATTGAAGATAAGGTTATGAGATTTCCTGATAAGCAGCAGCATCAGATATTTATTGAGCCGGAAGGTGAAAATACCGATGAGATGTATGTTCAGGGAATGTCAAGCTCTCTTCCGGAAGAGGTTCAGCTTGATATGCTGAAGACTGTTATAGGACTGGAAAAGGTTGAAATGATGCGTACGGGATACGCTATAGAATATGACTGTGTAGATCCTACTGAACTTAAGCCTACTTTGGAATTTAAAAAAATAAAAGGTTTATTTGGCTCAGGACAGTTAAACGGAACCTCCGGTTATGAAGAGGCTGCCTGTCAGGGACTTTTAGCGGGAATGAATGCAGCTCTTACCGTACAGGGGAAAGAAAATATAGTTCTTACAAGGTCAGATGCTTATATAGGAGTATTAATAGATGATCTTGTAACAAAAGGTACTAATGAGCCTTATAGAATGATGACTTCAAGAGCCGAATACAGGCTTTTATTGAGGCAGGATAATGCTGATTTGAGGCTTACGGAAATTGGTTATAAAGCTGGTCTTGTAACTGAAGAAAGATACTCCAAATTTTTAAAGAGAAAAGAAGAAATTGAAAAAGAGCTTGAAAGGATTAAAGGAATTCAAATAACAAATAAAAATGAAGTTAATGAATTTTTGACCACTCTTAACTCTGCAGAGCTTAAGAAACCTATATCATTATATGAATTAATAAAAAGACCGGAGCTTGATTATTTTAATGTAGAACCTCTAGATGTTAATAGACCTGAGCTTCCTGAGGATGTTAAAGAGCAGGTTAATATAGTATCTAAATATGAAGGTTATATAGAAAAGCAGCTGGAACAGGTAAATCAATTTAAAAAGCTGGAAAACAGGCGGCTTCCTGACAGTATAGATTATAATAAAATTAAAGGTTTGAGGATTGAAGCAATTCAAAAATTAAGCAACATAAGACCTATAAATATTGGTCAGGCTTCAAGGATTTCCGGGGTTTCACCTGCGGATATATCTGTACTGCTCATCTATTTAGAACATTTTAATAAATCTGGTGCGCAAAAAGTGGAGGAGTAAAATGACTTATTATGATATAATGAAAAGGGCTGCTTTAGAAGTTTCTTTAGACTTTTCTGAAGAAATGTACCACAAATTTATGGTTTATATGAAGCTATTAAAGGAATGGAATGAAAAAATTAATTTAACAGCTATTACTGAAGAAGAGGAAATCATAAAAAAACACTTTATTGATTCTATTAAAGCTTTTAAGGCCGAGCCCTTTAAAGAATGCAGTAGTTTGATAGATGTTGGGTCTGGAGCTGGCTTTCCAGGTCTTCCTATAGCTATTGTTAAACCTGAAATTAATATAGTGCTTCTGGATTCACTAAATAAAAGAGTAAATTTTTTAAATACCGTGATATCTGTTTTAGAACTGAAAAATATTAAAGCAATTCATGGAAGGGCAGAGGAGGAAGCAAGGAAAAAGGAACATAGAGAAAAATATGACATTGCTACTTCTCGTGCAGTTGCAAATATGAGTGTACTAAGCGAATTTTGTCTTCCTTTTGTAAAAAATAAAGGATATTTTATACCATTAAAGGGTCCAGCGGTGGAGGAAGAATTAGAAGCCGGAGAAAAGGCAATAAAAATCTTAGGCGGTGAACTTAAAGAGATTATTAAGGTGGAAATTGAAGAAAGTGATATGGCTCATAATTTAGTTGTGGTTAAGAAGATTAAAAGTACACCCAGTGTTTATCCAAGAAAAGCTGGATCTATATCAAAAAAGCCTTTAAGGTAAAAATAAAGTAAAAAAATGTCATACGAAAATAATTGCAAAATAAAGGAAAATTCAATTTGATGGAGAAAATGTAAATAATAGGAATTTTTGTTGGTGAGGGATTGCTGTGGAAATGCGAAATGAAATACTGTATATTGATGTTAATTTAATAGTACCTAATATATATCAACCACGAAAGTATTTTAATGAGGAGGCTTTGAGGGAGCTTTCTGATTCCATTAAACATAATGGAATCTTGCAGCCATTGTCTGTAAGAGTTATGGGAGAACGGTATGAGCTTGTTGCAGGTGAAAGAAGATGGAGAGCTGCAAAAGGGGTAGGCTTAGAAAAGGTACCTTGTACAATACTGGATATAACTGATAAACAAGCAGCTGAGCTGGCCCTTTTAGAAAACCTTCAGAGGGAAGATTTGAATTTTATTGAAGAAGCAGAGGCTTATTTCAATTTAATAAATGAACATGGTTTTACTCAAGAGCAATTAGCAGTAAGGATGGGCAAAAAACAATCAACTATAGCTAACAAGCTTCGTCTTCTGAAGCTCGGAAATAATGTTAGAATTCTATTATTAGAAAACAAACTTACTGAAAGACATGCCAGAGCTTTATTGCTCTTACCTGATGAGGAAAGTCAGCTTAAGATTCTTAAAAAGGTGATTAAAAATAGCCTTAACGTTAAGCAGACAGAAGATATTATAAATAAGGAGCTTTTAAGGCTTCATGGAGAAGAACTGGCATCTGGTGGAAAGAAAAAAATTAAAGGTGTTTTTTCACCAAAAATCTACATTAACTCTATTAAGCAGGTATTTGATAAATTTAAGATACCAGCAGAATATAAATCTAAAGATTGTGGTGATTATGTTCAAATAGTAGTTAATATTCCAAAAAATTCTCAAAAAGAATAGAATGTTTCACGTGAAACATAAAAAGCAGTAATTTTACTGCTTTTTTTATTTTTTATTTCAATTTTATATATAGTTGTACTTTAATTATTCAATAGTTACATATATAATAAAGTTATGTGAGAACGAAAGGAGGTGTAGATACCTTACATATGCAGATATTTATTATGCATCCGGGGTATATTAATGAAGAAAATATCTATTTTTAATCAAAAAGGTGGAGTGGGAAAAACCACTACTAACATAAATTTATGTGCTTATCTTGCAATGGAAGGATATAAGGTACTGGTTATTGATATAGATCCACAGGGAAATACTACAAGTGGATTAGGAATTGATAAAAGAAGTCTGGAAATGTCAATGTATGATATTCTAACATCATCTACTCCTATGGAGGATATTATAGTACAGAGTCAGATACTGGAGAATTTATATATAGCTCCTTCAAAAATGGAACTTGCTGGCGCAGAAGTAGAAATGACCATGTCTGAAAATCGTGAGATAATATTAAAGAATAAGCTAAAAGAAGTAGAAAATGATTATGATTTCATATTTATAGACTGTCCACCTTCTTTAGGAATTCTTTCAATTAATGCTTTAACTGCAAGTGAATCCGTATTGATACCCATTCAAAGTGAGTTTTACGCATTAGAAGGGGTTGGACAATTAATAAACACTATACAGTTGGTTAAGCGTTCTTTAAATAAAAATTTAGATATAGAAGGCGTTGTAATGACAATGTACGATGCACGTACAAATCTTAGTAATGAAGTTTATTCTGAAGTTAAGAAGTATTTTAAAGACAAAGTATACGAGACTTCAATTCCAAGGAATATTAGACTTGCGGAAGCTCCAAGCTTTGGACTGCCTATTCTTTTATATGATGACAAATGCAAGGGAGCTGAATCTTATGCGCAGCTTACAGAAGAATTCTTAAAGAGACAGGGAGTGAAGAACATTGGGTAAAAAGTTTGGCTTAGGAAGAGGCTTAGAATCCTTAATTCCTGAGCAAGATACTAACTCAGAAGAACAACTACAGGGAAAAACCAAACTTATTAATATTAATGATATTAAACCAAATAATCAGCAGCCCAGAAAACACTTTGATGAAGCTAAAATAATGGAACTAAGTGAATCAATCAAGCAGCATGGAATAATTCAACCTTTAGTGCTTAATAAAGAAGAAGATAATTATGTTATAATTGCTGGTGAAAGAAGATGGAGAGCCGCTAAAAAAGCTGGCATTATGGAAGTTCCAGCAGTAATAATGAATCTAACAGAAAGTGAAGTCCTTGAGATATCTTTAATAGAGAATATTCAGAGGCAGGATTTAAATCCAATTGAAGAAGCACTTGCCTTCAAGAAACTTATTCAGGACTTTAAATTAACTCAGGAAGAATTAAGTTCTAAGATAGGAAGATCAAGAACTGCAATTACAAACACAATGAGGCTTTTAAATCTGGATAAAAGAGTACAGGACTACGTCATTGATGGTGTAATCAGCGAGGGACATGGGAGAACTCTCCTTTCAATTGAAGATGGAGATATTCAATATTCCTTAGCGCAACAGGTAATAGATGAAAAGCTATCAGTAAGACAGCTTGAGGCACTTATTAAAAATCTTGATAAAAAGAAAAGCAAACCTTCAGATAAAAAGGTAAACCCATATTATAATGATGTGAAATTGAGGCTTCAAAACTATTTTGGTACAAAGGTAAATATTAATGCTAAGAAAAATAAAGGTAAAATTGAAATAGAATACTACTCTGAAGATGATCTGCAAAGAATAATCGATATGCTGGAAATTTAATGTTTCACGTGAAACATAGAAAGGTAGGAATGAAAATTGCAACAGGTATTAGACATTTTGCAAGAGTATCATATATATATTACTGCAGCCATGCTTATTGTGAGTATTTTACTGTTGATAATGGTAATAGTATTATTTGCCTCATTGAACAAGGTAGAATCAAGATATAGAAAGCTGATGCGGGGAGAAAATAATAAAAGCCTGGAATCTATGATTAATACATATTTAGATAAGGTAGACAGTTCAGTAAAAGCTGCTGAAGAGGCAAAAGAAAAGAGTGAAGCGTTAAGAGACCAGCTAGGGAAGTGTATTCAAAAATATTCAATGATAAGATATAAAGCATTTGATGATGTGGGAAGTGATTTAAGCTTTTCAATAGCCCTATTAGATGAGAAAAATGATGGAATTATTTTAACCGGTATCTATGGAAGATATGAAAGTACAACTTATGCAAAACCTATAGATAAAGGAATATCCAGATATGATCTTTCCGAAGAAGAGGAACAGGTTTTGAAGGAAGCAATTAATAAATAAAGTATAGTAAACCTTCTTTAGGGAATAATACCCTAAAAGGAGGTTTTTTTATGAATATATATGTATGTCCTGGTTTAGAAGATATAAAGGATGAATTAAAGAAAAGAGGATATATAATAAATGATAATAGAATGCATCCTTATGATGCTATTATATGCAATATAAAAGAAACTGATTTAGCTTCCTTGAACATATTAACCAATGTGAAAAACGAAGGTACTTTAATTATAGATGCAGGGAGTAAGTCGGTAAATGATATAGAGTATATTTTAAATAATCGAGCTTACTCATCGCTATTTTAGGATTTACTTATTTACAAGCTGTGTATCGGATTCCTCAAAGGGAAAAGATACTTTTTTGCCTCCATAAGCCTTTAATACAAAATGGTATATTCCTTTAGAAATAGTATCTGCCAAAGTCATTACAGTATATAATCGCGTATTTTGAAGAACCATGAATTCTAATGCACCGGAAATATTAACAATTCCTGTGATGCTTAAATCACCCACAGGCGGAAGATTTTTATTTACTGCAGCACCAGGAAGAAGAGGGCATTTTTCAATAATTACCTTACCAACATTCTGTAAACTTCCAAGACAGGCATCAACAGCAATAATATAAGGGTTTTTATAACTATTTTGAATATACTCAAGAACTGAATTTAGATTTTTTGCGTGAAGAGGGCTTTCTAAATTCCCAAAGAGTTTCACGTGATTTCTGATTAAAAACTTAAGCTTATCACCTACTAGAGGTCCAAGACTGTCACCGGTTGAACGATCTGTGCCAATACATAATATTAAAATAGGCCGTTTGTCTTTAATAACCGGCATTAAAGTATCGTATAAAAAATCTCTGATTAATAATATGGAGCTTTTATCTAAAGAATCTGCAGATAATTTAAGTTTCATTATAAAAACCTCCTTTCTTGAAATTATGTCCAAAAAAGGAGGTTTTATACTAAATATTTTCTAAAGAACTTTTACCTTTACTAATACGTTATAAAAAACTACAAGAAACATACAAAAAAGCATTCCTGTAACTCCGTTAGCCTTCAATCCTATAAATATAGCCGCTAATACTGCTACAGGATTAAGTCCTAAGGATGTAGACATAATTTTAGGTTCAATTACCTGTCTAAGGATAAAAACTACAGCATATAAAATTATAAGACCGATAGCTGTAAAATAACTACCCTGTGCAAAATAAAAAATAGCCAGAGGAAAATATATAACAGGCATTCCGATTACGGGAAGAAGATCAAATAAAGCACAAAGCAGGCTTAATATCAAAGCATAGTCTACTTTTAATATTATAAACCCTATAAAGGTCACAATAAAAGTAATAAATATTATTGCCATATACGAAATAACATAATTCCCTATCATTTTCTTAGCCTGAGAGGCAACTTCAATAATCTTTTTGCTATTGTTAGGTGCAAAAGCGGATATGGACTTCCCGGAAGAAGAGGATAAGCTTTTAGTAAAGAAGTAAGTGGAGATAAGAGTAAAAATTATAACCATTACAATATAAGGAATATAACTTAAGACTTCGATTGTTTTCTGAATTAAAAGGCTGCTTAAATTTAGTGTAGATTTCATAATGTCAGAAATTGATTGGGTCAATGAAGACTTAATTGACTCCAGTATGTTAGCATCTATCTGTAAGGAGAGGTTGTTATTTAATTCAATAAAATATTCATACAGTTCTGCAGAGGTAGTACTTATATAATTGGGAATAAACTTGGTAAAGCTAATGGTTTCACTGATTATAGAGGTTGTACTTAATGTTATCAGTGTAATAAGTATAACAAAAAAAATAAAGGTACTGGTTAAAGAAGCAATCCAGGGCTTAACTTTATATTTGTTTATCATAATCCCAGTAGGGCGTTTCAGCATCAGTGCAAAGACAATGGCAAGAACAAATGGAAGGGTATAGGAAAGAGTAGAAAAAAATAAATAAAAAACTATAGAATAGATAAGAAAGAAGATAAATATTTTTTCAATTCTTTCAACTATAGAAGCCATTATATCACCTCACAATCAATTTTTTAATAGAATTTAATGTGTAATGGATATCCTCCTCAGTGTTGAAATATCCTGGGCTTAGTCTAAGTGTGCCGGAGGGATAGGTTCCTAGTGTTTTATGAGCTAAAGGCGCACAATGAAGGCCTGCTCTTGTCATAATTCCATATTCATGATCTAAAAGAAAGCTTATTTCAGAGGTATCGAAGTTTTCAAAGGTTATAGATACAACTCCGGTCCTATCTTTACTGGATTTTAATCCGTGAACTATTACACCTTCCATGTTGCTCAAATCATTTATAAGTATGCTGCATAACTTATCCTCTTTATCCTTTATAGTTTCGATTCCTATAGATTTTAAGAATTTCAATGCTGCATTAAGTCCAAAAATACCTGGAGAATTTTGTGTTCCACTCTCAAATTTGTCAGGAAGAAAGTCTGGATGGGTTACGCTGGAGGAAAGACTTCCTGTTCCCCCTACTATACAAGGAACAGCAATTTTATTAAGTTCCTCGCTTATTATAAAACCTCCGGTGCCTTGTGGGCCAAGCAGTCCTTTATGTCCTGTAAAAGCAATGGCATGGGCATTCAGAGCTTTAAAGTCAACAGGCAATACACCTGCACTTTGAGCAGAATCTATTATAAAAAATATGTTATGCTTTCTGCAGAGTTTACCTATCTCCTGAAGAGGCTGAATGGAGCCTGCTATATTTGAAGCATGGGAAAGGACAATAAGTCTTGTATTTGGCTTAATAGCTTTTTCCACATCTTCTACGGATAAAACTCCCTGAGAAGAGCACTGTACTATATCCAGTTCTATATTCATATCTTCTCTTGCCTTATAAAGAGGACGTAAAACGGAATTATGATCCATTGAAGAGGTTATAACATGCCAGTTAGGTTTAATTATGCTATTTATCAATATATTAAGAGAGTATGTAATATTTGGCATAAAAATAACATTCTCAGGCATACTAAAATTAAAAAGCTCACAGATAAGCTCTCTGGTTTCATAGATTATTCTGCTTGTTTCAAGAGAGCTTGAATAACTCCCTCTTCCTGCATTGCTTCCTATGTTATTCATAAAATTAAACATAGCTTCAGCAACTTCAGGGGGTTTTGGAAATGTTGTAGCTGCATTATCTAAATAAATACTCACTTAGTTACCTCCAAATTTGAATATAATAATATTATAAGGTAATGATAGAAAAAATTCATTACTAATTGTTAAATATACTAATAAATTACTTTTAAAAAATTACAGTATAATATATACTATTAATATTGAGTATATCCATTTATTGTAAAAAAATAACAGGAGGTGAACAGCTTAAATATTAATTTAAGCTTTTAATTATGGATAATTATTTTATAATAGTATTTAACAATACACATAATGCAATTGAAGGAGAAAAAACTTTAAAGAATGAAGGGATAACAGTTACGATAATGCCCACTCCTGCACAAATAACTCAAAGCTGCGGAATCAGCATAAAGTTCAATGAAGAGGACTTAGACAGAATTAAAGAGCTGGTTCAGCAGGAAAAACTACATATTAAGAATATTTATCATAAAATCAGGGGAGAATTTAATACTATTATTTAGAAAAATACATATAAATTAAAAAATATGACGAAAAGGTGATGAAAATGTCGGCTTTTTCCATTGACTTAGATTTAGAAAATGGATATTTAAGAATAGGTAATTTTCCAATTCCCATAGATATGATACAAAACTGGATTGGAAAATTAATAAAAATTGCATTGATAATAATCATTCTTACTATATTAACAAAAGTAGGATATAAAATAATAAATAAAGTAGTAAAAAGGCAGATAGAAAGCAATAAGCGATTCACACTAGATGAAAAGAAAGCATATACTTTCGGAAGTGTTCTAAAGAGTATACTTAAATATACATCATATTTTATTGGATTTACAGCAATTCTTACAGTACTGTTCGGAAATATAAGTATAACCTTTGCCAGCGTGGGCGGTGTAGCTATAGGCTTTGGTGCACAAAATCTTGTTAAGGACATAATTAACGGCCTTTTCATTCTATTTGAAAATCAGTTTTCTGTAGGGGATTATGTAACCATAGGAAATTATAAAGGCACCGTTGAAAACATAGGTTTAAGAAGCACTATATTAAAGGATTTTTCCGGAGATGTTCATATTCTTCCAAATAGTATAATTTCAGAGGTTACAAACCATTCTATAGCTGAATCAAGGGTAATGGTGGATGTTGAAATCGCCTATGAAGAAAACGTCGATAATGCAATGAAGGTAATTGAAGATATCTGTAATGAGTTTAAGCTGGAAAATGAAAATATGGTTGATGGGCCAAGGCCCGTAGGTGTAGTAAATTTAAAAAGTTCCAGCGTTACCATAAGGGTATTGGGAAAAGCAAAGCCTATGACTCAATGGGGCTGTGAAAATGAGCTTAGAAGAAGGATAAAAATAGGTATGGATAAATCCAACATAGAAATACCTTATCCTAAAACACAGCTTGTTCCTGGAAAAAAGAAATAAAAGCAATAGGCTAGGAGGTGGCATTTTGAATAAGATATTTAACATGGGGGACATAGTTCAAATGAAGAAGATGCATCCCTGCGGTACTGATAAATGGGAAATAATAAGAATGGGTGCTGATATAAAAATCAAATGTACCGGCTGCAGCAGGATTGTTATGCTGCCAAGAAGCAAGTTTGAAAAGGATATAAAAAAGGTAATGGCTCCAACAGAGGAGAGTAAATAAAACATTGCATTTATAATTAATGAGTGATACAATAGATTATTGTAATCCCTGCTGTGAAAATCACAGCCGTTAGTCCAGAGGGAGGAGGTGGAATAGATGAGAAAGTATGAAACTATATTCATATTACATCCATCACTAGAAGAGGAGGCTGTTAAAGCTGCAATCGAAAAGTTTAAGGGTGTAATAGAAAATGGTGGCGGAACTGTTGACAACGTAGATTTCTGGGGTAAGAGAAAGCTTGCTTATGAAATTAACAAAGTTAACGAAGGCTACTATACTCTTGTAAACTTCAGCTCAAATCCTGAGTTACCAAAAGAGTTAGACAGAATCTTCAGAATCACAGACGGTGTTATCAGACACATCATTATTAAAGAAGAAAAATAAGGTGGTGTTCTTAAATGAACAGGGTTGTTCTTATAGGTAGACTAACTAGAGATCCTGAGTTAAGATTTGCTGCCGGAAGCGGTACTGCTGTTACCAATTTTACTTTAGCTGTAAACAGACCTAGAAGAAAAGATGGGCAGTCAGAAGCAGATTTTATAAGCTGCGTAGCTTTTGGAAAAACTGCAGAGACTATAGCTCAGTATCTTACAAAAGGCAGACAATTAGCTGTATCTGGCAGTATTCGAACAGGTAGCTATGATGCTCAAGATGGTACTAAAAGATATACTACAGATGTATATGTAGATAGCTTTGACTTCGTGGATTCTGGAAACGGTGGAGCAAGAAGCAATAACAGTGGCGGAAATAGCGGGTTTGGGAATTCAGGCTTTAATGCCCCAAACGATAATTTCGGCGGAGCTTCTTATGATGATGATATGACACCAATTGACGATGGAGATATACCATTCTAATTCTAAAAAGGTAAGGAGGTAAGAAGGATGAGCGAAAAGAGAGAACCAAGAAGAGGCAACTCAAGAATGAGAAGAGCTAAGAGAAAAGTATGTGCTTTTTGTGTAGATAAAGCTGATAGCATTGATTATAAAGATATCGGTAAATTAAGAAAGTATGTTACTGAAAGAGGCAAAATTCTTCCAAGAAGAATTTCCGGAACTTGCGCAAAGCATCAAAGACAATTAACAGAATCTGTTAAGAGAGCAAGAAACATAGCTTTATTGCCTTTTACAACTGAGTAATAAACTGCAGAAGCTGATGTACAATGACCTGATTAAGTTCATTATACACCGGCTTCTTTTTTATGAATTTAACCTGAAGTTAAGGGGGAAAATATAAGTTTATAAATAAACTTTAGTTGCATAAATGCTGAAAAATAACTACAATTAATATATTGATATGAGTATAATAGGAATAATAGGGTTATGATTAATGGTATATGGAGGGGGAAATATGGGAAAAGATGATTTTAATATTATGTCCGATGTAAAGATAATTGAAGATTTAAAAGCTCAATTGTTGTGTATAATAGGTGAGTTCTTCAGATTGCTTACAAAGGGAAGTACCGTAGCACAGGAAGCAATTTTAGAATGTATTTCCGGGGCAATAATTATTATCTATCTTTTAGCAGATAAGTTAGGATATTCTCATACAGCAGTAGATGAAACTATGCAGAAAAAATTAAAGCTTGGAATTATTGAAGAGGATTATATAGAAAAGGAAGGTAAAAATTTATCCAGATTATATAATCACCTAAAAGACAGAAATTAGACACGGAGGACGCAGTTAAATATGGAGAGTAAGAATTCCACTAAATCTATAGTTGAGGCAGGATTAATGGCTGCCCTGGTAGTTGTACTTATGTTTTTAAATGCTTATGTTCCTGTTATAGGATATATAGGGATGATGATATTACCCTTGCCTATTACCCTTTTAGTAGTAAGGCATAATGTTAAAGTTGCATTAGGAGCAGTAATAGCCAGCTCTATAATTATAGCCTTTATTATGAGCCCTATAAGCGCTATAGCTTCTCTTCTGCTTTACGGATTGGTAGGATTAACCTTGGGGTTTTGCATAAAATCCAAAAAAAGTCCTGTTTTTTCAGTAGCAGCCCAGGGAATAGCAATAATAACAGGAACTGTTGCTTCTATTGCCTTGACTATTTATGTAATGATGAATACAACATTATATAAATTTATTGAAGGTATGGTAGATACGATGAAGGAATCTATGAATGCTGCCATGAGCATATATACATCTATGGGAATAGATCCTTCCAGCAATCCTTTTGTAAAGTCTATGGAAATGTTAAATGTAGAGACTCTTATACTTATGATCCCAGGAGTTATAATTATATATGCATTTTTTATGGCTTATATAAATTATATTATAACCCGAAGTATATTTAAGAAGATGAAGATATACATGGAGAACTTTCCTCCCTTTGCCAGATGGTATTTAGACAACAGAATAACAGCTTTGGTAATTATAATAGCTTGTATAGGAATAATACTTGCCAGTATGGGAGTTAACATAGGCCAGAATATATATATAGGTTCAATATATCTCCTTCAGATGGTATTTTTAATTATAGGTATAAGTGCAGTAACTTACATGTTAAGGGAAAGATTTAACGTACCTAAGGGACTGGTCATAGTTATAATAGCATTTACTATAACCGGTTTTGAAAGGTTTTATGCTATGATAGGATTAGTAGACAGCATAATGGATTTAAGGAGAATAGATCCTCACAGCTTAAGAAATGCTATAGAAAAAAGATTTGCAAAAAAATAAAGCCTTAATATGTAAAAAGGAAGGCGGAAGATGATTAATAATAAATTTAATATAAATAATAATATGTATGGAATTTTATCAGCGATATTGATATTGATTTTATTTGCATATGGACATGAGTATATAGCTCTTGCTGGGGTAATAGTATTAATAGTATTAGTACTTTATTATTTAAAGGAAGCAAAAGATAAAAGGCTTCAGCAGGAATTACATATAAAAAGTCTGGCACAGGACATGAGCCTTGCAGCGGAGGAAACCTTAATAAAACTGCCTTTCCCCCTGGTTATAGTAGATGAAAAAGGGGAAATTCACTGGTTTAATAATCTGCTTAACAATATTTTTGAAAAACAGATTATGCTGGGCAGCAATATCAATACTTTAATTAAATCCATAAATATTGAAGATATCTTTAAAAAGAAAAAAGAGATATATAAAGATATAATAATAAACAAAAAACATTACAATATATACTCAAAGATAATGAACAGCAGTACCGACAAAGGTGCTGAAAAAATAGTAATGCTTTATCTTCATGATATAAGCAATGTTACAGATATTATTGCAACAAAAGAAAGCATAATGCTTATAGAGGTAGATAATCTTAATGAAGTGGTTAAAAGTACTGAAAATGATAATGCTCCTCTTTTAATAGCTGAAATTGAAAGAACTATAAACAATTATGCTCAGAATTTAAATGCAATGATTAAAAAATATGATTCTAATAAATATATTCTTTCAGTTCAGGATAAATATATAGAAACTCAAATGTCAAAGAAGTTCGATATATTAGATACAGTACGGGAAATTAATATGGGTAATAAATATGATGTTACCCTGAGCATAGGCGTAGGAAGAAATGGTATAAGTCCTTTAGAAAACCATAAATATGCCAGCACAGCAAAGGAGCTTGCTTTAGGCAGAGGTGGAGATCAGGCTGTAATTAAATCCGGAGACAATGTTGCATTCTTTGGAGGAAACACCAAAGAGGTAGAAAAGAGAACCAGGGTGAGAGCAAGAGTGGTTGCACACGCCCTTAAGGATCTGGTTAATGAAAGCAGTACAGTTTATATTATGGGGCATAGAAATCCGGATATGGACTGCTTAGGAGCAGCTATAGGGGTGGCCAGTGCAGTGAAGCAGTTAGGCAAATCCTGCTTTGTAGTTCTCCCTTCAGAGCATAAAGCTGTAGATTTCTTTGTAAATAAGCTGAAAAAATATAAAGAATATGATAATCTCTTTATAAGTCCTGAACAATGCAAAAGAGAAATAGGTGAGGAAAGTCTTCTCATAATGGTAGATGTTCACAGCAGAGGTTATGTTCAGGATGTGGAGATAGCTGAAAAGGCAAGAAGGATTGTAATAATAGACCATCATAGAAGAAGTCCTGATTCTATAGAAGGAGCTCTTCTTACTTATATTGAGGTTTATGCTTCTTCAACATCAGAACTTGTTACTGAAATTATACAGTATATGTTCGAAAAGCCAAAACTCCTGCAGATTGAAGCAGAAGGCCTGCTTGCAGGTATAACTATGGATACTAAAAACTTTTACTTTAAAACCGGTGTAAGGACCTTTGAAGCGGCATCCTTCTTAAGAAGATTAGGTGCAGACACCATAGATATTAAGAAGATGTTCAGCGATGATTTAGAAAGTTATATTAAGAAGGCTGAAATTATACGTTCTGCAAAGGTGGAAAATAGCATAGCCTTTGCGGTGTGTCCTCCTAATATAGATGAAATAGTGCTGGCTGCACAGGCTGCAGATGAGCTGCTAAATATTACAGGTATTCAAGCTTCTTTTGTATTTGTTAAAATAGGAGAAGATATAAACATAAGCGGAAGATCCTTTGGAGATGTTAATGTACAGGTAATTTTAGAAGCTATAGGCGGAGGAGGACATATGACCATCGCCGGTGCTAAGCTGACAGGGGTAACCATGGAAGAGGCTGTAAAAATGCTTAAGGATGTTATAGCTAAATACTTAAAGGAGGGTGATGAGTAATGAAAGTAATATTACTATCTGACGTGAAAAATTTAGGAAAAAAAGGTGAAGTTATAAACACTTCCGATGGGTACGCAAGAAATTTTCTTTTTCCAAGAAAGCTTGCTGAAGAAGCTACTCAGGAAAACCTTCATATTTTGAATGCAAAAAAAGAAACTGAAAGAAGGAAAAAGCTTGCTGAGATGGAAGAAGCTCAAAAGGTTGCAGAAAAACTAAGGAATAAAGAGCTGAAGCTGACCACTAAAACCGGTGACAGCGGAAGACTATTTGGAGCCATAACAAGTAAAGATATATCTGAACTCATTAAGAAACAGTTCAATATAGAAATAGATAAAAAGAAAATTGTAATGGATACCTTAAAGCAGGTAGGTACTTATGAGATAGAAGTAAAAGTTTATCCAGAGGTAGCTACTAAGATGAAGGTTGTTATTGCTCCAGAGCAATAAGGAGGATAAATTATTTTGAATCAAAAGTTCCAGGCAGACAAAATACAGGAGATAATGGATGGCGGATTAAGCATCGATTCTCAGATTAACGTAATATATGAGGTTTTAAAAAACGTGTTGGATGAAGGCGGGGTAAGAGCTAGAACTGTAAGGCATAAACTTCAAAAGCACATTAAATCTAAAAATATAAATGAAAGAATATACGCTTTAAATAAAATAGCCAGCGATGGAAAGGGCTTAAAGGTAGTTCCGGAAGAGGCAGAGATAAACGAGGCTTTGAAGGATACTTATAAATGGATATCTGAAGAGTTGGCAAGACGATATATACAAAACCAAATTGAAGGTAAGGTAGAGGAAGCCATCCTTGAAAGACAGGATAAATATGTAGATGAGATGAGGCTCAGCATAATTAAGAAGCAGAAGGGTCCTGAAAATGCTAAAACCCTTAAGAAATATTCACAGCTTCAGATTCTTGGAGACAGAAAAACCACTAAAAATTTAATGAGTTTCCTAAGACCTGAAAGCTTCAAAGAAGTAGTGGGTCAAGACAGAGCTATTAAATCACTTATTTCAAAGATAGCTTCTCCTTATCCTCAGCATATAATACTATACGGTCCTCCAGGGGTAGGTAAAACCACTGCTGCAAGGTTGGCTTTAGAAGAAGCTAAAAAGCTTAAATTTACACCTTTTGACGGAGAGTCAAAGTTTGTAGAAGTGGATGGAACCACCTTAAGATGGGATCCAAGAGAAATTACAAATCCTCTATTGGGTTCAGTTCATGATCCTATTTATCAGAGAAGCAAGAGAGATCTTGCTGAAATAGGTGTTCCTGAACCTAAGCCGGGACTTGTTACAGAAGCTCATGGCGGTGTTCTTTTCATCGATGAAATAGGAGAGCTGGATAGTATTCTTCAAAATAAACTATTAAAGGTACTGGAGGATAAAAAGGTTGAGTTTTCCTCATCTTATTATGATCCAGACGATGAAAATACACCTAAATATATAAAATATCTATTTGAAAATGGTGCTCCTGCAGATTTTGTTTTAATAGGTGCCACTACAAAGGATCCTTCAGAAATCAATCCTGCACTTCGCTCAAGATGTACAGAGGTTTATTTTGAACCGCTTTCTTCTTCTGATATTGCAGATATAGTAGAAGATGCTGCTAAGAAGCTTGAAATAGAGCTGGAGGATGGTGTTGCCAGCCTTATAAGCAGATATACCGTGGAGGGAAGAAAAGCTGTTAATATCCTTGCCGATGCTTACGGCTACATGCTTTATAATCTTAAGGAAAGCAGTATGGAAAAGCTTAAAGTGTCAAAAAAGGATGTTAATGAGGTAATATCTATTGGACGATATGTACCTTATGAAAGATTGGATAATGTAGAAAGTTTTGAAGTAGGACATGTATATGGCTTAGGAGTTTCAGGTTTTTTAGGTTCCACTTTAGAAATAGAAGCTTCTGTATTTCCTGCAAGGGAAGCAGGCGGCGGCAGTGTGAGATTCAATGATACCGCAGGCTCCATGGCTAAGGATTCAGTGTTTAATGCAGCTTCTGTGATAAGAAGGATAACCAATAAAGATATAAGAGATTACGATATTCACGTAAATGTAGTTGGTGGAGGAAATATTGATGGACCTTCTGCCGGTGCTGCGATAACGGTATGCGTAATCAGCGCTTTAATGGATAAACCAGTAAGACAGGATGCAGCTATTACAGGAGAAATTTCTTTAAGAGGAAATATAAAGCCTGTGGGAGGTATATTCGAGAAGGTATACGGGGCCAGAAGAAAAGGAATTAAGCTGGTTATGGTTCCAGAGGATAACAGTAACGAAATCCCTTCCGGATTAAAGGATATTGAAGTTAAAACTGTAGGACATATTGAAGATCTTATGAATATAATGTTTGAAAATTAAAAGTCTCCCTTAGGGAGGCTTTTTATAATAATTAGTTTCACTATTATAAATATAGTTAAAAAATAAATGAATTCATGTATAATTAATATATGTGCAGGAATACTTGATAAAAGTATTTCCAACTGTCATAATATAAATGCATAATTTTTATAGGAAGATCAGAGGTGAGATTTATATGGATATGCCTGTTATGAGGAGTTTACCGCAGAATATAGAAGCTGAGCAGTCTGTTTTAGGCTCGATGATAATAGATAGAAGCGCTATTGCTCGTGCTGCAGAAGATTTGACTGCAGAAGATTTTTATAGAGATTCTCATAAGGTTATATTTTCAACTATTGTGGAAATGTCTCAAAAGGATATTCCGGTAGATATGATTACTCTTATTGAGAATTTAAGGGTTTTAGCAAAATTAGA
The DNA here is from genome assembly GCF_000820705.1 of Clostridium polynesiense. Classification (GTDB taxonomy): domain Bacteria; phylum Bacillota; class Clostridia; order Clostridiales; family Clostridiaceae; genus Clostridium_AA; species Clostridium_AA polynesiense. The sequence goes on along the minus strand of NZ_CCXI01000146.1, from coordinate 8,221 downwards.
ATCCGCAGGCGGGATAACTTATATAACAGAAATAAGTACTTCTGTACCTTCTACAGCTAACCTTAAGACCTATATCGATATAGTGGCTCAGAAATCTACCCTTAGAAAACTTATAAAGGCTTCTAATGAAATAATAGAAGACAGCTATGATAAGCAGGATGACGTAGAAAAAGTGGTAGACAATGCGGAAAAAAGAATATTTGATATTGCGGAAAAAAGAAGCACCAGTGATTTTGAAGCGTTAAGCACAGTGCTGGAGAGAGGCTTCATAGAAATTGAAAGACTGTTTAACAATAAAGGAGAAATTACAGGGGTTGGATCCGGATTTAAAGAGCTGGATGCTAAAACCTCTGGATTTCAAAAAGGGGACATGGTTCTTATAGCTGCAAGGCCTTCTATGGGTAAAACCACCTTTGCTCTTAATATTGCTGAGCATGCCGCTCTTAGAGAAGGTAAGAAGGTTGTAATTTTTTCCCTGGAAATGTCTAAGGAGCAGCTTGCTTATAAGCTTCTATGTTCTCAGGCTAATGTTGATATGCTTAAGCTTAGAACAGGTAATCTGGAGGATAGGGATTGGGAAAATATCGCCAGAGCTGCAGGTCCATTAGCGGCGGCAAAAGTGTTTATAGATGATACCGCAGGAGTTTCTGTAATGGAAATGCGTTCTAAATGCAGAAGGATAAAGATAGAACATGGTATTGACCTTATTTTGATAGACTATCTTCAGCTTATGTCAGGAAGCGGAGAAAGCAGACAGCAGGAGGTTTCAGAAATTTCAAGGTCTATTAAAGCTCTTGCTAAAGAGATGCAGTGTCCGGTTATAGCGCTTTCTCAGCTGTCCCGTGCTCCGGAGCAGAGAGCGGATCACAGGCCTATGCTTTCCGACCTTAGGGAATCCGGTTCTATAGAGCAGGATGCTGACCTTGTAATGTTTTTATACAGGGATGAGTACTATAATAAGGAAACTGAAGAAAAAAATGTAGCGGAATGTATAGTAGCTAAACAGAGAAACGGTCCTGTAGGTACAGTGAAGCTGGCTTGGCTTGGACAATACAGTAAATTTGGAAATTTAGAGGTGGTTCACAGAGATTAAATCCATCACAGCAGCTAGGGGGTTAGATAACAGATGAAAAGTAAAACAGCAGATATTTTATTAGCTTTGGTAGCATTAATTTGGGGAAGCGGGTTTGCTGTGTCTCAAATGGCTTTAGATGCAAATCTGTCACCTTTTTCAATAATGACTTATAGATTTTTAATTTCTACCCTTTTAATGGTTATAATATTTTGGAAATATGTAAAAGACATTAATTTAGCTGATATAAAAGCAGGAGCAATAATAGGTTTTTTCTTTTTATAGCCTTTGCCTTTCAAACTATAGGGCTTCAATATACCACACCCTCTAAAAACGCTTTTTTAACTGCTACTAATGTTATACTGGTTCCTTTTTTGTATTGGATTGTGTTAAGAAGAACACCGGATAAATACTCTATCATAGGTGCTGTTTTAACCATAATAGGAATAAGCTTTTTAACTTTGGAAAGTTCTTCACTGGCATTAAGCTGGGGAGACATCCTGACTTTAATATGTGCTTTGGGTTTTGCTCTGCACATAATAAGTATAGGATACTATACAAAAAAGCATCATCCTATAAAACTTACAATACTTCAGATATTCACAGCATTTATACTGTCTGTTTCAGCTATGTTATTCACCAGAGAAAGTTTCAGCATAAATTATAAAGGCTTCATATCAGTTATGTATTTAGGTGCTATGGGAACTACAGTAACCTTTTTACTTCAGAATGTTGCTCAAAAATATACCAATGCTACTAAAGCTGCCATAATACTTTCCACAGAGGCGGTGTTTGGTACTCTGGCTTCTGTAATATTCCTGGGAGAGGTTCTTAATATTAAAATGATATTAGGCTGCTTTATTATTTTCACAGGGATATTAATTGCTGAAACTAAATTGTCGTTTATAAATTCAAAAAAAAATTTAAAAACTGAAAAGGCAGGATAGTTTTAAAAAATTTTTTAATGGTTAAAATAAAGGTATACAGCAGAGGATAAACTTAAACCCTAATTTAAGAATATCCTACCTGCTTGTATACCTTTTGTTACAGTAACAAGTATGGATTATTTTTTTGGCAGAACAATATTTAAAACACCATTTTCATAATAAACACTGATTTTTTCTTCCTGAATATTATCTACATAAAACATACGCCGGAATTGTCCAAATTCCTTTTCTTGTTTTATGTATTTTTTTTCTTTCCAAGTACTTTTTCTTTCAGCAGAGATAACCAAAAATTTATTGATATAATTAACATGAATATTTTTTTTATCAATTCCCGGCAGGTCTGCTTCAATCAAATACTCTGATAAGTCTTCTCTAAGATCTACTTTAAAATCAGATTTACCCATTTTAAAGCTGAAGGTTTTTTTTATGAAAAAGCTTTGAAAAAACTCTTCAAAAAACTCATCGCTTGTAATTAGATTGCTTTGAGATACATTGAAAGGTAAAAAATTGTTCATATTGAGCACTCCTTTCTTATATCTTCACTATTATCTTTTGTTTTTTTCACTAAAGCTATGCTGTGTTCTTAGTGGTGCAGAATATAAAATATAAGAGTCCAGCATAAAATTTCTTTAAAAAACAGCTTTAAATCTAGGTTTTAAGAATATATTGGAGTTTTATGAGTATATGCAGTTAAAAAACATGTAAAAATTCACATTATTAAAGAAACTTTAACCTATAGAAAGCCTTTAAATTGTGTACAAGCTACTTATTATAAATTAGAATATATGTAAAGGTTAACGGATTTTAAAATTTTAAGCAAAAAAAATAAAATTAATTTTAATGAGGTGAAGCTATGGTTAAATACGTTATGGCATTGGATCAGGGAACTACCAGCTCCAGATGTATACTTTTCGATGTAAATGGAGAAATAAAAAGTGTGGCTCAAAGAGAATATAATCAAATATATCCTAAAGCCGGATGGGTAGAACATGATCCCAGAGATATCTGGTCAAGTCAATTTGCAGTAGCAGTTGAAGCAATGGCTAAAATCGGTGTAAGTGCTGATGAAATATCCTCTATAGGTATAACAAATCAAAGAGAAACGGTTATAGTCTGGGATAGAAAAACCGGTGTTCCTATATATAATGCTATAGTATGGCAGTGCAGAAGGACAGCGGAGTACTGCGATGAGCTCAAGATAAATGGATTCGATAAGATGATTAAGGATAAAACAGGTCTATTAATAGATCCTTATTTTTCAGCCACTAAAATAAAATGGATACTTGATAATGTTGAAGGTGCAAGAGAAAAGGCAGAGAAAGGTGAATTGGTCTTTGGAACTATAGATACATGGCTGATGTGGAATCTTACTAAGGGTCAAATCCATGCAACGGATTATTCCAATGCTTCAAGGACTATGCTTTTTAACATACATGATTTAAAATGGGATAAGGAGCTTTTAGATCTATTTAATATACCTGAAAGCATGGTGCCTGAAGTGAAACCATCTTCAGGAATATTTGGAGCTTCAGATAAGCTTTTATTTGGAGGAGAGATAAAAATTGCAGGGGTAGCAGGTGACCAGCAGGCTGCGCTTTTTGGTCAGAATTGTCATGAAGCGGGAACTGTTAAAAATACCTATGGAACGGGATGTTTTATGCTTATGAATACCGGGGAAGAAGCGGTGGTCTCTGAAAAAGGCCTTCTTACCACTATTGCCTGGGGTATTAACGATGAGGTAAAATATGCCCTGGAGGGAAGTGTATTCGTAGCAGGAGCTGCAATTCAGTGGCTTAGAGATGAAATGAGAATGATAAAAAATGCAGCAGATACGGAAGAGTATGCCTTGGCAGTAGAAGATACTAATGGAGTTTTCTTTGTACCGGCCTTCGTTGGCTTAGGAGCTCCTTATTGGGATTCTTATGCCAGAGGAATTATTGTAGGACTTACAAGAGGAGCAAAAAAGGAGCACGTAATAAGGGCTGTTCTTGAATCACTTGCTTATCAGACCTATGATGTTTTAAAAGCCATGGAGGAGGATTCCGGTATTCCTCTTAAGGAGCTTAAGGTAGATGGAGGGGCAAGTGCAAATAATTTTCTTATGCAGTTCCAATCGGATATAATAGATCAGGTAGTTATAAGACCACAGGTGGTAGAAACTACTGCATTAGGCGCTGCTTACCTGGCAGGACTTGCATCAGGATTCTGGGGCAGCAGGGAAGAAATAATGCAGCATGTGAATAATGCTTCAAGGTTTAAACCTAACATGAAGGAAGATAAAAGAGAAAAGCTCCTAAAGGGATGGCATGAGGCAATAAACAGATCAACGGATTGGGAAAGGACAAATTAATATGAAAATAGCATTTATCGGAAGCGGCAACATGGGAGGAGCCATGATAGGCGGAATGATAAAATCGGGAAAGGTTTCTCCAAAGGATATTACCGCCACAGCTAAAAGCCGTGAAACATTAATTAAGATTAAAAAAGATATGGGAGTAAATACTGAATTAAGCAACATAGAAGCGGTTAAGCAGTCAGACATAATAGTTTTAGCTGTAAAGCCCTATGTATATGATGAAGTACTTATGGAGATTAAGGATTACTTAAAAGATAAAATTTTAATTACAATTGCAGCAGGAAAGAGTATTTCTCAAATTGAAGCTGTTGCGGGAGAGGATATAAAGCTTCTAAGGACAATGCCAAATACTCCGGCTCTGGTGGGAGAGGGTATAACAGCATTATGTCCTAATAAAAATATAGATGATAAAGAATTGGATGTTCTTCAGGATATTCTCCAAAGCTTTGGTAAAACAGAAATCATAGAAGAAAATCAAATGGATGCTTTTATTGGTATATGTGGATCATCACCGGCCTATGTATTTATGTTTATAGAAGCCCTGGCAGATGCAGGGGTGAAAGAAGGACTTCCTAGGGCCAAGGCTTATAAATTAGCTTCTCAGGCTGTATTAGGCTCGGCTAAGATGGTCCTTGACAGCGGAAGACATCCGGGAGAATTAAAAGATATGGTGTGCTCTCCAAAAGGAACAACCATTGAAGCAGTAGCTGCTTTGGAGGAGTTCGGCTTTAGAAACTCCGTAATTAAGGCTGTGGAAAGATGCAGCGAAAAATCCAGAAGTATGTAAGCTTATACAGACTTTGAATAATAAATTTTTTATTGGGAAAGCTTAAATTGAAAATTTATTAATTAGGAGAGCTGATATGGGTAAAAATAAAAATAAGCAGGATATGCAAAGTATGATAGAAGAGAGCAACGACTCTAAAAATGCCAAAAATGGTTATAATTTCAGAGGTAACTCTGCAAGACAACCGGGCATTAACAGTACAAAAGGTAAGAGATAAAAATAAAACTCAACAAAAACTGCCCTTATGAGGCAGTTTTTGTACTTTTATGAATAAATTTGGTATAATTATTAAGGTGCTGAGGTTCTAAACAATATAATTGATTACACAAAGCACTACGGAAGAATAATCAAGGAGATGAATTGGATGAATATTTATGAAAAAAGTTTAAAACTTCATGAAGAAAATAAGGGGAAGATATCTGTTGAATCAAAAGTACCTTTGAAAGAAAGAGAAGATTTAAGCATGGCTTATACTCCTGGGGTTGCAGAGCCTTGCAGAAAAATACATGAAGATCCAGAAAACGTTTATAAGTATACAAGCAAGGGTAATTTAGTGGCTGTAGTTACTGATGGTTCCGCTGTGCTTGGATTAGGAGATATAGGTCCTATGGCAGGAATGCCTGTAATGGAAGGAAAGGCTTTGCTGTTTAAGGGATTTGGAGATGTAGATGCATTTCCTATATGCTTAGATACTAAAGATACTGAAGAGATAATAAAAACTGTAAAGATGATAGCTCCAACCTTTGGAGGAATAAACTTAGAGGATATTTCTTCACCAAGGTGTTTTGAAATAGAAGAAAGACTTAAAAAGGAATTAAATATACCTGTTTTCCATGACGATCAGCATGGAACTGCTATAGTTACAGCTTCAGCACTTATAAATTCTTTGAAAATAATAAATAAGAACATGGAAGATATTGAAATAGTTATAAATGGTTCCGGTGCTGCAGGGATTGCTATAGCAAAGATGCTTATAGGAATGGGAGCAGGAAATGTAATACTCTGCGACAGCAAAGGTATAATCACTAAGGAAAATGCTAAAGGCAATAAATACAAAGAAATGATGGCTGAAATAACCAATAAAAATGGGAAGACAGGGACACTAAAGGATGCAGTAAAGGGAGCAGACGTTTTTGTAGGAGTTTCTGTTCCAAATACCTTAAATGGAGAAATGATCAAAACAATGAATAAGGATTCTATAGTATTTGCTATGGCTAACCCAGTTCCTGAAATAATGCCTGAGGATGCTATTGCAGCAGGTGTTAGAATATACGGTTCAGGACGTTCAGATTTCCAAAATCAAATAAATAATGTATTAGCATTCCCAGGAATATTCAGAGGAGCTTTAGATGTAAGAGCAACGGAAATAAATGAAGAGATGAAAATAGCTGCCGCTTATGCTATTGCCGATATGATAAAGCCTGAGGATCTTAAAGAAGATTATGTAATTCCAAGTACTTTAGATAAAAATGTAGCTTCTAATGTAGCAAAAGCAGTAGCTGAAGCAGCGAGAAAGACCGGCGTAGCTCAGCTTTAAGATACAGACCTATAAGTATAAGGGTGAAGATTTAATAACAGCTTGATAAAATTATTTAAGGATTATTAAACCTTGAATCCAGTATAGCCTGGAAATTACAAGGGGATATAATCCTTAAATAATGAAATAAATATAAGGATGAGGTGCTTGATATGGTAAACAGTAATGACAAGGGTTTTAGGATAATGGGATTATCCTTACCGGTATTTCTATTTTTTTCTGCAATAGTAATCATAGGAACTTTTTTAGAGGTATTACCTAAAGGTATGATAGGAGCATTAGCTCTTATGATGGTAATAGGAAGCGTATTGGGACTTATAGGAGATAATCTCCCTATAGTAAAGGATTATCTGGGAGGAGGACCTATAATAATAATATTTGGTTCTGCAGCAATAGTTATGTTTAAGCTGCTTCCAGAGAGCTCTATAAATATAATGTCAAACTTTATGAAGGGGGAAGGATTTTTAGATTTTTATATAGCTGCACTTATTACCGGAAGTATTTTAGGAATGAACAGAAAGCTATTGATAAAGGCAGCGGTAAGGTATCTCCCTGCTATACTTGGAGGAGTAGCTGCAGCCTTAGGTTTGGTAGCCTTATTTGGAGCTGTTATGGGCTATGGAGCTAAGGAAGCTATATTTTACATAGGAATCCCTATTATGGGAGGAGGTATGGGAGCAGGAGCAGTACCTCTTGCTAAGATATTTGGTTCAAGTATGGCACAAGATCCTGCAAAGATGCTTTCCATAATGGTTCCTGCAGTGGCTATGGGAAATGCTCTTTCTATAGTTGTAGGAGGCCTTTTGGACAAGTTAGGTAAGGTAAAGCCTTCATTAACCGGTAACGGAGAGCTTATGATAGTTGAAGGAGAAACTGTAGTAGAAGAGCAGGAATCTTATTCCCCAGATTTTATACTTATGGGAAAGGGACTGTTTTTAGCGGTATCCTTCTTTATATTGGGTAATATAATCGGTAAGTTTGTTCCTGATATCCATCCTTATGCATGGATGATAATTTCAGTGGCATTGGTAAAAGGGCTGGGACTTATACCAAGAGAATATGAAGTAGCCTGTCATCAATGGTTTCAATTTATAATGAATAATTTAACTCCTGCATTGCTGGTAGGAATAGGGGTGGCATATACTAACCTTAATGAAGTAATTGCAGCCTTCAGCATAACTTATATAGTACTGGTAGGGGTTACAGTTATAGGTGCGGTATTGGGCTCTGCGTTAATTGGAAGACTGGTAGGCTTCTATCCTATAGAATCCTCTATAACTGCCGGATTATGCATGGCTAACATGGGTGGAACAGGAGATGTTGCGGTGCTTTCTGCTGCAAACAGAATGAAGTTAATGCCCTTTGCACAGATTTCTTCCCGACTAGGAGGAGCATTTATATTAATTCTTGCAAGTACAATATTAAAATTATTTGCTTAATATTTAAGTCAGAGGATATTTTCATAACTAAAGTATTTAGAAGTAAAAATAAAAAGATATAGAATATACAATATAAAAAAAAG
>NZ_CCXI01000145.1 GCF_000820705.1 Clostridium polynesiense | reverse complement strand
CATTTTAATAAAAGTGTACTGCTTTTTTATATTGTTAATTACCATAATTGTCCTCCCAATTTTACATGGAATTTCAAGTATTCTTTCTTTTATTGGCGCTTATAATGCACATAAGGAAATTACCCATGATGATAAGTATTAAGGCAATGAACAATATTCTAAAGAGATTTATTTTTAAGTCTCTGTTTTGTATGGTGTGAATATAACCTATGATATTCCGGATGGTCTTTTTTGGAGTATTTTGTATCTGGAATTATTATAGAGACTTGTAAAAATTATGTAATTTGAAACAAATGTAAGCTGGAAGACGAAGTAATAAAAGTGAGGAGATTCATATTCTTCTCACTTTTATTATAATTATATCACTGATATTTTCTCATCTGCATTTGTGAGTTTTTCATGTTTAAGTACTGCTGAAGCCTTTTGTTTACTACATTCCAGTTTATATTTTTTATAAAAGCATTTATATAAGCTTTTCTGTCTATACCAAAATCAATCATATAGGCATGTTCATATACATCTAGCACTAAAAGGGGGTAGGAGTTCCATATAGCTCCCACATCATGGGCATCACAGCCTATAACTAAAAGAGAGTCTGTAAGAGGATCTATGGTAAGTATCACCCAGCCTCTCATAGCCAAAGCGGCATTTTTAAAATATTCAATAAAGTTATCATAGTTTATAAAGTCTCTGTTTATTAAAGCCATGAGTTCTTTGCTTGCACAGCAGGAATGATTGGTGAGATTTTCAAAATAAAGCTCGTGGAGCTTTACACCGTCTAAAGCATAGCTTTCTCCAAGCTTTAAGCATCTCATTTTACTGTAAGTTGGATTGCTGTCGGGATAATCAGAGGCATTTCTGCTTTCTGAGTTTATTTCATTGAATTTGTTGATGTAGCCTATATAAAGCTTATAATGCTGCTGCAGCTGATCGGAGCTGATATTTTCTACGGACTTAAAGTCATACCTTTTAGGAGCAATCTTTCTATTTATATCCATAAGCACCTTTCCATATATTATTACATAATCATTATATTTTGAAGATACCCATAGTGTTAATAAAATATATTAAACATAATATCCTATTAAATACATATTATGGTATAATAAATATATATTGTAAGGGGTGGGTAATAATGAGGTCAGTATATTACTTATTTTTTTGCATAGGGGTAGTTTATACGATTATAACCTTTGTGCTGGGAGGAATATTTGATAGCTTCGATATTAGCGGAGAAGGCAGTTTTGAAGGTGTTCTTTCCTCATTAAAGCCATCAGTTATAATTTCCTTCTGCACTATATTCGGAGGTATAGGATTGATGACATTGAATAAGCTGCCCTGGTATTTAGGGTTAAGTATCTCGCTTCTTTCTGCTTTTTTAACAGCTTATATAATAAATAAATTTATAATAGTCCCTCTTTATAAGTCACAAAATACAAGTGCAGGTGAGAAGGCTGAATTTATTGGAAGAGAAGCTCTAGTGATAAGCCCTATTCTGGAAAAGAGCTATGGAACCATAAGCTACAGCTATAAGGGAAATACCTATACATCTCCTGCAAAAAGTATAGAAGGAGAGAGGATAGATCAGGGACTCACAGTTATAATCATAAAAATTGAGGATAACTTGTGTTATGTAATGCAGAAATAATCCTTTATGGATTATATAAATTTTACAATATAAAGGGGGAAGGTTTATGAATTCAGATTTTTTGATTCCTGTAATTATAGCTGCAGTAATAATAATTGTAATTATAGGTCTATTATCTATGTGGAAAAAGGTTCCGCAGGACAAAGCAGTGGTAGTTACAGGATTAAAAAAGAGAGTTATCTCCGGAGGCGGAGGAGTAGTAATTCCTATACTGGAAAGGGTAGACAGAATATCCTTAGAAAATATGAAAATTGAAATAAGAATAGGAAATGCTTTAACTGAACAAGGAGTGGGAATTACAGCAGATGGTGTGGCTGTAATAAAGGTAAAGTCCGATTTAGAGTCAGTTTTAGCAGCAGTAGAGCAGTTTAACACCGGAAATGAAGATAAAACTATAGATATAATTAAAGATACTTCAAAGGATGTATTAGAAGGAAAATTAAGAGAGATAGTTTCTAAGCTTACCGTAGAGGAAATTTATAAAGACAGAGAAAAATTTGCATCAAGGGCTCAGGAAGTTGCAGCTATAGATTTGGGTCAGATGGGATTGGAAATAAAGGCATTTACCATAAGGGATATATCAGATAATAATGGGTATCTTCAGGCTTTAGGAAAGGGAAGGATAGCTGAGGTTAAGAGAGATGCTGAAATTGCTGAATCAGAAGCACAAAAGGAAACAAAGATAAAGACATCAGAAGCCTTTAAGGAAGGAGAGGCTGCCAAGCTTATAGCAGAAACCTTCGTGGCAGAATCCTTGAAAAATAAGGAGTTAAAGGTACAGGCTTATAGAAAGGAGCAGGAAACTGCAAAGGCTATGGCGGACCTAGCTTACGAAATAGAGGCTAACAAGGTTAAGAAGGAGGTTACCGAAACCTCTATGCTGGTAGAAATAATTAAGAAGGAAAAGGAAATAGAGCTTGCAGAGCAGGAGGCTTTAAGAAAGGAAAAAGAGCTTGATGGTACTGTAAAGAAGCAGTCTGAAGCTATTAAGTTTGAATCTATACAGGAGGCTCAGGCTAAGGCTGAAAGCATAAAGCTGGAAGGACAGGCAAGAGCTGAAGCTATGAAGCTTGAAGGTATGGCAAAGGTTGAAATTATAAGAGAAACGGGAAAGGCAGAAGCAGAGGCTATGGTTAAGAAGGCAGAAGCCTATAAGCTGTATAATGATGCAGCTATGGCTCAAATGATTATAGAAAAGCTTCCTGATATAGCTAAAGCAGTGGCGGAGCCTCTTTCCAAGACAGAAAAGATAGTTATTATGGATAGTGGAAGTACCGCTTCAGGCGGGGGAGCAGCAAAGGTGACAGGGTATGTTACAGATATAATGAGCAAGCTCCCCGAAACCATAAAGGCAACTACAGGAATAGATTTGATAGAAATGCTTAAAAAGAGCCAATCAGGCAGTGAAGGTTAAATTTAAGAAGTAATAAAGAAGTAAAGAGAGGCTTTATAAAGCCTCTCTTTACTTCTTTATTGTGCCTGTAAATTAGACTTTTGATTTATATAGTTATATGCTGCACATTTAATTTTATATTATTGTTGTAATAATAAATTCCGGCATAAATACCTATAATTACTATTAAAGCACTTGTACATAAAATTTTGTACAATTTAATTGCTTTTAATTTCATGATTTATTTTAAGGATTAAATTAGTTTTCTGTTTACTATTTCAGTGACAGCATAGGATGCTACATCATCTGCATACTTGCCGGGACCGAAGCCGGCATCGTAACCGAGCTCCTTTGCAAGCTCATGGGTGATTCTCGGACCGCCACAGATTAACACAACCTTATGTCTTATACCTTCTGCCTCTAAAAGCTCTACAAGCTCCGTGAGGTTTTCAATATGGATATTCTTCTGTGTTACCGTTTGAGAAACTAAAAGCACATCAGCCTTAAGTTCTATAGCTTTTTTAACGAATTCCTCGTTTAATACCTGACTGCCGAGGTTATAGGCTTCTATCATCTCATATCTTTCCAGTCCGTAATGACCTGCATAGCCCTTCATGTTCATAATGGCATCTATGCCTACAGTATGGGCATCACTGCCGGTGGAAGCTCCTAAAACCACTACTTTTCTCTTTATATTGTCTTTGATATATTCATTTATGTCTTCCATAGACATTTTATCAACATCTACAGACTGTACCTTTATAGAATTATAATCTACAGTATGATTTATGCTTCCGTAAACCACAAAATAGGTAAAGTCATTATCTAAAGGACTATGATAAGCAACATTAGGCTCTTCCAATCCCATTTTTTTAGCTAAAAGCTTTGCTGCTTCACAAGCCTTGTCTCCATCTGATACAGGAAGGGTAAAGGACAGCTGAACCTTGCCATCATTCATGGTGTCTCCGTAGGGTTTAAGCTTTGAATAATCTAAAGTCTTATCGAATTCCTTCTTATTAGTGGAATATAATCCGCTGCTCATATTAATCCCTCCTCATCATAGGCTGGATAAAGGGATTAAAGTAGCTTTCATGCTTTTCAATAACGCCGTCTAAGCCTTTACCGCCGTTTATAGGTCTTTTTATTCCTGCAAATATGCCTTTTTCAAGGGTTTTGAATAAGCCTTCCTCCTGGATTTCCTCAAGAAGAGCACAGGCCTTATCAACCACCTCTTCAGCTCTCTTATCCATGATTCCGTCCTTTTTAAAGGTTATTTCATCTCCTAAGTCTGCCATAGTATTTCCTATATAATTAGCATTTTCTATAGCTAAGGCTCTGTCGGACATAAAAGGGGTATGGATTGCTTCTGTAAGCATTCCTAAAAGGTGAATTCTTTGAGAAGTCATTACGGTGATCATATTAAACAGGGCATCCTGTACATGTCCTTTAAATATGTTTCCTGTCATAAACTTTGTAGGAGGCATATATTTAAGAGGAGCCTTGGGGAATATCTCCCTTGCCATCTGCGCCTGGGCTAATTCATATAGGAATCCGTTTTTTAAATCAGGATTAATCTCAAAGGCATGGCCTAACCCCATTTGCTCTTCCGGAAGTCCTGCTAATAGGGCAAATTGTTCATTTATAAGTTGAGAAGCCAGTACCGTATGGGCTTCCTCCACAGCATCAGCAGTGGTTAAATAATTGTCCTCACCGGTATTTATTATTACTCCTGCAAAGCCGTTTATAACCCTTGAAAAGAACTGATCTATCATGGTTCTTTTCATATTTATATCCCTGAAGAGTATACCGTAAAGAGCATCATTAAGCATAACATCTAATCTTTCCACCGCTCCTAAGGCTGCTATTTCCGGCATGCATAACCCTGAACAGTAATTGCACAGCCTTATATACCTTCCGCATTCCTCTCCAACCTCATCTAAGGCTTTTCTCATTAGGCGGAAGTTTTCCTGAGTGGCAAAGGTTCCTCCGAAGCCTTCTACCGTTGCTCCATAGGGAACATAATCCAAAAGGCTCTGACCGGTAGTCCTTATTACTGCAATTACATCTGCACCCTGCTTTGCTGCAGCCTTAGCTTGAATTATATCCTCATATATATTTCCTGTTGCAACTATTACATAGATAAGAGGACCGGATTTATCTCCATATTTTTCAAGATAAGCTTCTCTTTCAGCCTTGTTATTTTTAATCCTCTCTATAGTGTTGTCTACTATAGGCTTAATAGCAAGCTTTATATTAAAGATATCCTCCTGCTTTATCTTGGTTAAGTCAAGCTCTCCTTTAGATACCTTTTCTGCGATTTCCTGAGGTGTCAGTGAGGTTTCTGCCATAGCATTTCCAATAAAATAAGCAGCACCTAAAGGTAAACCTCCTCCTTTAGATATGTTTTCCACTACCAGATTGGCTAAAGGAACCCCAAAAGCATCTACTCCGTCTATCCCCAAAAGTCTGCATACCGCTCTTTCCACTGTGGTGGTAGTATGCTTTTCTATAAACTCCTGAGATTCCAGAGCTATATTTTTTGCATAATTTCTAGCTTTTTCTACCTTTTTAAAATCAAGGTTCAATTTACTTTCCATATTTTAATCCCCCTTTTCGTAAAGTTTTACCGCTTTGTTTAATATCTCCTCAGGAAAATTCAAAAGCCTGCATATATTCAGAGCATCTCTTGGCACATCGGAGGAGGCAGATACCTTTTCTAAGGTAAAATCTACATATTCCTGAAGTATATCCACTGAATTTTCCCTTGAATTTTTAATCTTTTCATTTAAAGAGTTAAAATCAGTCTTTTTTAACCCCACACACTGATAATGAGCTTTTGCTTCCTTTGCTATGCCGTCATAATGAGTTGCAATGACAGCTATACTGTTTAAGCTGTTTAAATAAGAGGTAAGAGAGCGAAGGAGTATGGAGCCCTCCTTAGGATTAGTACCTCTGGCAAATTCATCTAAAGCTATAAATCCTCTCTGTCTATTACATAAGGCAAGCACCTCATTAATCTCCATTATTTCAGCACCGAAGCTGCTTAAGCCTTTTGATAAGCTCTGTTTATCTTCGGAACTAAAATAAATGAAGTTAAACAGACAGAGCCTTATGCTTTTACAGAAAGGAAAAAATCCATAATGCACCAGTGCTATATTAAGCACCAGAGTCTTTAATGCTACAGTCTTACCTCCCATATTTGCTCCGGTAATTACCGTTGAGCCTCCCTCCAGCTTTATGGAAAGTTCCTTGAAGCTTTTTCCTTTAACTTTTAAAAGCTTTTCTACAAAAGGATTTACTGCAGAGGATATATCTATGGAAAGATCCTTGGTTAGTTCCGGCTTTACTCCCTTGTATCTTAAAGCTAAATTTCCTCTTGCAATAAGTATATCCAGTTCCCCTATGAGTGCTAGATTATCTGTAATATCACTTATTAGAAGATGAAGCTCATAGGAAAGCTGCTCCTTTATGAGAAGTTCTTCCTGGAGCTCTTCATTTACTATGCTTAGTCTAAGTGACTTAAGCTCTTGAAGCTCCTCAGGAGGAGAATTGAATATCCTCTGTTCTACATCTTTTTTTCTGCTTCTTATATCCTTAAGCTTAGGGCTGTAGCCCTCATATATAAAAAAGGTAGGAAGCTTTTTATCCTCCGGATCTAAAAGTTCAAGTACTGATTTAACATCCTTAAGCTTTTCTATACTCATCAGTTTTTTTAAATTAAGACTTTCAAAGAGATTTTGAAATTCTATTATATTTATACATAGGTTTTTAATTTCAAAAATCTCTACTTCATCCAGCACGGCGTTATTTCTGCAGAGCCTTATAGTACCTGATATATCTTTAAATTTCATAAAGCAGAGTTTTAGCTCATTATATAGACTGGTTTTATCCTTCATATCCTCTATAAGTTTTTCAAGAAGTAAAAAATGCTGCTGCAGCTTATGCTCCTCCCCGGGCATAAATATGGGGAGAGACTTTTTTAAGCTTATACCATAAGGGGTTAAAGGAGTAAATTCATTAAATACAAAATTAAAGCCTGAAGCTTCAAGAATACTGTGTGATAAGAACTTCATATATATACCTCCTTACAGCTTAAATTTTGTGCCTATTCACTAAATATATTGAAAACAGGTACTGATAAGCTTTTTTCTAATGAGTCTTTAAATACTTCTCCATTGAATTCGTAACCGGAGGGGGAGGTGGGGTTAATAGTTACAGCCAGAAGATTGATTCTTCTTAAAACCGCTATCCTTGCTCCGGTAAGCATAAACTTTTCAAAGACCTCTTTGGAAACCATAAGCTTTGTGCTGTCTTTTATTATTATAAAAATATCTTTTAACAGTTCCCTTACAGAGAATAAATCCATTAAAAGCCTGTCTGTAACCGAGCCGTTAATCACGATATAGCGGCTGGAGGACTCTAGATTTTCAAGGATTTCCTTAGAAGAATGGAGAGAACTGATTACACTTAGCTTTTTAGTATGGTAATCCTTATCAATTATTACCACCACATTATTTTCTCCATGAGCTTCTGCTATAGCTTTTACTCTGCTGTCTTTTATGGCATCTAGGGAAAATAATCTAACGGTATGTACTGTATCATCTATTACCTTTTCCATGCTGCTGTTTAAAGCAGCTCCTGCTGCTAAGATACATCCGTCGGTTATATTGGGAGTGGCAAGGGATTTTCTGCTTAAGGCTCCGTCTATAAGCAGTTTGGAAGCGCCCAGCTCCTTTAGTTTATTCATAACTTCTGAAAGCTCAAATAAGGTGGAGGGCCCTGAGAGGTCAGCATATCCGCAACTTAAAGCCTTAAGAAGGACTATTTCTCCCATAGGTGTATTTATTCCTGTAGTGTACAGCACTTCCTTGGTAAAGTCGCACTGTGAAAGGCTCTGTCTTGCTGTAGCTAATATTGTGTTTTTATTAATATAAATTCTGGGTTTTTTAGTGAGGGTTACTGCATCTACCTCTTCACCATCTCTTCCTATAGAAGTAATTCCAAGGATTATATCCTCTTTAGAGGTTTCTTTTAATATATAATTAAAGACTTCTGTTTTACCGGCATTTTTACACATACCCATAATAGAAATTGAATTATAATCCTTTATTAAACTTCTCAGTGAAGGTTTCATGCAGCAGCCCTCCTTGTATATTTATATAGTATTAAGCTCTATTTCCTTGCTGGTTATTCTATTTTTACGGGAAAGATTTTCAGGCTCTAAAGATAATCTGTCTCCCTTAATAAGAGAAGCAACACCTATAAGTGAAGAAGACTTTTCATTGGTACAGTATTCGCAGTGACATTCTTCCTTATAGCTTTCCGGCTCAGTATAGGTGGTTATAACCCCTTCGAAGTTTCTTAATATTACCTTTCCAGGAGCCTGGGATATTACATAGTTAGGCATAACAGGAGTTTTACCTCCTCCTCCGGGAGCATCCACCACATAGGTTGGAACACAGTATCCGGAGGTATGTCCTCTAAGACCTTCAATAATTTCTATCCCCTTAGATACAGGAGTCCTGAAATGCTCAAGGCCATAGGATAAATCGCATTGATAAATATAGTAAGGCCTTACCCTTATCTTAACTAATCCATGTACTAGTTCCTTCATAACATGAACGCAGTCATTTACTCCTTTTAACAAAACTGATTGGTTTCCAAGAGGTATTCCTGCATCCGCAAGTCTTGCACAGGCAGCTTTAGCTTCTTCGGTTATTTCATTAGGATGATTAAAATGAGTATTTATCCAAATGGGATGGTATTTTTTCAGCATATTTACTAAATCCTCTGTAATCCTTTGAGGAAGAACCACAGGAATTCTGCTACCCAGTCTTATTATCTCCACATGAGGAATTTCCCTAAGCTTTTTAATGATATATTCAAGCTTATCATCAGATAAGGTGAGAGCATCACCGCCGGATAAAAGCACATCCCTAACCTGAGGGGTATTTTTTATATATTCTATGGCTTTTTCTATCTGAGGCATGGGAAGAGGTGAGTCCGTATGACCGGCAAACCTTCTTCTTGTGCAGTGTCTGCAGTACATTGAGCATTGATCTGTAAGCAGAAGCAGCACCCTGTCAGGATATCTGTGGGTTAAGCCTTTAACCGGAGAATCAGTATCCTCATGAAGGGGATCTAATAAATCCGCCGAGGATTTTTTAAGTTCTAAAGCTGTAGGAACCGCCTGTTTTCTTATTGGATCATGAGAATCCTGAGGGTCTATTAAGGATAAATAATAAGGTGTTATTGCCATTCTTAAGGTGCCGAGACATTCCTTTACACCTTCCTCCTCAGCTTTAGTGAGGGGAAGATATTTTTTTAATTCCTCTAAAGTTTCCACCTTGTTTCTTATCTGCCACTTCCAGTCCTGCCACTCTTCATTGGGTACATCTTTAAATAATTCAAAGCGCCTATTAACTTTCATAATCTTCCTCCCGTTTTACAGATACATCTCATCGAATATCTTCCTTAAGGTGGCGCTTTCTCTCAGCTCCCAAAGGGTTATCTCAGCATGATCCTTAGTATATCCGTTTCCTATTATCATGTTCACATCTTTGCCTATTCCTTCAGCGCCCAAAGCTGCCTTAGTAAAGGAGGTTGCCATGGAGAAGAAATATACAATACCGTTATCCCTTACAGGGAGAATACAGGACATTTCTGAATTAGGTATGTTTACACAGCTTATGGATATATCCACCTCTCTGCCTTTATTGGCTTCTAAGGTTTTGTTTAGCACATCAATAGGAGCAGTAGCATTGGATACTATGGCTTTATGGCATAATCCCCAGGATAGAAGCTTATCAGCCTGTGCCTGCTTTCTAACCATAGCTATAACGTTTCCTGTAGGACCTACTCTCTTCATGGCTTCATAGCAGCACAGCATTCCGGATTTACCTGCAGCTCCTAAAACAAGTACACTGTCGCCGGGTTTAACAAGCTTTGCGGTTTGAGCAGGAGCTCCTGCTACATCCAAAGCTGCCAGTGCTAAGGGCTCTGACATATCTGAAGGAAGCTTTGCATAAATTCCGCTTTCAAATAAAACAGCCTGAGCTTTTACATCCACTCTGTCTATGTCTTTTTTTACATCCAGGATTTCATATATTTTTAATGGAGTCAGGCTTAAGGATACTAAAGAAGCTATTTTGTCTCCAACCTTTAAATCCCTGTGTTTAAGGTCATCCCCTATAGCGGCAACGGTACCTATAAGCATTCCGCCGGAACCTGTAACGGGATTCTGCATCTTTCCTCTTTCATTAACTATGGAAAGTATTTTTTCCTTTATCTTTTCAACATTGCCCTGAGCTTCCTCCTCAATTTGAGTAAAGCTTGCAGAGTCTATGTTTAGAGATTGAACATCTATTAAGAGTTCATTTGAGTATATCTCCATGCTGTTATCGATTTTATAGGCGGCCTGGGTTAAAACACCCTGTGGCTCTAAAACCCTATGTGTACCATATTTGCAACCCTTTTTCATAAATAATTCCCCCTAATATGAAAATTTTATTATATAGATTTTTACTTATAATAATGAAAAAATCTATTTTAAGCCTAGAATTGTTCTTGCTTCCTCAGGAGATGCTATTTCCCTATTAAGCTCCTTAGCAAGCCTCACTACCTTTTCCACCAGCTCCCCGTTGGAGGAAGCAGGAATTCCTTTTGAAATATAAACATTATCTTCAAAGCCTACCCTTACATGTCCACCCATTATTATTGACATAGCCGCCATGGTAAACTGATTTCTTCCGATACCGGAAACGGTAAAGGTGGAGCCTTCAGGTATGCTTCCTGCCATAAACACTAAATCTCTGGGTGAAGCGGAAATTCCGCCGTTTACTCCCATAACGAAGTTAAAATGCATGGGAATGCTTATATAACCTTTCTTCTGAAGCCTTAAAGCCATATCGATCATACCCTTATCAAAGACTTCCAGCTCCGGTTTTATGCCCAGCTCTATCATCCTTTTTCCAAAGTACTTTATAGTGTTCTCTGTGTTTATGAAGATATCATCCCCTCCAAAGTTACAGGTTCCACAGTCTAAAGTTGCCATTTCAGGTAAAAGCTCTATAGGCTGAAGCCTTTCATCATTGGTCATTCCTACAGCTCCTCCGGTAGATGGCTGAATGATGACATCAGGACATCTTTCCTTAATGGCGTTAATGCACTTACTGAATCTTTCTTTACTTTGGGTAGGAGTTCCGTCATCCTCCCTCACATGAAGGTGGATTATGCTTGCTCCTGCCTTATAGGACTTATATGCTTCTTCTGCAATTTCCTCCACGGTGTAGGGAACACTTGGATTATGTTCTTTTGTAACTTCAGCACCGCAGATAGCTGCCGTAATTATAAGCTTTTCCAAATTATAAAACCTCCTTATTTCGTTGCTTGGACACAGGTACTACGCAGGTACCGCTGGCTCTGCACACAACTACCGGTTCTTCTAAAAGTTCTGCAGCGGAGTCATTTATATCAGGTCTTGGAATGATTATTTTTTTTGCCTCAAATGCCATTTTTCTTGAGGATTTTCCTGAAGATATAATTTCTCCTGTGGCTTCAATGAAATCTCCGGCATAAACCGGAGCCATAAACTCTACGCTGTCATAAGCCTTAAAAAGTCCTTCATCTCCATCATTCCTTATGAGTAGTTCTGTGGCAACATCTCCAAAAAGCTGAAGCATTCTGGCTCCATCTACAAGGTTGCCTCCATAATGAGCATCCTGAAGGCTCATCCTTACTTTAATAACCGCTTTCATAATAAACCTCCTTTTATATTTGTTAAAAATTTAACAAATAGTGATATATTTATATTAAGAAACATTCCCTGGGTGGCTTTTAACTGTTTTTAAGATTAGCTGAAAGAAAAGAAAAAGCACTGAAATCATCAGTGCCTGGATAGACTTATTTAAGATTTGCTATCCATGCAATGAAGTAATTTCATTACATAAATAGCGCTCCGTAACCTACGGCAAAAATAAAGCTGTGTACTTTATTTCCAAGGCAGGACAAAAGAACTCATCCTGACTTTCGGCAGATAAACCCTTTGCTTAAAGCTTTGAAGGTTCTTCTCCTTAACATCTTTAAGCTACACTATTTACCTGCGCCTCTATTTATGGGTTAACCATATTCGTCTAATTATATTATATTTAATACTTAATTTATTGTAAACGATTTTTTAACTAATTTATGGCAATTATTTATTGACATCTTTCGACAGAAGAACTTTCTTCTATAAAACTTATAGGCTTCTGTGGCTTGTTTTTATAAATATATATAAGGAGTAAAATACTCAATACTCCTCCGGCTATAAGATAAACATAAATCATAAAAGAGGAATAATAAAGTACTCTGCGCAATACAACTCCTCCTAATAAATTAGAAAGGAAGTGGACTAATATAGGTGCTGCCAGGGAGTTTGTCCAGTAATATATTAAACCAAGAATAATTCCTCCATAAAAGGCATATATGAATTGAAGCTTATTTCCGTGAGCTAGACCGAAAAACAGTGCCTGAAGTATTATAGCTGCTGAAATATTCATCCCTTTAGATAGCTCTTTAAAAACAAGACCTCTAAAGAGGATTTCTTCAAAGACGGCGGCTATAATCACCGCAGCTAAAATTCCGGAAAAGTTTTGAGTGATGCCTGTTATAGTTTCATTTACCCGGGCATAGCCGGGAAACATTGGATAAATGAGGTTTATCAGAGTAAGATCAAAAATTGAAAAAATTATGGTGAATAAAACCAGAAGCAGTGAGAGTTTAATGGAAAGCTTTCTTATATTTAATGATTTAAAAAAGCTTTTTTTATTCAGTTTAAATATTAATTTATAAAAGAGCAGGGATAGTAAAGCCATAAGTAAATATAGAATTCCAGATATCTGCATAATCTAATTATTAAAGTCTTGGTAGGACAGACTGTAATTGTATTTAATAGATGAAAGTATACTAAACACAGTAGAGGAAAAAAATATAAATACCATACATGCAAAATGGATTGCTATGTATCCGGCAGAAATCAGTAAAGACTTAAAAAATTTTTTCATAAAACACTCCGTGTAAATAAATATATTTAATACCATAATTATACAACTTTTGACTGTTCAATTCATCTTTGATAGTATTTATTTATAATTTAAGCTGACCTTGAGGGAATTAATAATAAAAAACAGAAGATATTATAACTATAGGGTAATAGGGTGGATTGTAGTTTTGCTAAACTATTCAGGCATTAAAATTTAATGCTGTTTATAAGGAGGAAAGCTATGACAACATTTATAGTTTTAGGAGCGCAATGGGGAGACGAAGGAAAAGGCAAGATGACAGATTATTTAGCTGAGGAAGCAGAGGTGATAGTAAGGTATCAGGGGGGAAACAACGCAGGACACACCGTAGAGGTTGAAAACAGACAGTATAAGCTTCATTTAATACCTTCAGGGATATTATATGACCATAAGCTTAATGTTATAGGAAACGGTGTTGTGGTGGATCCTGAAGCTTTATTCAGCGAAATAGATTATCTTGAAAATCTAGGGGTTAAGGTAACTCCTGAAAAGCTTGCTGTAAGTGACAGGGCTCATGTTATTATGCCTTATCATAAAACATTGGATAAACTGAAGGAAAAGGCTAGAGGTAAAAATGAAATAGGCACTACCGGAAAGGGTATAGGACCATGCTATACTGATAAATTCGAAAGATCCGGCATAAGAATCTGCGATCTTATGAATAAGGATGTGTTTGAAGAAAAGCTTAAAGAAAATCTGTCTTTAAAAAATAAATATATAACTCAGGTACTGGGGGGCGAGGCTTTAAATTTTAAGGAAGTTTTTGATGTGTATATGGAATACAGTGAAAGATTAAAGCCTTATGTTAAGGACACTTCTGTACTTATATACGAGAAAATAAAAGATAACAGCAGCGTTTTGTTTGAGGGAGCCCAGGGAATGCTTTTGGATATAGACTACGGCACCTATCCCTATGTAACTTCCTCCAATACCACTGCAGGAGGTGTTAGCAGCGGAACAGGAATTGGTCCTTCTATGATTTCAAGGGCAATAGGTATAGCTAAAGCATATACTACAAGGGTGGGAAAAGGACCCTTTCCCACAGAGCTTGAAGATGCCACAGGAGACTGGATAAGAGAAAGAGGCCATGAATACGGAGTAACTACAGGCAGATCCAGAAGGTGCGGATGGCTTGATCTTGTAATTCTTAAAACCACTGCCAGAGTTTCAGGCTTGACCAGCTTTGCAGTGACAAAAATGGATACCCTTGCAGGCCTAGAAAAGCTCAAGGTATGTATAGGTTATAAATTTAAAGATAAAATAATTGACTACTTTCCTGCAAGCCTGGAGGATTTAGCGGAGTGCCAGCCTATTTATGAAGAATTTGAAGGATGGGGAGAAGAGATAACACAGGCAGAAAGCTATGAAGGGCTTCCTCAAAATGCTAAAAAGTATTTAAAGAGGATAGAGGAATTTACAGGGACAAAAGTTTCTGTTATTTCTGTAGGACCTAAAAGGAATCAAACCATAAGAGTGGGGGATATCTAAGAAGCAGAGATTATAAACTTAGTTTTTCAGGAGGTTATATGATAAGAAAAGCTATCAAAGAGGATATTGAGAGGATTATGATTATAGTTAATGCTGCGGTTTTAAAAATGAATCAGCAGGGGAATGACCAATGGGGAGAGGATTATCCCAAAGAAGAGGATTATTTAAAGGATATTGAAGAAGATAATTTATATGTATACTGTGAGGATGAAGAAATCCAAGGAGTAGTATGCGTAAATGAGGATGAAGCAGAGGAATATGGGGATATACCCTGGAGAAGACAGGGAAGGGCTCTAATTATTCATAGGATTGCTGTTAATCCTGAAAGTCAGGGAAGAGGAATAGCTTATAAGCTTTTAAGTTTTGCTGATGATCTGGCGATGGATAAGGGAATAAACTACATAAAAACGGATACCTATTCATTAAATAAAATTGCTCAAAATATATTTACAAGATCCGGATATATATTCAGAGGTATAATCCATTTTCAGAGGAGGCCTGAAGATTTTTACCGCTATGATAAGGAATTATAGCAGTGCTTAATTAAAGAAGATAATTGTAATTGATAATTATCCTCATTTGTATTATAATGTAGGTATAACTTACAAATAGTAAGAAAAATATTTTTGGGGATGATTACATGGAAATAACGAAGGATATGACCATAGGCTATATAATTATGATGTACCCTGATGCTATAGATGTGCTGATGGAAATGGGCCTCGGATGCGTAGGCTGCCCCGCCTCTCAGGTAGAAACTCTAGAGGAATCAGCTATGGTCCATGGACTTGATTTAGATATGATGCTTCAGCAATTAAATTGATAGCCTATAAAGACTTTTAACGTATACCTCTGTATAATAGAGGTATACGTTTCTTTGTTAAGGAGGAAAACTCATGAATAAAAACAGCTTTGTTAAGGAATATGAAGTGAGATATTATGAGGTGGATTACAAGCAGAGACTCCTTCCCACCGCTCTTTTAAATTACTTCGGAGATATGGCAATGGCTCACTCTGAAAAGTGCGGCGTAGGGCTGGAGTATTTAAAGGAAAAGAATCTGGCATGGGTTTTGTATAAATATGATATAGAAATATTTAAATATGGAATTTTAAATGAAAAAATAAAGATTACCACAGAAGCTTATGGTTTTAAGAAGTTCTATGCCTATAGAAATTTTTATGCAGAAAACAGCAGAGGAGAAAAAATAGCAGAAGGTAAAGCGGTATTTCTTCTTATAAACTATGAAAGAAGAAGACCGGTTAGAATTCCTGAGGACTTTTATGCCGCCTATGGAGCAGAAGGGGATATTAAAGAGGAAATCAAGCTTTACAAGCTTCAAAGGCTTACTGACGCAGCGGAGGAAAGGACCTTTACGGTAAGATATACAGATATTGATACCAATACCCATGTAAATAACGTTAAATATCTGGACTGGCTTATAGAAGCAGTGCCTCTTAATATAGTGAAAAATAGCTTTTTAAAAAATATAAAAATAGATTATCTTAAGGAATGCTTTTATGGAGACACCATAAAATCTAAAGCAGAAATATTTAATGAAGAAAACAGCACTAAAATCATACATAAAATAGTAAATCAAGAGGATAAGGAAATAACTTTGGCTGAAACCTACTGGGTAAAGAAAAATGAAAA
>NZ_CCXI01000144.1 GCF_000820705.1 Clostridium polynesiense | reverse complement strand
GAATGGTGACATTTTATTTAGCAAGGCTTGAAGCAGCAGTATAAGCAGATGACCATGCCCATTGAAGGTTAAAGCCTCCGCAGTCTCCATCTACATCAAGTATTTCTCCGCAGAAGTATAAGCCTTTAATAAGCTTAGATTCTAAGGTTTCCCCATTGACCTCAGAGGTATCGATGCCTCCTGCGGTAACCTGGGAGTTATTGAAGCCGTTGTGGCCAGTACAGATAAATTCCCATCTCTTAAGGCATTTGATTATGTTCTTTTTTTCCTCGTAGGTAAGATCTGCTGCGGCTTTGTGTATATTATCCACACCAGCTTCCTTCAGCATAAGAGGAATCATCTTTTTGTTTATTATACCTATAAAGGTATTGTAGACACTTCTGTGGCTTAAAAGGCCCCAATGGCTTTCAAGAAAGTCAAAAAGCTCTTCATCTTTGTATTGAGGCATCATATCAAGCTTTAAGGTTACTTTTTTTCTAGCGGCTAAGGACTTTGATGCTATACGGCTTATTTGAAGTATAGGAGGTCCGGAGATACCATAATCTGTAAACAATATTTCTCCAAACTCCTTTCTTTTTGCATTGTCCTCCACTAGAATTTCAGCAAAACCGTTAAATTTAATTCCGGATAAGCCCTTTAAATTTTTATTATCAAGTTTAAGCTGAACCAAAGCAGGAACCGGCTGAATAAGCTTATGTCCAAGTGATTTTGCAAGGCTGTAGCCGGAACCGTCGGAACCGGTGTTTGAAAGAGAATTTCCTCCACAGGCAATAATAAGTTTTCCACAGTTTAAAAAGGGAACTTCACTGTTATCTGTGGATATTTTAAAGCCCTTTAGATTGCTGTAAATAGTTTTTACTCTGGAATTTAAATACACCGGTATATTTCTATCCTCTGCAGCAAATCTTAAAATATCCAGTACAGAGGAGGCTTGAAGTGACATAGGATACATTTTTCCCTCTTCTAAGGTTAGTAAAGGAAGCCCCAGACCCTGAAAAAAGCTTATGGTGTCCTTTACTGTAAATTTAGACAGTGCAGCTTTAAAAAAGTCACCGTTTTCTGAATGATACCTGTCATAAGGAGCTTCTATATATTTATTGGTTAAATTGCATCTTCCGTTTCCTGTGGTAAGAATTTTTCTTCCTACTCTGTCTCCGGCTTCCACTAAAGCCACATCCAATCCGTAATCCTTAGCTATTATTGCCGACATAAGTCCTGAGGCTCCGGCTCCTACGATTATTACATCATGATATATCATCTTAAATCTCCTTTAAAATCAGATAAATTGTTTATAGTATTTTAAATAGGTACTGTTTTTCCTATCTTTATTCACATTAAAGCCTGCTCTAGTGCTTTTCACCAAGCTGCTGCTTATTTCTGCTGTTATGAGATCCTCCCTTTCAGAGGTCAGTGAAAGGGTTTCTCCTAAGGGACTGACTATTATGGAATCACCGCTATAGTACTGATTACTTAAGTCATAACCATAGGAATTGACGCCTGCTACAAAACACTGATTTTCAATAGCTCTGGCTTTGAGGAGAGTGAGCCAGTGATCTCTTCTTGATTGAGGCCAGGCAGAGGCTACTAAAAGCAGCTGAGACTTTTTAGAGGCAATTTGAAAAATCTCCGGAAATCTTAAATCGTAGCAGATAAAGGAACTCAAAACTATATTATCTATAACGGAAAAAGAAATATTATCTCCGGGAGATATCATAACATCTTCTTTACCTGGAGAGAAGGGGTGTATTTTATAATATTTATTGGCTATGAGGCCTTTAGGAGAAATTATTATATAAGAATTAAAATTTTTAGCTCCCATTTTTTCTACAGCTCCAAAGCCTATATATATGGAGTTCTCTTCTGCAGCCTTTTTAAAAAAGCTCAGGGTTTCCTCAAAGGTGATGAAGTTTTCTATTGCTGAGATATCAGAAGAAAAGCCTGTTAAGGTCATTTCCGGAAAAGCTATCAAAGTGCAGCTTTTATTTTTAGCTTCTTTTATTAATCGTATACAGCTTTCTTTATTTTCATTTATGCTGAACCAGGTTGTTTTTATCTGACCTAATCCTAATTTCATAACCAACATCCTTTACTTTTATATATATTTTATCATATAACTAATATTTCATAATTATTTATTGAAATACTTAAATTACTGTTAAATTTCAGTTTTTGAAGACAAGACTGCAAAAATATCACCACTTACAGCAAACTTAACATTATGTTAATATGGAATTTAATAGGAGTAATATATAATATAGTGAAATAAATATTATTAGGGTAGCTATATATTTGTTGCTCAAAAAAAATATGAGGTGATATAAATGAAGGCTTCAGAATTTTTAAATTATATGAACTGGGTAGTGGTAGGGGATGTTTTAAATCCTGAAAAATATGCACATAAAATATTAAAAAACCTGGAATCCTCAGGATATAAGGTAAGCGGAGTGCATCCAAAGTCAGAGGGTAATGAAGCATATAAATCTCTAGGTGATGTGCCTTACGATATTGAGATTCTTGATTTATGCATAAACCCTAAAGCCGGCATAAATATAATTAAAGAGGCTAAGGAAATAGGGGTTAAAAATGTGCTTATACAGCCTGGGGCTGAAAGCGAAGAAATACTGGAATACTGCAGGGAAAATAGCATTAATGCAGTAGAGGGCTGTGCACTTGTAGAATTAAGAAACAGAAAACAATCAGAAAATAAATAAAGTAATCCTATAGTGACATAATAATACTGTGTAATTTAATTTGCAGTATTAGGAGGGAAACTAATTGGATAACAATAAACACAGACATAAAGACAGACCAAAAAGCAATGCTGAAAAGAGAAAGATGTTTCCAAAGGACGGTGCAGATATAGGCATTGAAGACGGAAAGAAAATCGGAGGATATGCAAATAGCAAAGACAGAAGCGCCGTAGATGAAATAACCTATTAAAATCAAAGAAGTACGCAGGTATAAGGTTCTTATGTTTTGATGTTTTACTTTATATCTGTGTATTTTTTTGCAAAACATCATGCTATGCCTTTACTGACAGCTAAATATATAATGATTATATAATAAATCACCTTTAATAAGGGAAGTTTAAGGAAGTGAATTCTGTGGATTTTGAAAAAATGACTAACAATAGCGGGGTTGAGTATTTAGATATTTATGATGATAAGATGGTACATATAGGAAGAGCCCCTAGAACTGAGGTTCATAAAAAGGGATACTGGCATCTGGCATTTCAATGCTGGTTTATAAGGAAGGAAAAAGATAAAACCTATATAATATTTCAAAAGAGATGTCCCTCCAAAGATACTTACCCTAATCTTTTTGATACCTCTTCAGCAGGACATTTAAGTGCAGGTGAAAGCATTGAGGATGGAGTGAGGGAGCTTTACGAGGAGCTTGGAGCAGAGGTTAAATTTCAGGAGCTAATCCCTATGGGCATTATAAAGCAGCAGAAGGATGAAAAGGAGTTTAAAGATTATCAATTTGCCTGTCTATATCTTTATGAGAGCAATAAGCTTTTAAAGGATTATAAAATACAAAAAGAAGAAATAACAGGACTTATAGAGATTGATCTGGAAAGCTACAGGAAGCTTATAGAAGGTGAAATATCAGCTTTGAAAACAGAAGGGGTATATGTAGATAGTGATGGCTGTAATCATTTTAAGGAATATTCAGTTACCTATGAAGATTTAGTTCCCCATGGAAAGTATTATTACCATAAAGTATATGAAGAAATATTAAAATATAATAGTTAGTAAAAAAGAAAGGTAAACCAAGTTATTGCCGAGTAATTTACTATTTATGTAAAAGGAAGGCCCTTGGTTACATATTCCTGATATTTTTTTGAAAAAAGTTGTTGACACCTATTTAGATTTTGTGTATTATAGTCTATGTCGGGTCACCACGAAGGTGACTTTAGTCAAGGCCCCTTGGTCAAGCGGTTAAGACACCACCCTTTCACGGTGGTAACAGGAGTTCGATTCTCCTAGGGGTCACCATATATGGGAGCATAGCTCAGCTGGGAGAGCATCTGCCTTACAAGCAGAGGGTCACAGGTTCGATCCCTGTTGTTCCCACCATTAAAATTGGCTCAGTAGCTCAGTTGGTTAGAGTGCCGGCCTGTCACGCCGGAGGTCGAGGGTTCGAGCCCCTTCTGAGTCGCCATTTTAATTTAATAAGGCCCCTTGGTCAAGCGGTTAAGACACCACCCTTTCACGGTGGTAACAGGAGTTCGATTCTCCTAGGGGTCACCATATTATGGGAGCATAGCTCAGCTGGGAGAGCATCTGCCTTACAAGCAGAGGGTCACAGGTTCGATCCCTGTTGTTCCCACCATAATATTGGCTCAGTAGCTCAGTTGGTTAGAGTGCCGGCCTGTCACGCCGGAGGTCGAGGGTTCGAGCCCCTTCTGAGTCGCCAATTTGCTGGCATGGCTCAACGGTAGAGCAGCTGACTTGTAATCAGCAGGTTGTAGGTTCGATTCCTATTGCCAGCTCCAAAAATCTTGAATGATATCATTCAAGATTTTTTTGTTTATTTTATTTAAACTTATATAAAAATAGATAATATATACCGGGAGCAATGAAAATTACTCCCAGGTTTTCCATATTTCCGGCTGATAACCTACCGTTGCCTGCCTTCCGTTCCTGACAATAGGGGTTTTATAAAGCATAGGATTTTTCAAAAGTATTTCTTCCTTTACACTATCATTTATTATATTTTTAAGGTTAGACTTTGCATAATCCTTAGACTTTTCATTTATCAGAGCTTTAATCCCTACAGCTCCTTTTACGCTTTCAAGCTCTCTTTTACTTAAACCCTTCAAAGATAAATCTATATACTGATATTTAATTTTTCTTTCTTTAAAATATCTTTCTGCCTTTTTTGTATCAAAGCATTTGTTTACTCCAAAGATTTGTATATTCATAATTTACTCCTCTCCTCTCTCAGGATTCCTTTATATTATAAATTAATATAATTATAAACAAAAGTATATTAATTAATAGAGGAAGTTGTAGAATATTAGCTGCAGGCTATTATATAATAATACCTAAGCCGTTGTTTTGGGGGTGTTTTTTTGAAAAAATTTAACTTTAAAAGGCTTTTAAAATTTTTAGTTAATAGAGTGTTCATTACAGGTGTACTTTTAGCTATTCAGGTAGCATTATTTGTAATTATGCTTGCTGGCTTTCAGGAGTATTTTGTTTACTTTTATGCCATTTGTATAGTTTTAAGTTTATTAGTGGTTTTATATATAGTGAATGACAGAAGCAACCCAGGATACAAAATAGCCTGGATTATACTGGTGCTTATCGTTCCGGTTTTTGGAGGATTATTTTATTTACTTGTAAGCGGAAGCCTCATGAACAGAAGGGTTCACAAGAAGATGCATGTGGTGGAGGAAAGAATTAAAGCTGCCGCCAAGGCGGATAAAGAAATAATAAAGGAACTTTCTTATATAAGTGAAGATGCTGCAAATGAGGCAAGGTATATAAGCCGTTATGCATATTCACCCCTTCATAAGAATACCTATACAGAATATCTGCCTATGGGAGAAATTAAATTTCAAAAGCTTATAGAAGAGCTTAAAAAAGCAGAAAAGTTTATATTCATGGAATACTTCATTATAGAAGAAGGAATTATGTGGAACAGCATATTAGAGGTGCTTAAGGAAAAGGCATCACAGGGAGTGGATGTAAGGCTCATTTACGATGACATGGGCTGCATAATGACATTACCCTATGGTTATAATAGAAAACTAGAAGCTATGGGGATAAAATGCTGTATATTTAATCCTTTTAAGCCGGTAATCTCCTCCATATTAAACAATAGAGACCATAGAAAAATATGCGTTATAGATGGACATATTGGATTTACAGGGGGAATAAATCTTGCAGATGAATATATAAATGCCTATGAAAAGCATGGGCATTGGAAGGATGCAGCGCTGCTTATTAAAGGACCAGCGGTATGGAATTTAACCTCTATGTTTTTATCCATGTGGGAATATATAAAAGGAGTGGAGGAGGATTATGACCTGTATAAGCCAGAAGAGGAAAAGCTTAAAGCTATAAATTCCCAAGGTTTTGTACAGCCATACTGCGACAATCCTTTAGATAATGAACCTGTAGGAGAGACGGTATATCTTAATTTAATAAATAAAGCAAAAAGATATGTGTATATAAATACACCGTATTTAATTATAGATAATGAAATGGTAACCTCTTTGTGTATAGCAGCAAAAAGCGGAATTGATGTAAGGATAGTTACTCCCCATATAGAAGATAAGTGGTATGCTCACATGGTAACCAGAGCTTATTATCCTGTGCTGTTAGAATCGGGAGTTAAAATTTATGAATATACTCCTGGATTTATACATGCAAAGACCTTTGTGGTAGATGATGAATATGGGGTAGTAGGTA
The DNA here is from genome assembly GCF_000820705.1 of Clostridium polynesiense. Classification (GTDB taxonomy): domain Bacteria; phylum Bacillota; class Clostridia; order Clostridiales; family Clostridiaceae; genus Clostridium_AA; species Clostridium_AA polynesiense. The sequence continues at coordinate 4,190 of NZ_CCXI01000144.1, read as the reverse complement.
CAGTAAATCTTGATTACAGAAGCCTTTATCTCCATTTTGAATGTGGTGCCTGGTTATACAAAACAGAAAGTGTGCTTCAGATTAAAGAAGATTATATCAAAACCCTGGAGCTGTGTCAGGAAATAAGCCTTGAGGAGTGCAGAAAAATTTCTCTTCCTGTAAGGTTTTTAAGGGCTTTATTAAGGGTTTTTGCTCCTCTTATGTAGGATGAAAATAACTCAGAGCTGGTGAAGAGCCGGAGTTTTCAAATGTTTATCTTCGTTATATGCAAAATAAAATGACACTTATGCATCCCTTTAGCGAGTACATAAGTGTCGTTTTTTCATACTTAATATATATTTTAATAAATATTAATTACTGCTGTCGGTGCAGAAAAAGTTGTTTATAGAATCTATGATTTCAATAGTTTTATCCTTAGGTTTTGTAAAGAGGCTTACCGTTACAAAAACTATTAAAGCAGCTATTAAGCCCCATAAGCCTGCCATAATTCCCAAGGGATTTTTAAACACAAAGGTAGTTAAAAGCATTATTCCTTCACCTATAATTATGCTCCATATAGCCCCCTGGGTTGAGGATCTTTTCCAGTATATACCTCCTATCATTGCAGGAGCAAGGGCAGCTACTCCTCCGTTAGCTAAAGCAAGTATATTACCAAGCATTCCAGGTTTTTGAAGTGCTACGATTACAGATAATATACCAAAGACTAAAGTTGCAATTTTAGCTACGGTATACTGCTTATACTCACTAGCTTCTTTGTTAACGTAGGTAGCATATATGTCTGTAGAAACCATGGTGCTGACAGCATGAAGCTGAGAATCTCCTGTGGACATTGAAGCTGCAAGGGCACCGGAAATAACCAGGGCAGCAAATACTATAGGAGTATATTTTAACAGCATTTCAGGAAATATTGTATCTGGAGCTGCTATATTTGGGAATAAAATGTTTCCGATAAAGCCTATAGCTGGTGTAAAAATATATATTGAAGTTAAATAAATTGAAGAAAATACCGATGACCATTTTAAAACTTTAAGGGATTTTCCTGAGAAGAATCTTAAAGTAACATGAGGGAACATCATCATTCCAATTGTGATTACCACCCATCGGGAGATCCAATCTGCATTGGTTACCAAACCAGTAGGTCCAGGCAGGGTGAAGTGCTGAGGTATTGCTTTTAAAGCTTCAGAGTATGCATTGGACACAGAGCCAAAGTTAGCAGATATAATCATATAAGAACCTATAACCATACCAATCCACATAAAAACGCCCTGAGCTGCATCGGTTATTGCAACGCCCTTCATTCCTCCCAGCCAAACCAGCACTATCATAATTAAGAAAAACATGATTGTTCCAAAGGTATAGCTGAGTTTTCCTCCGCTTATTACTTCAAATATGTAGCCGGAACCTATGGCCTGCATTGCAACATATGGAACTGTAAAGATAAGGGTAATAATTGTTACTAATAATCCCAGTTTCTTATCCTGGTATACATCGCTTATATATTGAGCCATGGAAATATAACCGTATTTTTTGCCGAGAAACCAAAAACGTCTGCCTATAATCCAGAAAAGTACTCCTGGGAAAACAGTCCATATTCCGTTTACCCACCAGCCTATTCCATTTGTATATACAAAGCCAGGTGCCCCTAAAAAAGCATAGGAGCTATGATAAGTAGCGCTGAAGGTAAGAGTTAAAACAAAAACTCCTAAAGAACCTCCTGCAGTAGCAAAATCCTTGATGTTCTTTTTGTCATGTTTTGATGCGTAAAAAGCGATTCCTAATAAAGAAAGAGTATATAAGAACAAAATAGTAAGGCCTGTATTCATAGAATTTACCTCCCCGAAAAATTCTCTTTAAAAATAATCAATAATCTTTTTTCCATCTTTTAATTGTTACGGCACCTATCAAGAAAGCTATTATTGCAATGAAGTACCATAATTGAAGCCAAAGATACATCGTTGGTCTGTTAAACATAATAGGATTATCAACAGCATAATTATTTACATAGTTGAGTATAGGGGGATTTACCATTATAAGTGACAGTAGAAGAATAGAATAAACAATTTTTTCTCCTGTGGTAATTTTCATAAAAATACCTCCTTAATTATCTTTTATCCCTGTAAATTTTTAATTACTTTAACGAGATTAGAAATAAGGTGATCGTGATATACTTTTCCTTTTTCAGAGGAAGATTTTGAAGGTTCTCCTGTAGTTCCTCCGGATTCAACCGCATGTTTTTTAGCATCCTCATATGTGCTTGGAACATAACATAAGGTGTCATTTGCGTAGGTTGGATCAACAGAATATAATTCCTTAGGCTTAATAGGATTATCCTTAGCCAGCTCAAGATGAACCATATCAGGATAACGATACATCATATGTGAGGTTTCTATTTCCTCTGAATGTCCTACGGGACCAAAACCTAAAACGTTTACAATATCCTTAGACATATAAGCAGGATCAAATATTTTAACAGTTACTCCTAATTCACGCTGCGCCTGTTCAGCAGTGAGCTGCATCCAAGTTATATTAACTATTCTATGACCGTTTATTAAAATAAACTTGTCCAAACCGTGTTCTTTTAATGAAGAAATTACATCATATAAATAATCAACTAAAACCTGAGGACGTATGGTTATAGTTCCTGGGAGAACCATATGATGTGGACTCCATCCAAACCAGAGGGGAGGAACAATAATGGCATTTGTTTCCTTAGCGGCATCTTCAGCTAAAGTAAGAGCTACATAACTGTCCGTACCAAGAGGCATATGGTAGCCGTGCTGTTCGATGCTTCCCACTGGAATAATAGCAACTCCTTTACTATCCTTGATAGCTTTTTCTGCTTCCTGCCAGCTTTTTTCATGCAACCAATTACTCATTTAAATCAACCTCCAAACTTTTTTATAATTATACTATATTTTTAAAATAAAAAATGTGTTGCAGAACACAAATTTTGGTGAAAAGCTTTACTGTATGGGTTATTATATAATTATAAGCTCTATAGGAATACAATAAAAAGAAGATTTTCTGTATATTAAGGAAAACGTTTAAAATTACTTAATGGAGGTTTTTAAAATGTATACAGAGCATGAGGTTGCATATAAAGATGTAATTCTTAAAGCTTTTAAAAATGAAGGTAAATTATTTAAATTCAATGCTGATTCCTATATTGAATTTGAGTTTAGAAAGCTGGATTATGTATACCTGATCACTAAAGGATGCGTGAAGCAGTATTTTATCGGCAACGGAGGGAATCTAAAAACACTGCTGCTGCTTTCAGAAGGAGATCTTTTTGGAGAGGTAACCATGATTCAGCAGGATTTCGACCGCGTAATCACGGAGACTATGGAATATACCGAGGTTATTAAGATAACTAAGGAAAGATTTTTTTATATCTTAGATAAAAACCCCGATACTTATTATTATATTATGGTAATGTTAACCTCTAAGATTAGAAAAATGATGGATCAAATTCATGACACATCCTTTTTTGATACAAAAGATAAGCTTATTTGTCTGTTTAATAGACTGGCTGTTCAGCAGGGAATTAAAACTGAAGAAGGTATTAAAATAAATATAAAGCTTACCCATCAGGAAATTGCTGATATGATCTCCTGTACAAGAAGCACTGCAACTAAAAAGATATGCGAGCTTCAGGAGGAGGGGTATATAAAGATTATTAACCGATGTATATATGTTTTAAAATAAATGGATTTATACTAGTATTACATATAATAAAAAAATAACCTCCCGGATAGGAGGTTATCTGCTTATTCTGGATAGATTTTTTTTAACTCTTATATCCTCTGAGTAGAGCTTAAAGAGGATAAAGTTACCAAAGAGCCTGGAGCTCAGCCTTTCTGTATAGGTCTTAGTAATCTGCTCTATGGTAAGATTAGTTGAAATAATCATCTTATGTCTTTTTAATAATTTTAAATTTAAAAAATTAAATAGTTCAGTTACATAATAATCATTGGATAATTCCGCCCCTAAATCATCGATTATAAGCAAATCGCAGTTTATCAGAAGCTCCTCTAATTCGTGGTTATTGTTGAATCTTATGTCTTTTAAATTTTTCATAAGATCTTCTGAGGTTCTGTAAACTACCAAATTACCGCTGTCTAAAAGCTCTTTAGCTATGCAATGAGATAAAAAAGTTTTTCCTGTGCCGGAATTTCCGTAAAACATTAAGT
>NZ_CCXI01000143.1 GCF_000820705.1 Clostridium polynesiense | reverse complement strand
AAACATTAAGTTATCATAATGGTTTTTAAAATTTGGGAGGTATTCTCCCTGAATCTTTTCTAAAATATTCTCCATATTTTTTCTGGGAGAATATCTTTCACTGCCTATTCTATGAGTTTCATAATAATCCAGCTTAAAGGTGGCAAAGTTATTTAGCCTTACAGCCTCCTGAAGATCAGAGTTTCTGTAATATAGGTTTATCTGCTTTTGTTTATAGCATCTGCATTTTTCTGTTCCTATGTATCCTGTATCCTGACACTTAGGGCATTTATAGTGAAGATTTAAATATTCTCTGTCATAACCGTTAAAAACTAAAAGCTCATATTTTCTTGCCCTTAAATCAGTTATTTTATTTCTGAGATTTTTTACTGCTTCATCTATGTTATCTTTATTTTTTATGAAACAAAGGGAAAGCTCTATGCTTAACTTTGCAATTTGTCTGTCCAGCTCCATTATTTCAGGATGCTTTCTTTCTATCTCTTCTTTTCGTGCTTCTAAAGCTTTTCTTTCATATTCTCTCGTTTCTTCGTATAGTTTCATTATTTCGCTATGATATCCCTGTACCATCATTTATCCCATCCTAACAATTTCTTTTCTAAAGAATCATAATCATATACCCTTTGATCAAAGTTGTTGAATTTAAGATCATTTTTTATATTAGGCGATACCTTTCTTTTAGAAACACCAGAATCTTTTTTGCTGTCCTTAACTGCTATATCCTGCAGTGTTTTAATATCATCCTTGAACCAGCTGTTCAATATTCCGTCTATATATTTGAAGTCTGCTCTGTTTAAGCGTTCAAAGCATATGTCGCAGGCTTTAAGTACGATTTCAACCTGGAAATTGTAAGTATTTAGCCATTTATCCATCATATCCTCCTGAGGCTTCATAACCTCATTGGATTTAATGCCTAGATAGGACAGGATTTTTCTTATTTTTACCCACTTATCTTCATTTTTCTTAATATACTGCTGAGCATCTTCTATGGTCTTAATATTTGCATCATTCCAGGCAATAGCTACTTTTTCTATGTATCTTGTATCGCTTTTTCCTTTGGATACGCAGTATTCAACCAGCAGAAGTATCAGCTCATAGGAAAAAGAAAAATCCTTTTCCCAGCTTAAATAAGAACTCATCTCTTTTGGAGAGAGAGGTCTTGCAAGCAGCTTTTCAATTTCTTTAAGCATCTCCTTGGTACTATCAGTATTTAAAGCTTCAAGCAGGTTAAAGTTTTTATCTGCTTTTTCAAGCTCCTCTTCAAGGTATAAGAATTCAATATTAAAATTACCCATATTATCGATAGGTACCAACTTAATTACACCTTCATCATTCCAGTAATTAAGTGCATTTATAATATCAGATTCCAAAAGGTTGAGATTGTTTGCTATTATATTTGAGCTGACTCCTGCTTCGCCTGAAGAGCTATATTTAAGCATCAGCAGATAGACCTTTACAAATTCCCCTCGAGCTTTTGGCATATACTTATCTATAAAGACATTGCTTACCGGTGTAAAACTGATAGTGGAGTTCTTAAGCATGAATGTACTCATGACTATAACACCCCTTCTTAATCTTTAATAGTATAGATTTATTTTTTATTAATGTTACCCCAGTGTATTTATTATAACAGAGGGAAGCCTGGCACTCAATAAACAAAAAAATATATAATATTTCACTATAAATGTTAAAATTATATGAACTATGAATATATGGTAAAATACTGGGGAAAATTAATAAACGTGCTGAGTTTAATTCAATACTTCTCTATAAAGGAGTGGAGATTATGAAATATAAGGCATGGAAAAAGGAAAGGCTTAAAAAATCTATAATGCTTCTGTTAGCTTTTTTAATGCCCTATGCTTCAGTTTATTACAGCGATTTTATAGATTTACTGCATAATAAACCCAATACAGCCGGTATAAAGGTCTTTGCATCCACCTTAGGCAGCAGACCTCAGGGTAACTATGGTTCTGATGTTCTGGCTATTAACAATGAATTTTCCAAAGAGAGAAATAATACCGCCAACAAGTTTAAAATATTGATGAATTATAAGCTTAAAACAATGAAGATAATAATAAATAATAAGGATGCAGCAGTGCTTTACAATAAGGAAGAAGCAGATAGGCTTATTAATAATTTTAAGGCCTATTACCTGGAAAAAGCTAAGGTGGATAGAGAATCAATAGCACGATTGGAACTTAAAGGTAATATAGAATTTAAAGAGTATTACTGCTATGAGTGGGAGCTGGATACCATGGAAGGAGCACTTAATAAGCTCCTTGCAGCAAGTAAAAATGACAACCTTAACCTTGAAATAGACACCTTAGAAAAATATACTGAAGAAATAAGTCCTAAGGTAACTATAAAGAGTTCTAATGAATTAAACGTTGGAGAAAGTAAAACTCAGCAAGGGGAAAACGGCTCCAAAGAAATTGAAAAGAAAACACTATACATTAATGATAAAAAGGTTAAAGAGATCATAATAAAAGAAACTATAACAAAGCAGCCCAAAGAAACCATCATACTTCAGGGAAGCAGGCTTACGGAGGAAAAACTGTCAGCGGTTTTAGCTAAGCCCTCCAGGGGGAGCGTAACCTCCTTTTACGGGATGAGATGGGGAAAAATGCATAAGGGCACTGATTTTGCCGGAAAAATAGGAGATCCTATTACTGCCGCTCTGGATGGAAGGGTAAAAGAGGCAAGATTTGAGCCTACCTATGGAAATATGGTGATTTTAAGCCATGGAAACGGTATAGAAACCCTTTATGGACACTGCAGCAGCCTTAAGGTGAAGGAAGGACAGCGGGTAAATAAGGGGGATATAATAGCTGAAGTTGGTAATACCGGACGAAGCACCGGACCTCATCTCCATTTTGAAGTGAGGATTAACGGTATAGCTAAAGACTCATTAAAATATATAAAATAAAGTTGGGTTTGAAGCTGTTAATTAAAAAAAGACTCCTTAGGGAGTCTTTTTATTTTATTATTTTCGATACATCCACCATACCTTCACCCTGCTGCCATCTGGGAAGTTCTATATTCCTGCAGGAAGCTTTAAGAAGTGCTTTAACATCCTTAACGGAAAGATTGGGGTTATTTTCCAGAACAAGAGTACAGATACCGCTTATATAAGCTGCAGCAGCAGAAGTACCGCTGTAGGAGCAGTAGGCTTCTTCAAGGGCAGGAGGATATATTTTCATTCCATTTCTTTCAGATATATACCTTTTATTAGTGTTTAAAGAGTATACATCCACGCATGCCGCAGATAAATCCGGTTTAAGGGTTTTGTTAAAGGGACCGCAGGAGGAAAAATCGTATTTTTCTATGGATCTTGTAGTATCCAGTCCGCCTACAGTGATGCAGTTTGTCAGGCAGGCTATTCCTTCAATGCTTCCTTCAAGGCTTGGATTACTCCCGCTGGGTACTACTGGTATTATGTTATTTTCTACAGCTTTATCAAGGAGCTTTGTAAAGCATTCCGTTACAAAAAAATCGTTATTATAGGATTCTATAGGCATACAGAGAACTCTTATATTATAATCCCTGCACTGATTTATAATGCTGTCTATTGCAGCTAATATATCCGAGGCAAAGGCTTTTCCCTGAGAGTTAAATGCTTTATAGCAGTAAAGGTAAGCACCGGGAGCCATGCCTTTATATACTCCTTTTGACAAACCTCCGTTGCCGCAGAGAATTCCTCCTATGAAGGTACCGTGACCATGGTCGTCATAGGGATATTTGTAATCATTTATAAAATCCTTGAAATATTTTATTCTATTATATGGATTGATAAGATCATAATGAGGATAAACTCCCGTATCTATCAAAGCTATGCCTATACCTTTTCCCGTAAGGCTGTATTTTTCCGAAAGCCTCACCCTGTTAGAACTTTCCACGCTGTTTGCGCAGAGAAAGCAAAAGGTATCCCTGGTTATCCATTTTACTTCCGGAAATTCAATAAGCCTTGCTATAGCACTAGAGCTTAAATAAGCACATATTATGGATATATTATCTAAGGAGTGAAGAACTGTCCCTCTATAAGATAATATCTTTTTTTCTATATTATTCTTAAAATTATTACAGTATATAAGCACCCTATATTTTTTGTAGTAATTATTTTTTAACCCATGCTTTAAACTGCTGTCCAGCTTACTTTTGAACCACAACATATAAACTCTCCTGAAATGTTTACAGTATATATTATATGAAAGAAGAGGGAAAGGTTATTACATTTATATAAAAAGTGATATTATTTCGAAGAGAATTCCTCCCTGCATAGTTCTAAAAAAGCATTGGCTGTAGGGGTAAGAGTTCTTTTTGAGTTTACTATTAAATATATATTTCTTTTTAAATCAAAATTTATTATGGTGCTTTCGCTTAACATATTAAATTTAATATAATCCTTACAAACAGACTTAGATACAATAGCTACACCGATATTTGCTTTAACACACTGTATAAGCGTGTCCAGATTGTTTGCCTCACATATTACATTTAATCTGGAGGGAAGCATATCGTGCCTTGTAAGCTCTTTCTCAAAGGTTTTCCTGGTAGCAGAGTTAGAATCTCTCACTACGAGATTAAGCTGCATAAGCTTATTTAAGGAAATTTCCTTAGGCAGCTTCATGTCAGGATGAGAAATCAAAACAAGCTCGTCCTCTTTTAATGAAAAGCAGTGAAGCTTATCATCTTTTACCTTGGTACCTATAAGGCCTATTTCACAATCTAAATTTAATATATCCTTTATAATGTCAGAAGACCCCTGCTCTTTTACCTCGTATTTTATATGAGGATAAATTTCATGAAACTTTTTAATAAGCTTGGGTACAAGGGTATTACAGGGGGTGGTACTGGCGGAAAGAGAAAGCTTCCCTGTAATATTATTTTCAAAACTGCCTAAAACTGAAACAGCTGTATTTTTTGTGTTTATTATATCGCTGGCATAATTTAAAAACATTCTTCCTGCAGGAGTAAGGTTTACTTCCTTAGAAGTCCTATCAAAAAGCTGAATGTTTAACTCTTTTTCTAAACTGGAAATATGAGAGCTTATGGTTGGCTGGGATAAATATATAGAGTTTGCTGCTTTAGAGAAGCTTTTAAGCTTTGCCACGCTGATAAAAGCTTCTATCTGTTTAAAATCCATAAAGACACACCTTTCTGATAAGTTAATTAACTTTCCACTTAAATACTATTATACCAACAATCATTATAGCTACGCCAACTATTTCGTTTAAGGTAAACCTTACTTTTGCTGCCCCAAAGAGTCCAAAGGCTTCAATTACTGCAGCAGTTATAAGCTGAGCTACTAATATAGTGGAAACGGCATAGGTGGGTCCTAAACTTTTCATTCCTTCCATTACTGAAAATATGATAAAAACTCCCAACAAACCGCCTAAAAGGTAGAGCTTATTGGCGTTCTTTACTTCTTTTATGCTGCCTTTACCAAAAAAAAGCATTATTATAACAGTTAACAGCAGTCCTGTACCCTGAACTATAGTATTAGTTTCCCAGGAGCCTATCCTTTCGCTGAGTTTAGTGTTAAATACACCCTGAAAGCTCATAGCTGCACCTGCTAAAATTGAAAAAAGTATTCCTAACATAGCAAATCACCTCAGCCATAGTTTAACCTACTATGATTATGTATATTATAAGAAAAAAAAGGAAAACAAAAAAGACTCTATAAATAGAGTCTTAATAAAGAGAGTTAAAATTATCTATTATTTCCTGTTCACTAAAGCCAATGGTGTGACCTATACTTAAAAAGTCTTCCATAAGTGTTATATAGTGATCCTTAGAAGATGAAACAAGCAAGTCATTAATATCAACATATAAATTTAAAAACTGATCACTTAAACAATATTCATTAGGCCTTGTTTCTACACTTTCAATATCTGTGTACTTTTTATCTATTCCAACTGTTAATATGCAGCTTAAGGTACTTATATACCTTGTTAATATATTATCTCTATGTATAACTTCTTCGTCTTCCCAATATTTGAAGCATTTTGTTGCATTGGCAAGAGCCCCCACTCTTACATTAAGCGCTAAAAGTTTTCTTGCATTTAACTTATACTCGTCAAGATTTGGGAGTATATCTAGAGATTTGTTTCTTTCTGCCTGAATCTTAAAAAGATTTTGTAGTTTCATCCTTTATATCCTCTTTTCCACAATTCCGGTATTCTTCTTATTCCATTCTACAAAATATTATATAAAATTAAAAGTTCAGTAAACGAATACAAAAAAATATTTTTTATTTTTAAGAAACTTACAATTTTTTAAGGAGTTATTTATGCATAAATTCCTTCAATGTACTTAAAATTATGAAATTAAAAAAAGGCATCTTGATTAAAGATGCCTTTTTATTACAATATTTCATTTATATGCAATTAATCCGGGAATAAAATAATTTATAAAACATTAAAAAGTCTTTAAAGGGTAGCTTTTTACCACCATTTCTTTTTTATTGTTTATAGGTTTCCATAATTCTATTCTGGCTATTTTGGCCATATTGTAAAAGCCATCCCTTTTTGCTAGGGTACATGCCTTATTAAATTCATTTTTACTCCATTCCCTTGAAGCAAAATTTGTATTTGCCAGGGAAACGTGCAAATCCCAGTTATCTATGCAGGGTCTTACATTAAATCCGTGGAGTTTTAATGTTTCATTGACGGATCTTGCAATCCTTTTGATGTAACCTTTGCTTTCCACTTTTAAATTTACAGATTTGTGAGGTTCATCAAAACAGATAATGTCGCTTAATTCCACTTTAAATCTCTTATAAGGCTTAAAAATTTTATATAATATCTCATCTAATTTATTTAAGTCAGGATCTTCAATAATTTCTAAGGTTATGTGAAGAGTTGGGAGATTTCTATATAATTTATATTTCCTAGACATAGATCTCTGTATCGGCTCAATTGCTTTGTATGATTCTTCATCAAATAAAGCTACTAAATAATATCTCATTTTTGCCCCCATATTACTAAAGTTAAGTATTCACATATGATTATAGCATATAAACCTTTACAAAAAAACATAGGAATAAATAAAAGATAAATACAAATACTATTTATGCAGTAAATTAGGAAAGGGGAATGTAATATTATGAAACATAACGATAGTATAGGATGTACAGTAACAGAGTGCAAATATCACTGTAAGGACCATAACTACTGCACCCTAGATTACATCAAGGTAGTAAAGCACACCTCCGATGCAAAAGATGTAGAAAGCACAGATTGCGGAAGTTTTGAGCCACAATAACAGTTTATAAAGATGATCACTAAAAATGACCACAGGTTATAGTGGTCATTTTTTGTTCATTAAAAATTGATTTAAATATAATTTATGATAAAAATTAATGTGTTATTATATATTTATCTATATAAAATTTTATTTGTGTACCAACTTATAAACTAAGTATTACGTAAATCATTATTAAATTTTAAGTGTTTATACAAATTTTGTCTGAATAGCTAGAATAAATATGTGAATTTTACATAATATACTTTAAAAAAGGTTGTAAATAGAAGTGAAGGTTATGTTATAATAAAAATTATGAGATTGTCCATAAAAATGCTTTGTTAAAGCTTTTTATCACAAAATCTCATGTTTTATATGATTTTGAAGTAACTAAATTCAATGAAAATGTTAAAAATGTAAATTTGATAAATGTAAATTAAAAAGACAGAAAACTGACCTACAGATAATATATTGGAAATTTAATACAAATTTTGAGCAAGGGTGAAAAGTATATGGAAAGATTAGTAATTAAAGGAGGCAGCCGCCTTAATGGAGCTGTAGACATTAATGGGGCTAAAAATGCCGCTGTAGCTATACTTCCTGCCGCTGTTATGGCAAGTGAAGGTAAATGTATAATAGATAATATTCCTGATATAGAAGATGTGCATTGTTTAGAGAGAATAATAGAAGATTTAGGAGCAGAAATAAAAGTAAACAGTAATACTATAGAAATCGACAGCAGAAGTCTGGTTAAAACCGAGGCTTGTACGGAAGATGTAAGAAAAATGAGAGCTTCATATTACTTAATCGGGGCTTTACTTGCCAGGTTTAAGCAGGCAAAGGTGGAGCTTCCGGGAGGATGTCCTATAGGAGTCAGACCCATAGATCAGCATATTAAAGGCTTTGAGGCTTTAGGCGCTAAGGTGGTTATTGAGCATGGAGCTGCGGTGGTTAAGGCCGACAGGCTTATTGGTGCCAATATTTTCTTTGACGTAGTGAGCGTTGGCGCAACTATTAACGTTATGCTTGCAGCTGCTATGGCAGAGGGATTAACCACTTTGGAGAACGTTGCAAAGGAGCCTCATGTGGTTGACGTAGCTAACTTTTTAAATACCATGGGCGCAGATATAAAAGGAGCAGGAACTGATGTTATCAAAATAAGGGGAGTTGAGTCGTTAAAGGGCTGTAATTACAGTGTAATCCCTGATCAGATAGAAGCAGGAACCTTTATGATTGCTGCAGCAGCCTGCGGAGGAGAGGTAACCTTAAATAACGTAATTCCTAAGCATTTAGAATCCATTTCAGCTAAGCTTTTAGAGGCAGGAGTAGAGGTGGAGGAAGGAGACGACAGCATAACTGTAAAGTCCTCCGGTAATTTAAAAGGAGTAAATGTTAAAACAACTCCATACCCAGGCTTTCCTACGGATGTACAGCAGCCTATGTCTGCTATGCTCTGCGTTGCATCTGGAAGAAGCATAATAACTGAAAGCATATGGGAAAGCAGATATAAGCATTTAGATGAGCTTAAAAAGATGGGAGCATCAGTAAAGGTAGAAGGCAGAATAGCAATTATTGAAGGAGTAGAAAAGCTTACAGGAGCAGTGGTAAAGGCTACTGACTTAAGAGCAGGAGCTGCTATGGTGGTTGCAGGCCTGATGGCTGATGGAGAAACAGAAATTTATAATATTGAGCATATCGATAGAGGATACCCTCATATAGAAAATAAATTCAAAGCATTAGGAGCAGAAATATACAGAAAAGTTGATTAATGGGGGAATATAAATGAAATTTTGTTCGCTGTATAGCGGCAGCAGCGGTAACAGTATTTTCATTGCCAGTGATAATACAAGGATACTCATAGATGCCGGACTGCCTGGAAAGAGTATAGATGCTGCTTTAAAGGAAATAAATGAAGATCCTTCGAAGATAGATGCTATATTCATAACTCACGAGCATTCCGATCACATAAAAGGAGTAGGGGTAATTTCGAGGAAGTATGATATTCCTATATATACTAATGAAGCTACCTGGAACAGTATGCTGCCCTGCATAGGGAAAATTAAAGAGCATAACATAAAAATTATTGAAAAAAGAAGCGTAACTGCTATAAAAGACATAGATATAATAAGCTTTAACACTCCCCATGATGCAGTGGGACCAATGGGATATACCCTTCATTCAAAGGGAAAGAGGATAAGTGTAGCCACAGACCTTGGAACCTTTACCGAAGAGGTTAAATATAATATTAAGGATTCTGACATAATACTATTAGAAAGCAATCACGATGTTCAGATGCTGAAGTATGGCCCTTATCCATATCCTTTAAAGAGAAGGGTATTAAGTGAAATAGGGCACCTTTCTAATGAGGCTTGTGCAGAAGCCTTAGTAAACATAAATGACGAAAGCAAGGTTAGAAGGATAATTTTAGGCCATTTAAGCAATACCAATAATTATCCTGAGCTTGCATATCAAACGGTGTTTAATATTCTTAATGAAAATAAGATCAACACAGACAAAGATATGATTATTTCATTAGCTGACAGAGGGAAACCAAGCAGTTATATTGAAATTTAATCTGAGTAAAGGGATGATTTCAATGAAGGAGCAATGTATTTGCTGCTGTGAGGAGCATACAGACATGGCTTTTGATGATTTTTTACTGGACAGCGAAACCTGGCCTGAACTTAATAAAGCTCAGAATTCCTGCAGCTGCAGCTATTGCAGCAGAGAAGCGGTTTACTGCCTTGAAAAATCTGTAAAGAGAGAGTAAAATATGTGTTAGTACTTCATTAGGACATATGAAGACAGTACATAGTATTTATAAATTTTACTGAAAGAGGAGAAATAAAGAATGGGTTTATATAAGCAATGGACAGATATGGTAGTGGATTATGTTAAGCATAAGGGAGAAGATGCATTCTGGAAAGAATACAGCGAAATGGAAGAAAAGATTTATGCAAATCTCCTTGCTGAAAGAGGAAAGGTTAGAAAAACTACTATAAATGAGTTAGCTGAAGAGTTTAAAAGCACTCCTGAATTTGTTATGGGCTTTGTAGATGGAATCAACGACAGCCTTGTTGAGCCTATGGACTTAGAAAAGGTAGAAGCAGATACAGAAATTTCTTTAAGCATAGACTATGAAAAGCTATATTTCAACATGTTAGATGCAAAGGCAGACTATTTATATAATCTTCCACAGTGGGATGGAATTTTCTCTCCTGAAAAGAGAAAAGAAATACAAAAAGAATACAAAGCATCTAAAACCGTAGTTAATGAAAATAAAATCGGAAGAAACGATCCATGTCCTTGCGGCAGCGGTAAAAAATATAAAAAGTGCTGCGGTAAATAATCGATATTATTTTGATTTATATAAAAATATCAGGTGCCAGGCACCTGATATTTTTACTTATCTAATTTAAATCCCTGAGCCTCCAAGGCATCCTTAACCTTTGAATAATAAACCTGCTTATACATCTTAGAGGTCTGGGTGCTCCAATCCACTTCGGCTTCTTTCCTTCCTATACCCTCCAAATAAACTCCCATTTCTTCATCATATTTATCTATAATCTCAGGAAGGGCTTCTTTATTATACTTTTCTTTATGCTTAAAGGCTTGCAAAGGCATCCTTGGCTTCTTTTCAGGATTATCATCAGGATAACCTAAAGCCATTCCGGCAAGGGGGAAGGTATACTTTGGGAGGCCTAAAAGCTCAATAACCTCTAAGGGCTTGCTTTTAACTCCTCCTGTAGGACCTATACCAAGACCTAAGGATTCTGCGGCAATAACAGCAGCACCATAGGCGATTCCTACATCCAAAGCACCGGTGGTGATGCCCTCAAGGCTTTCCTGTATAACCTGGGGTTTTCCAGCCTTTTCTCCTGCTAAAGAGGTTTTATAAAAGTCCATAGCAAAAACCAAAACTACAGGAGCTTCTGCAATATGCTTCTGATTTCCAACAAGCGCTGAAAGCTTAGCCTTAGTTTCTTTATCCCTTACGGCTATAATGCTTATCTGCTGAGCATTAACTGAATTAGGCATACTTTGAGCAGCCTTTAATATGGTGTCCAGTACCTCCTCAGGGATGTCCTTATTCTTGTATTTTCTTATAGATCTGTGATTATTCATTACATTTATAACTACATTCATCAGACCACATCCTTTAATAGTTATTACTAAATATTATGAGTAAAGTCAGAATTATAGTCAACGAAATAAGGGTTATATTACTGTAAACAAAGTATTACAACCCTTATTTTCACATTACTATTATTGAGTCTTTATTCCATATAAAAGCTCAAATTTTTATACTTCATCCAAAACCTCCTGAGGGAGCTCCTTTAAAGAAATCCTTAAAAGCTCTGAGGCTTTAATATTGTGAGAGGCAGGAGTATTGAGTATCTGCTTCCACCTTTTACTTCCTCTTTTTCCAAGAAATAATCCATCCATATGTCCTATGGCATAGTAGGCATTTTCACCTTTATCCTGGCAGAGCTCCGCATAAGAAATAAACTCCTCTATTATCTGTCTTCTTGTAAGTTTTGAAGAAGAACTTTCTCCATAAATACTATCTACATACTTCATAACGAAAGGATTATCCCTTGCCAATCTTCCTATCATAACAGAGTCAACCTTATCCAGCTGAGCCTTGATTTCTTCTATGGTCTTAAAGCCGCCGTTAATCTCTATGCTAAGCTCAGGAAATTCCTCCTTAAGCCTGTAGACCTCCTCATATCTTAAAGGAGGTATTTCTCTGTTTTCCTTAGGACTAAGACCCTCAAGTATGGCTATCCTTGCATGGATGGTATACCTTTCTGGTTTAGCCTCCCTTATTACGGAAACAAAGTGGTGCATATCCTCGTAGGTGTCAAAGAGGGTTCTTTTAAAGTCTGAAGGAAGGATATTCTTTCCGTCAATACCTATGCGGTGCTTTACGGTAACAGGTTTATCTGTATACTCTTTAATGGTGAAAAGCATATCCCTTACCAGTTCAGGGTATGCCATGAGACAGGCTCCCATAAGATTTCCCGATACCCTGTCTGAAGGACACCCTGCATTTAAATTTATCTCATCATAATCCCAGTTTTTTATTTTAGGCATAGCTTTTTTTATCTGCTCCACTGAGCTTGCTGCTATCTGAAGTGCTACAGGATGCTCTACAGAATTAAAGGCCAAAAGCTTTTCTTCATCCCCGTGATATATACCCTCACAGGTAATCATTTCAGTATATAGAAGAGCTTTTTTAGTAAGAAGTCTCATAAAATATCTAAAATGCTTATCCGTTACATCCACCATAGGAGCAATACTCACCTTGGGAGGAATAATTAAATCGTGCATAGTATGTGCTACACCTCCTTATAAAAATTCTATAGCTAATGCTTTCCCTTATACCTTCATTTATATACTTTTTAATAGCTAAGATATAAGGAATATTTTATATTTTATTACTTTGCAAATCACTTTTATTAAATTATAATAACCTTATTAAATATGATAAAGAGTTTATTGAGAATTATTTTCATATGTAGTATAGCGGAAAAATAAAAGTACGTCAAAAGATAAATGGAAAGATAGTTAAAAATTAAAAATTAAAAGTTAAAAATGAAGGAGGTTTTTCTGGGAGGGGATTCAGAAAAACTTTGGATTTGGTATTTTCTGCTGGGGCCAGAAAAGCAGTATAAGGATGATATCAAGATATTTAGAGAATTAATTAAAATATAGAATGTGAAATTAAGATAGAAGTTTAAGGGATAGGTGAGGTTTGTGAAGGATTTTTATAGAAGGGTTTATGAGGTTGCAGCAGGAATACCTAAGGGCAAGGTTATGACTTACGGTCAGATTGCAAGGCTTATCGGCGAGCCGAGAAGCGCCAGAATAGTTGGATATGCTATGAAGTCTATTCCTGAAGGAATGAAAATACCTGCCCACAGGGTGGTTAACCGTTTAGGAGAAATGGCTCCGGATCATGTTTTTGGTTCAAAGGAGCTTCAGAGGGAAATACTTCTTTCAGAGGGAGTTATTTTTAAAGAAAATGGATGGGTGGATATGGAAAAAAGCCAATATAAAACAATTTGAAATTAAAAATACAAAATTAAGAAGATAATTTAAAATTAAAAATTATAAATGAAGAAGGTTTTTCTGGGTGGGGATTCAGAAAAACTTTGACTTGGTATTTTCTGCTGGGGGCAGAAAGGTTTTAGAATAATTGAAGGTAAACATAAGAAGGTTAAAAGGGGTTTGTTAGAATAATCATGGAAAAGGGTGGTTCATTATGAATTTAGAGATATTAAGAGAGTACTGTGCAGGCAAAAAAGGGGTTACGGAAAACTTTCCTTTTGATGAAGAAACCTTGGTTTTTAAGGTAGGATCTAAGATGTTTGCATTAACTAATATAAATTCTGCTGAGTTTTCTGTAAGCTTAAAATGCGATCCCTTCATGGCTCAGGATTTAAGAAGGAACTATGCCGCCATTAAGCCCGGGTATCATCTTAATAAGGAGCACTGGAATACCATAACTATAGACGGAAGCATAGAGGATAAGATGATATATTTTCTCATAGATCATTCCTATGATTTAGTTTATAAAGGACTTAAAAAAGCAGAAAAGGAAGCAATCAGTAAGGAATAGGGGAGATTCAATGAACATTACAGTAATATCCGTAGGAAAGCTTAAAGAAAAATATCTGAAGCAGGCTATAGAGGAATACAGCAAAAGACTTCAGAGATACTGCAAACTGGAAGTTATAGAATTAAACGATGAAAAGACACCGGATAATGCTTCAGAAAAAGAAGAGGAGCAGATAAAGATAAAGGAAGGAAGGGCAATACTGAAGCACATAAAGGATAATTCCTATGTGATAGCTTTGGATCTAAAGGGAAAGATGATTTCCTCAGAGGAGCTTGCTTCCTTTATTCAGGGTTCAAATACTAAAGGTATAAGCAGCTTTACCTTTATCATTGGAGGCTCCTTAGGACTTTCCCAGGAAATAATCCAAAGGGCAGATTATAAGCTTTGCTTTTCTAAAATGACCTTTCCTCATCAGCTTTTTAGAGTGATGCTGCTGGAGCAGATTTATAGGGGATTTAGGATCATTGGGGGGGAACCGTACCATAAGTAGCCTCAAACGCTTTTTCAGCTTTAGGGTTATTATTGCTTATGCAATTAAGATCAGTGTCAGTAATCCGCAGTATTATTGATTCGGTGGTTCTTTCTGAAATGTCATTAGAAGCTCTGATTTTTATCTCTCCTATTAGAGAATGAATCAGGGCTTTTTGATGTTCGAATGGTGCTCTGTCAAAGTTTATATCAAAATTCTTTAATACTTTAGATACTTTATTGAGATCGAAAGCTGTGTTATTTAGCTTGGCTATCTGAATTGATAATTTACCGCTTTCTGATTTAAGCTTTTCTACTTCTGTATTTATTTTAGAAATATTTTCTAGGATTTTGTCTTTTTTAAGTGTTTTGAGTATTTCGTCATCTATCATAAGTGCATAGTATTTATCCTCATCGCTATTTAATTTAGATATTTTTTTGTTAATATTAATTATTTTATCTTTAATTTTTTGAATATCTATGTCATCATTCAGTCGGTGAATTAGCAATTCTGGCAGATTAGGGTTCTGCACAAATTCTTTTATCCGTTCTAAAACCTCTTTTTCTAGTACGTCTGCGTTTACTAGGTTTGGACGGCACATACCTTTTTTATTTGCCCACCTGCTGCATACGTAGTACCTATACCAGATTTTACTTCCATCTGATTTTCTAGTTCGCTGTGTTCTGTGCGATATCATACTAGATCCGCATTCGGGACATTTTCCGAGACCGCTTAATAGGTATCTAATATTTTCCAGTCTGCTTGCTGTATATAATTCACACTGATGCTTACGCCTCTCCTGGGTTTGAGTCCACAGCAAATCATCAATAATAGCTTCGTGCTGTCCTTTAGCCAGTACATAATTTTCGCTCATACCTTTTCGCCTTTTTTTGCTCCAATCACTGTAGAGGCCCCATCTAATATAACCATTATAAGTTGGATTATCAAGTACCTGCTGAATTGATTGGTAGCTCCATCCTTTTCCCATTCTGGTAGGATATTTTTCTGGCTCGCTGTTAAGTATTCTGCAGATTTTCGAATAGCCGTAGCCTTTATTAGTATAGAGGTTAAATATGGTGCGTATTATTTCTGCTGACTTATTATCTATAATAAGTCCCTTTCCGTCTTTGTTATTAATGTATCCATATGGTGGAGTTCCACCATTTGTTAGACCGTTTTTGGCTCTCTGCTTCATGCCATTTTTGGACTGCTCTACAATATTATCTCTTTCCATTTCTGCAAAAATGCCTGCTAGGTAGAAGAATGATTTTCCCAATGTGCTGAATGTATTAATTTGATCTGTAATAGTTATTAATCCAGAGTCGCAAGCTTGCAGATACTCCAAAATTTCAACTAAATCTAACATGTTTCTCGAAATTCTAGATAGTTTCCAAGCTATAATTGCATCAATTTTATTTTCGGAAATTTCCTTTAACATCTGCTTAAACTGCGGTCTTTCTTTAATAGTTGTACCGCTTATACCTGCATCTTCATATTCACCAACTATATTATAATTATTATTACTGCAGTATTTTATGAGATCCGATTTTTGCGCTTCGAGTGAAAATCCTTCAACTTGCTCTTCTGTAGAAACTCTAGTATATAGGACCACATTTTTAACTTCTCTTTTTATCATGATATCACAACTCCTTTCAATTCAAGACTTAAATTATATTCAGCAGCTTTGCGTGATGAATATAATATGTATAAAGCGCCTCTGCAGAAGATACAGAGGCTCCTGAATATATAATGTTGCTTCTTACGATTTCGGCTAGACAGTCTAAAAAATTTTCTATATCATTAGCTGCTTCAGTTTCAGTTAGTAATTTAAGAAGATTATCCAATATTATCAACTCCTTGTATTAATATAGCAACTCCTCCTTTATAAATTTATTTTTGTTTGCTGTAATTAATTATAGATTGGCAAAAATCAAAAGTCTAATTTTACTCTCATAATCGAAATCCCTAATGAGATAAAGCTGCCATTATTACAATTAATTGTAATAAAATCAAAATTTATATATACTAATTATATTAGAAAAATAATATTGTAGTGGATGAGGAGAATAATAATGGGGTGTTTTACTGTTTCTGAAGTAACAGAGTGTTTCGAGTTTGCAAAAAAATGCGCGGAAAGCATAGACCAGATTTTAAAGGAGGTTCAGGAAGAAGTGAACAAGAGATTTTTCTGAATGATTTTCAGGGAAAGCTTGGAGAAATAGCTGTTAGAAAAGAAATAGAAGATAAATGGCCGTATGCTGTATTTGAAGGAGACATTGATTTTCAAGATTATGACAGAGGTGTTTGGGATAATTATGATCTTAAAGTAAATGGTAAGTATTTAAGTATTAAAACAGTTAAACATTTTTCTATTGTCTTGATGATAGATAAACTCTATAATTATTAAAAACAAGAAGCCATGTACTATAACAGTACATGACTCTAAATTTTAGAGAAGCTCGGTGGCAATGCTTTTAGATAATCTTTGTCTAATTATTTTATAATATCCATGTTTATCAGTATGTTCTTTGAAATCTAATAGCCATTTACGGTTTTTTAGAGCAGCCAACAACTCTGTATTCGTTTCGTTAATAGGAAATTTTGGTCTGCTGTTAGGCTCGAAGATTTTTAAATAATTATTAAGCCCAAGTATATCTAAATGCTTTTTGAAGCTATCTATAGTTAGCCTTGGCACCATTAATATAAATAACCGAATCTTTTTTTCCGTTTCTAGCTCATCACTGTATAGTAAGTCTTCTAACAATAACATTGATATATCTTCTGTTTCATATACTTCGGATATATTACTGATTGCTAGGTCAATTATTGTCTGTTGAATAGACTCATCCCATTCTTCATAAGAACTTAAAAGTTCTTCTAAATCTTGATGCTCAAAATTGTGGTTAAGAATATGCTTTGTAATTGGAGTTGAATATTCTTTGCCAATCACTGAAATAGCATCATTGGAGAAGTTCAAAATTTTAATCTTTATCGATTCTTCAATATCCCAGGTAAGGATTTCAATTGCCTCATTTATATCGAAAAAATCCTCGCTCATAGTATCAACATATCTAATGATATTCTTCTGTATAAAGTGGAATAAATTATCTTTATACTTCTCTCTGATAAAACCAAGATTTTCAGTATTCATTTCAACCGTATTGGTATCAATGATAATATTCATTTTTTCTGTAGAAATATCCTCGAAGTAGAACTGATTATAGTTATATCCAATTGAACTTAAAATTTGCTTATATTTATCGTTATCTATATTTTTACATACAATCACTGAATCGAAGAACTTACTTACTATGCCTTCATCGCAAATTGATTCAACATTAGTAAAATCTAAAGTACTTTCACCACGGTTAATAAATAATACAATAGTATCATCTACAACTTTTATTTCACTATAGTAGGAAAGAATATTTTCTATGTTATACAATGGTAAATCTCTATCAAATAGTATCCCCCATAAAGATTGGTCTACAACAGAATTGATGGAAATAATTTTGGTTGATAATACATCAATATATTTTGTCTTCCATCCTGGTAAGATGTTCTCGTTATTTAAAAGAAGAAGTGCAGCATTTTCGTCATCACATATTACTCCTTCACTTGAATCAATGATTAAAGCAAGATATTTTTCGATATTATCTTCAATATACTCGGCTAATGGATATCCTGTTTGTAATAGGACTGTAGTGTAATTTTTATGCACTATATTATCATCTGATGTAACTCCATGCATTTTTTTAAGCATCAAGGAAATGTTTTCAAAATTGATCTGATATAATGATTCTCTATAAACTTCTTCAAATAATTTTTTATTTGCACTATCATAGTTAATACTGAAAAATGAAACATCCAGCAGCTTAAATTTGCTGATTAGAATATCAACTTTAGGCTCATCAATACAGAGATAGTCTGCGTTGTGTGAAATATACGTAGTTAAAAAATCCTCCTCATTCATTCTTTTCAAAGTACTTTCATCTGAATAATAGAGTGAATTAATAATGTAAATACAGATCTGATTTTTATTTAATAACTGATTATTCCAGGCACAAGAGATCATTTGCGGCCATTGAATGTTCAGCTTTTTTACGAATTCCCCAATTTCATCTATATCAGTATTAAGAAAATCTTCAATAAACTTAAAATTAGATGTTTTCTTGAGTTGGTTTAGAAGTATATCAAGATACACCTCGTAGCTGGTATCTCGAAGTAAGTACTGAATTAAATCAAAGTTCAATACTTCTTCTTGGTCAAAATGCTCTAAATAAAGGTAGTCTAGTACAAGTCTAGGATTCTTGAGTTTATATGTATACCCCTTTGCCTTTTTTTCTAAAACACTGCGTAAGAAAGTCTTGTCTGCAAAAGAAATACTGTTCCCCCGGAAGTATGTCATATAGTCAGGATAGGTTTCATTTATCTTCCCATGGCTAACAAGGTACTTTAATAAAGCGAAGTAATCGTTTCCCCTAACTTCTTCAAACTTGTTGATTTTCCCAATGTCATTGATGCTTGTTACACTGAATATAGAATCGATATTATCTCTGGTTATAATATCTTGAAGAGGTTTGGTTTGGATAAGTGCAAGCTCCTGTTCAAGGTGTAATATCTCTTGTTCTAGCGATAGTGTAGTCCTATTCTTTTTATTTATAATTATCTGATTGCGACGATCATAATCTAATTGATCTTCTCTAGTAAGACCACTATATCCACGATAAGAAAAGCTACCTTTCCGATTAAAAAGCAAATCCAGTTCTTCCTGGGTTACAAGAATTTCATCATTTATTGATTCAAGTTCCTTTTTCTTTTCATTAATTAAAGCATGAATCTTTTCAACTTTGGTACTTATGAACATATCTTTTTTATTAAACAATGTGAATATAAAACCTCTGCCTAACTGTAGGTCACTAAAATCCCTTGGAAAGAGATTTTTATAAGTTATAATAGCCAACATTTTATCATAATCCAGATCAGTTGTATTAAGACGATTAAAGTAAATCACGAATTCGTTATAGATATTTTTCAGCAAACGCATATCATCAACATATAAAGAGAGTTCTTTCAAAAATTTATTATCTAGCTTATCAAAATATCCACCCTTTTTAAAAAACTCTATAAATTCATCATAGGAATTAGAACCATCTACAACAGGAATAACAGGAACTATATAATCAAAAAATTTTGTTCTGTCTTTTGAAATAAAAATATCATCACGAAGTAAATAGAAAAATCGCAAAGGATCCTTTTTTTCTTTTTGCAGCTGAATGTTTACTAATGTATTTACTTCTCGCAACCTTTCAAATATCAGATTAGAATTAAACCTATCCATATCTTCAAATACAATTACATTAGATTCTGAATTTTTAAATAGGTATAGGACTTCATTAAGATATTTATCAAAATAAGAATCATTATTCTCCCCAAGTATTTCTAATTCAGCCCCCTGAAAAATAAATTTTTTAAAAATATTTTTGTTCTTCTGGATTTGAATAAATGAATATACAAAATAGAATAGCACACAAAAACAGATAATTCCGCTTATTAAGCGCGAGCTTGAAGTAGTGGAGAAGTATAGTGATTCGTAAATAAAATCGTCAGAAAAATCAGCTACGAAATTACTCCATGTATCAAAAAGAAATAAGTGTAATCCACATAGAAAGGCTGCCATTAAAAGAGCCGTGCTTAAAAAGACCTCTTTTCGGCTGATTTTCCTTTTTACTCTAAAATTAGTTTGCTTGATTTTCTCCACAGGAATCCGATGAATCAGTTGATTTAATATTCTTCCTTCTATAGCAGATTCATTAAGGAGAGGCTTATCACCTTTTTTTGATGGGTTATTATCACTTTCAGGTGATTCAAAATGTGCAAGTGAGATATGTATAAATTTTAGATGGGGGTACTTTTTTTTATAGGTAGCTAGAAGACTGCTTTTACCCGAACCATAAGCTCCTGAAATAGCTATATTTCTAATGCTTTGCTCATTAAAAATAAAGTTTAATGAATCCTCATAAACTTCTAATATAACGTCATCTACAGGTGCAAGATTTTGAAAATTATATTTGATGTCAGACACTCTTTCACATCCTTTTTATTCAGACTTTTTGGTTATTTAATTATACCATATATTTACTTATATTCTAATTTTAAAAGCATTGTAAATAAAGAAACGATGCAACTTCAGTTACATCCTTTCTTGAAGAAAATTTACTATTATATATTAAATTTATCTTTTCAATTTGGAACCTTATAAAGAATGAATGTATTGGCATGTTAATCAATACCTTTAGATATAATTAAAGTGAAAAATGATATATATAATTCTCAAAAATAAACTCCATGAATTCATCATAAGGTTATTATTTGTTCTAAAAAGCAATACAAGAAATAATAATATTGTTTTATTCAGTTAAAATATAATTTACAAAAGTAATTAGGCTTATTTAATTGCTTTGCTTATATTTGGAATGGTTTGGGTTATATATGAAATTGAATGACAATATGGAATATATTTAGATAAATACAATAGTTAGTAAGAGTAAAAAAGGACTGTTATAATATTTTTTGTTTATAATACTAATATTAAGGATTATAAAGAAAAATAGCGCATTTATAATATAAATTAGAATAAAAAAGCTGTATGGACAAATAAGGTTGTATTTAGTAGTATATAGGCATAAAAATCTTAAAGGATGAGGTAATTATGGAGATACTACAAAAAGTAATTAATATTTACAAAACAGACGATTATCAAAAATTCTTCACTAGCAGTATATATAATAGACAGGTTTCAAAAAAATCAAAATACAATAAAATGTATAAAAGTATCAAAAATATTGGACAAATAGAACCTATACTCGTTAAAAACTATGAAAATAAATATATAATAGTAGATGGTCAGCATAGATTTGAATGCTGTAAGAATCTTGGGATACCTGTTTTGTTTTATATTGATAATGATGTAAATATGACAGAGCTGCTTAATGGGCATACAATATCTATATCATTTAAGTCGCTTGATTTTGTAGGAATAGCATCAAGCAGGCAGATACCTATTTTTATGCTTATAAATAGGCTATTTAGTTCACAAGATAATAAATTACAAATTACATCTTTAATTGAAATTATTTTTACGTTTATAATAAATGATGAAAAAACAATATTTAGAAATTCAATTTTCTACAATCAATGTATCGATAATTACGAGGAAGCCTTTAAAAAATATAACAGACCTATAGAGGATAGCAAAATGAAAGGCATCCAGGAATTTATATGCTTAATGGATGAATTAGCAGAAATTTTAGAGATTAAAAAAAATCTTAAAGTTAACTTGTGTAGACAAGCGCTTATATATCATTTAGACCATAAAGAATATGGAGTATCATTTAAGACCATAATCAATTTTTTGAAAGCTGAAAAACCGACTAAATTTGCCTACTGCACATTATTAAGAAATGCAACAAAGGACACTGAATTTAGGAGTTTATTTCAAGAGATAGCTGCAAAAATTAATAAAAATAGTAGTAAATAAACAATACGTTATAATTTAAGAAGACTGCCTAAGGCAGTCTTCTTCTTTCGTATATTTCACAATTAAATTATAAGTAATTGTTATTATAGTAGATCATAATAAATATAAAAATTTACTTGAATTACGTAAAAATCATGATTTATGCTACAAACATACTATAAATATAGTTAATTGGTAGAGGAAAGAAGGAGGATTTGAGGCTGAATATAACAGCCTAGTTTGTACTACGTAAATTAACCTAGTATTAATTTAAGCTGAATTTAAGCTTATCGACACAATATTGTTTTTAGGACTGGAACATGAGTGTTTTTTTGTACTGCTGTAATGTGCAGTATATTTGCTGAACGGATAAGTCCTGTTTTATTCAATATAAGTGTAGGGTGTAAGGATTAACGGGTTGACAGACCCGTTAATCCTTATACATAAGACTGAAAACGAGAAGAATAAGGAGAAAAACAGAGGTAATTATATAAAATACGTTAATAAACACAAATAGATAGAGGTGATAGCATATGGGGAATCATAATCTCGGATATCAAATACAGACTGCTGTAGACTATGCCTTTCGACCAGGAATGGATAAGCATGCAGCAAAACATAATGGACAATCTATGGGAATAATATGCAGTTTTAATGAAAAGCGCTCGCTTCAGGAAGTAGCCTATCAATTTAAGGACTACATGAAGGATAACTACCCACATATTAAGATGCTGAAAGATGTTAAATCAGATCACTGGCAGGCATTTCTTAACGAAAAATCTAAAACCTGCAGTACCGCAACATTAAAAAATTATGTAAGCAGAATCCATAAGATTGAACACCTATGTAGAAATAAGTTTAGGATTACGAGTAACTGGCGAAATGAAATTCTTACACCGCAAAGTAAAAAAACTCCTACAGGTGATAAATTAAGAATCCAAACAATGGGTAAAGAAGACTTGGAAAAGGTATTAGACTATGGTTATAAACATTGTACATCAAAGGCAATACCAGCGATTGAGCTCTGCTATAGGTTCGGATTAAGAGACGCTGAAACTTCACGGCTTACGGTTGATTGTGTAGACTTTGATAAGGCGCAGCTGCGAGTTGTGG
Source organism: Clostridium polynesiense (assembly GCF_000820705.1). Classification (GTDB taxonomy): domain Bacteria; phylum Bacillota; class Clostridia; order Clostridiales; family Clostridiaceae; genus Clostridium_AA; species Clostridium_AA polynesiense. Next base: position 33,025 of record NZ_CCXI01000143.1, on the reverse strand, counting down.
GTAAAGGTGGGAGGTGCAGGTATCTAGAGATAAAAAAAGATGATGTTAAAATTTTAAAAACATTATGCGTCGGAAAAATAAATAAAGATAAGTTAATTGAAATTAAAGCAGACAGCATTAACCAACAGCTTAACCGAATTTTAAAAAAACTAAATTTGAAAAATAAATATCCCCTTACTGGTATCCACGCAATTCGAAAATTAAGAGCTCAAGAGCTGTGGGATGAAAAGAGAAAGCAGGGGTATACAAAAACCATACTATGGACTACGTTAGTCATTATCTCGGACACGGAAAAGGACGATATGATATTATAAATACCTATGTTCACAACCAGAATTAATAAATATTCAATACTTCAAATTTTTGTTTTAAATACTTGAAATTATAAAAAATGATGTTCTATATTTCTCTTAATGGATTAAAGAGAGGTGATATCATAATGAAAAATACAAAAGGTATAAGTAATTTCTTTGCCTGTGACGATGAAAAAAGAAAAAAAGTGGGTAGGAAGATACCCGAAATCATTAAGGAAACTAGAGAGATTGCAGGTACAGAAAATGGCAAATCATTAGAACTCACTAACTGTAAGGCGTGTAAGTTAATAGTTGATAATGAAGCATATGAAGAGAAAGATTTTAAAAAGCTATTTCCGAATCGATATAGTTCGTTCAATATTAAGAAGACTTTTAGAAACAAAGGGTTAAAAGAAAAGGCTGTATTTGAAGAGATATTATATTTCTATTTCCCAACTGATCTGCTCCTAGAACATGATATAAAAGTCGTGTGCCGTAAGAAAATGTTAGAAATAACGTATGTATTTTAACAAGTACCATTATTGAAGTAAATGGCTCAAAGATTTACCAAACCCTTTCATGTGTGTTTTAAAGCCTGTAATAATATCAATATTACAGGCTTTAAAAATTCACTGTACATATTTTACGAAAGGGGATGATATGTATGGTGAACAAAGAAGAAATAGCGGAATATATAATACCGATAAATAAGGTTCCCATTTTAGATGAAAATCAAATTAATAAACAAGCAGAAAAAATTATTGAGTTTTTACAAGTTATTTATCCTTTTTTATCTCAAGATAGTAAAACATGGATAGATGGCTGTATAGAACTCCGTCCACTTCAAAGATCTGGAAAACACGCTTTTGTTCGAAGTTATAATGCTTGGTGCTTGTCTGAAAAAGACATTCAATTACTGAAGGATTTTTTAAGAGAATTAAACGGTAAGCAATTTTGTTTGTACTATTCTGTTTATGCATTTGATTACCACAAAGATGTAATTGATATAAGGACTAAAAAGCCAAAACAAAAGGGAAGAATTAATTCTCATAACTCAATATTTACCACAATTCTAGCTGCAGATTTTGACCACATGAACTTTAATGAATTTTATGTAGAAAAGAAAAAGCTTAAGGAAGCTGGTATAGATAGCATTGATATTTTTACTGGGCATGGGTTTCAAACAATAATATTGTTAAATAAAAAGATATATGATAAAGAGATTTTAAAAAAATTTACCCTACTGATGCTGGATAAAGGTTTTAAAGTTGATCCTAAAATTATAGATTCAGCGAGAATACTACGCCTTCCATACACATACAATTGTAAGGCTTGTAGCGAGAAAACTGAATATTACGATCCAGTAGAGCCAAATATAATACCAACTACAGTAGTTAACTGGACTACAAGTAGGTATTCTACTGAAGACGTATTTGAAAAACTTAATGCTCTACCAAATATGTCTGATTTATCATCATCAAATAAGGATGTAAGAAAGAAAAAAGATAGTAATGAAGCAAGTACTTACAAGTCAGTAAGCACTACAGAAACAAAAATAAAGGTAGAGGATGCAAGAACTTTATATGCTGATTTACTTGATATTGATTTGCTACCTTACCCAATCCAAAAAATGCTGTTTGGAACATCTGAAGGGATGAGAAACAGCGTGATGATGTTTCTGGTTCCATTCTTGAAGAATAGTTTGGGGATTAATATAAAAATTATAAAACAGATAATGTGCATTTGGGGTCGGCGCTGTGTACCAGAGTTAGAAGAAGCAGTTATTAATAGTGAGGTGGATAGGATATATAGTTATAATTTTAAGGGGAAGCATGGAGCATATACGTCAGAACTGCGGGAGCACTATGGATATATTGAGTTTAATAGGTACAAGCGAGATAACAAAATTATCATATCTAATGATTTATTTGAAGACTATAATATAATAAGTGATAGTGCTGTAAAACTATATTTGGTGCTTAAATTAATAAATAAGACAGATGGGATTATGGAGTTTACAAAAACTGATGTCATGAAATATGTGGGGATAAGCGGAAGTACTTTTAATAGAAATATACAATTTCTATTAAAATTGGGATATATAAATAAGAAGCGGACGAATAGGAGGTGTAGGGAAGGATATGTTTATTACTTGAACCCATATTTTTCATCGACAAGGGGATACACCTGTCTAGAGAATGCTGCGGTTAAATTATTGATAGATAATTTAACCGATGGAGAAACCAAGCTCTACACATATATGTGTTATATGATAGGGAGTAACAATGGACAGCAGTGTTGGGCAAGCCAAAAATACCTTGCACAAAAAATTGGCAAAAAGGATCATAGTGCAGTTAGCAAAATGACTGATAGCATGCAGGAAAAACATTTTATAAGGAAAACAACGTGTGAAAAAGATGGGATACTGCACTGCACATATAACCTAAATTATTAATATATAGAAAAAAAGGACTCTACTATTTAGTTGAGTTCTTTTTTTATCCTTATTAAATGTCATTTATTCACATACCCATTTTTTCTTATAAGTCATATAAATCAGTGCTTTGAAAATATTAAATGTCATCTAATCACACTAATAATATTACAGGAGAGGAAAAGCGAGGAGGGAGGTTTTTAAAAAAATGCCTATTGCTGACTAGTATTATAAGTTGATAGTTGATTCTAGCTGTAAGTGTTATAAATTGTTGTGAGATTGTTATATCGTAGTATATATTAAAATATATTCATTTTTGAATAAATAAAGGATTTTTTAGGAGAATAATAGACTAAATGAGGAATAAAACTATAAAAAGATTAAGTAAGACTATGTATAAGTAGAAACCTACAAGGTTCCTACTTGCGGTATATAGATTAAGAAGAATTGCGTTCTACCCAGATTGAGAAATTAGGTGTAAAATCTGCTGTTCTAGGATTTTGGAATGGCGTTCCAACTATAATTGTTCTTCCCCAGAAACTGGTTTTAAAATACTTTTTATAAATCCTGTCATGGTCATAACTTCTGTACAAAAAAATTACTTTTAAAAAGCCAAATACCTTAATAATATGTTTATTCACGGAAAAACCTCCTTATTTATCTTGAATAATTGTTTTATATTTATATAGTTAAATAAGTAAATGAACATAATCAAGTATTTAATATATGGGAGAGCGTTCTCTTTCCGCACACCACTAAAACTTGACTACGAATTATTTCCCATATATCATATTATTAGGATTAATAAGGAAATACAGTCAAAAGGTACAAATTTAAGAATGCGGGAGGTTATAGCTAAAAATACATAAATAAATACTTGCAAATGTAAATAATAAGCAATTATGATGTAATCATCTAATAAAATTAAAATGGGGGGATTAAAGATGAAAAAGGTTATTACTATGCTTATGATGAGCGTTATTATATTGACTACTGTTTTGCTTGGAGGATGTGGAAAATCTGATCCTGCGATTTCAAAAAAAGAGACTCCTTATACTGTTGTAGAAAATCTATCTGCTGATGGGCAAAAGGATATTAAAAACTATCTCACAGAAAAGAGTCCTGATGTTATCAAAATAAAAGAAACAACAGAAGGATATATAAAGGCTCATGCAACTGTTGATTATAAAACTACTGATGGAATGGGGACTTATGGTTATGTGAATGATGAAATTCTCAAGGAATTAAAAGAGAAAAACGATGCGGAGGAAACTATTAAGGGATTCAAGCAATACAAAGTGGTTCAGGAGTTGAACGGCCTAAAAATAGATAGCATTACTATCACTAAAGGTATGAATTTAGCAGAAATTAAAGGGACTTTTACTTTTAAATATCTTGAAGGCACTGATGATTTTTTTAAAAAATATAATAAAGAAAAAAACACACTATATCAGCAGAACTTCAGGGTACAAATGGAAAAGAAAACCGATGTATGGAAAGTATCGTTTTCGCATATAAAAGAAGAGGATTCCCCAAAAAAATAAAATTTTAGTATAACCGACTATTAGTTGGTTATATTTTTTTACATATAAATATATACTTGAAAATCAGAAAAGTCTTTTAATAAGATGATACATAGTAAGAAAATGGGGGTGAGATAGATGAATAGTAAAAAGATATTAATAATGATAGTAAGCTGTATAGTTGCTTTAAATATAGGAGTTACAACAGCAATTGCTGCACCACCGGGAAATTCTGAATCGCTTACCGGAAAAGGTAAAGATGAAATAGAAACCAGCACAGGAAGCGGCGATACTAAAGTTAATCCAGACAATGGAAAGGTTGATGTAGAATTAGGTGGTAGTTCAAAGAATCCACCATCTTCAAATAAACCAGGAAGTTCCACAGGTTCTAATAAAAATGATAAGAATCAAAACAGTAATAAGAAACCCGGAAGTAGTGGGCAGGCGGGAAAGCCTGGCGGACAGAGCGAAACTATAATACCGGGAGGTTCAGGAGAAACAGGAGGATCATCCGGTTCAGAGATTCCTGCCAACCCTGAATGGAGTATTTCAGAGGGGTGGACATGGAGCTTAAGTGAATGGGGGAACAGAAACAATTGGTTCAGTAATGGAGGTAATGGTGGAGGAGACAAACCTTGGTATGATCTTGAAGAACTTTTTGACAGAGCCAAAACCGTATTCTGGGGAGGAAAGGACCCAGTTCCACCAGTGAATCCCGAAGAAGAAGAATCTTTCGCTACAAGTGAGTCATCACACGTTTCTAAAACTGGCATAAGGAAAAATAAAAAGCTGGTTAAGTATGATTGGACTATAAGGAATAAAACCGACAGTAGCGTTCCAGTTGAAACAGCTTCAACAAAGAAGTTAAATCTTAAGTGGACAGCTAGATACACCGGTGACTACGAAGTAATTGCTAAACCTTTATGCTCATGGGATGTGGGATATGAAACCACTCACAAAGTAACCATAACAAGCAGTAAAGGAAAAGTAGTAACAAAAAGTTATACCCAATTTCATAAAACACATACTGTAACAGAATACTATACTCCAGGTATAAGAAAATACAACTTCAAGATTTCATTGAAAGACTTGAATAAACCATTTGATGTGCATCCACCAAAACAAGTACAGGTGGATGCTATAGATGAGCTTGTTGAATAATATAAGCCCCAATATTATTGGGGCTTATGTCGTATGAATAACAGCGCTATATTAAGAACGTATATTCAAATGTATGTTTGAGGTAGTTATTGATACGGGGAACCGTACCACAAATAAAGTAGACATTTATGAAAATAAATAGGAGATTATCAGAAAAGCAGGGTCATGTTGTCCCCTGCTTTTCAACTTAGCATACTAATTGCTGGTATTAACTATTCTTTTAAAGCTAAAATAAGTTGCATAAAAATATCCGCCATATATTACAATAAGCGCTAAGGCTATCATGAGGGAAGAACCTTCAAGAATACTTTTATTTTCAGACCTAAGCATTTTATTCGCTACAGTTATTCCAACCACTGAATGCATGATTGCCAAGCCTAAAGGCACCATAAAGTATATAAGGGTCTGTACTAGTATTGATTTATTTATCATCTTTTCAGTAGCACCAATTTTCTTAAGGGAATTGTATCTATGCAGACTATCGCTTGCTTCTGATAACTGCTGTAAGGCCAGTACTGCAGCACTAGATATCAAAAATACTATGCCTAAGTATATCCCTAGAAATACAATAAGCGCTGATGGACCATATACACTTGCATAAAGCTGTTCTAGTGTATTTCCATAGATAAGCATAAAGTTAGCCTTTTCAAATTTATACTTTTCAAGCTCTACGAATAAATTAGAGAATCTCTCTTTAGACTTTTCATAATTATTGCCTTGGAAGATTGCATTAAAGGACGATGCATGCGGCTTTAAGGTTCCTTCAAAGTTGTCAGGTATTATGAAATAAAGGAAATCCAAACTAGCTTTTGAACTAATTACATTATCTTTTATTGGCGCTTTATTTTTAATGCTATAAGTTTTACTCCCTATAACTGCAGAGTTTTCGTTTTTCATAAATGTATCGAAGGCATTGACCGTCTTTTCATAGTTGGATATAACTAAAATCTCATTATCCTTTAAGCTTATGGTTTGCTGTCCTAGAAGCTGTCTTATTGAATTATATTCTGAGACTTTTACAGCTGATATAGGACCATCTGTATAGTTTAACTTAAGTTCTCTTTGCTCTTTTTTGCTTAAATACTTGCTTAATAAATCGTTTAGGGAAAGCTCAAGCTTATATTCAGTAAAAAATACATGTTTTTCGTTAGGCTCAAATTTAAAGTTTGCTTTCTGAAGAGATTCTTTAATATCCTTTATCTTTTGATCTTTTATATTAATATCTAATTTAGCTGAAGCATCAAAAGAAGTATTTCCCTTAAGCATTGTATCTAGAGTGCCTTTATAACCAAACATGGTGAATAAAAGCGTAATAGTTAGAAAAAGCATAAGGCATATTGTGGTCATTGATAAAAAGTTAGTAGTTATTTTATTGTTTATTTGCCTGAATATAAATATATTTAAGTTTTTAAAATATATTTTCTTGCTATTTTGCAGCACATTGATTAAGAAGGTGGAAAGACTGTAAAAGCACAATAGAGTTCCTATAACTCCCAGCAGTATGGAGGCTATAAAAGTAGTATTATCAGGAGCTACTCCAACCTTTAACACAATGCTGTAAGCTGCTGTAAGTGCTGCTGCTGACAGAAGAAATGTAACTATTGAAACAACAGGATTTTTCAGCTTTATGTTTTCACTTTTTTTTGAAGCATTTATCATGTCGATAAGCTTATACTTAGAAATAATAATCTGATTAAACATCATCACTAGAAGAAATATTATTCCAAAGTATATGGAAGATTTAATTATTGCGTTTATTGATACAATAAATCTGTATTTATTCATATCAACTACTAAAAGCTTCGCTGTAATAACTGATAAGCCTTGGGAAATTATAATACCAAGTAAAACTCCAGCGACCAGAGACAATAGACCGATTAAAAAAGTTTCCAGTATTAAAATCCTTGAAATCTTACCCTTTGCCATACCTAAGGTCATATATATTCCTAATTCTTTTTTACGCTTTTTTATTAAAAAATTATTAGCATAAATTATAAGCCCGCCTAAAATAAAGGATACAAATACAGAGGTTCCCGCTATAAGCTTATTTAGGGTTGTTACATAAGTTTTAGTACTTTTCCCAATCTCAAGCAATGATGTCTGAGCTTCAATAGAATTAAAACTGTAGAATATGCACACGGCAAAGGTTAAGGTTAGAAAATATATAGAATAATCTTTAAAGCTTCTTTTTACATTATTCATTGCTATTTTAAAAAACATCGCTTGCATCCCCTCCAAGTAAAGTTACGACTTCAATTATTTTATTGAAGAATTCCTTTCTTGTATCATTTCCACGCATTAATTCATTAAAAATCCTGCCATCCTTAATAAACAAAATTCTGTGGGCATAGCTTGCTGTAAAGGCATCATGAGTAACCATAAGTATGGTAGCCTGAACTTCTTTGTTTAACTTTTCAAAGGAGTCTAGAAGAAGTCGTGAGGATTTTGAATCTAAAGCTCCAGTAGGTTCATCAGCCAATATAAGCGAAGGTTTGGTTACCAGGGCTCTGGCAGAAGCCACTCTTTGTTTTTGTCCTCCTGACATTTGAAAAGGATACTTTTTTAGTACATCCGTAATTTCAAGCTTTTCTGAAACTTCTTTTATAGCTGAATCTATTTTAGAAGCTTTTCTATTTTGTATAGTTAGAGCCAAGGCTATATTCTCGTAAGCAGTCAGGGTATCTAAAAGATTAAAATCTTGAAAAATAAATCCTAATTCATCTCTTCTAAATTCCTCTAAGCCCTTTGACTTAAGAGTTGTAATATCTTTTTTATTTATAACAATATGTCCTGTTGTAACAGTATCAATAGTTGAAATACAATTTAAAAGAGTAGTCTTACCGCTGCCTGAGGGCCCCATTATACCAACAAACTCTCCCTTATCCACTTTGAAAGAGATATTATCAATAGCCTTAGTAACATTCCCTTTGTTTCCATAGTACTTTTCAATTTTTTCAACACTCAATATATTTTCCATATATAATTCCTCCATCACTCTATAATTACCTTTGGCATTTTTCATGCCAGCTTTTTGCTTTTTTCAGAAAAATAAACTGTATCATTTGGTTAAGGGGCAGTAGCTTTTCCCTTGTCATCTATACTTTTAGTTAGTGGGATCTCTTTGATTTTAGGACCATTAAAGTATTTATAGGAAGCGCCACCCCCAACAATTATAAGCATACCTGCTAGTATAGGTATTAGTAGTTTTTTTATAGTAAATTCCTCCTTGTATATAATGAATTGCAGCTCTCATATATTAATGTTCTGTCTACAGTTTTATCTTACTAGAGTTTTTCATAGATACATATTCGTTTATATTTCACTAAAGTTACATTTTTGTAATGTAAAAAAAGGATTCACAGCACCGCAGCAAGCAATAGCTATAAATCCTTTAAGATCAATTCAACAAATTATTTCTTCCTATGGGAAAGATAATACTGACATTTGTACCTTCGCCAGCTTGCGAAGTTAAAGTTAGACCTAACCCAAGCTGATCACAAAGCGTCTTACACAAAAAAAGTCCAATACCGGTAGACCTTCTAAGTTTTCTGCCATTTTCTCCAGTAAAGCCTTTCTCAAAAACTCTGTTTATATCTTTATTTATAATACCTATTCCATTATCTTCAATTTTAAGTACTATGTTGTTTTCATTTCTAATAGAATATATTTTTACTTTACCTACCTTTTCCTTGGAGTATTTAATGGAGTTTATAATTATTTGATTTAATATGAACTCAAGCCACTTGGTGTCACTATATACTGAACCTTCTACACCTTCAATATCAATAGATATTCTCTTGTTTATAAAATCCCTTGAATTCCTTTTAATCACGGACTTAACAAGAGAAGCTAAAGAAATCTCTTTAATAATGTAATCTTTGCTCACATTATTACTTCTAGAGTAGTATAATACCTGTTCTATGTAACTTTCAATTGTCTTAATCTCATAAGCAATATTTCTTGTAATCTCATTTTGGTTGTTTTCAATAATTAGTCTTGTAGAGGCAATGGGAGTTTTTATCTCATGAACCCAGGTTTCTATATACTCCCTATACTCACTATGCATATCTCTATATTCTTTTACATGTTCATGCATGTCTTTATTAGCCACTTTTAATAAATTATATATAAATTTCCCTTCTGTAAATCTAGGTTTTTTTATGACTTCAGAGAGCAAATATTTTTTATCCAAGCTATCTATTACATCTGCTAGCTCAGTATAAAATCTGCTTAGTTTAGTATATTCCAAAGTTATAAAGGAAAGTAGGGGAAGAAACCATATGCAAAAGGTTAAGAGAATTATATTGGCACGAATACCAATAAGCAGCATAATGCCGCAAATAATAAGGAACAGTATAAAATTAATAAGCAAAAATACAAATCTATCTTTTAAATAATCTTTTATACTCATGGCATTATATATCCTAACCCGCGTCTAGTTTCAATATTATCTTTCATTCCAACTTCTTCGAGCTTTTTTCTTAGTCTTGTAACATTTACAGATAAAATATTATCATCCACAAAAATTTCAGAACTCCACATAAAGTCCATTAAATCATCTCTAGATACAATCTTTCCTTTATTTCTAATCAAACATGATAGGATTTTAAGCTCATTTTTTGTTAGCTCTGCAGTACTGCCTTTATATGTGATAGTGCCATTTGATAAATTAAGCTTTAAGTCATTGTAAGAAATTATGTCCTGGGTGTTGGAACCTTCAATTCTTCTTAATATAGATGCGATTCTTGCCAAAAGAATTTGAGTATTATAGGGTTTTGTGATAAAATCATCAGCTCCTAAATTCATACTCATAAGTTCATCCATTTCGCTATCCCTGCTTGTAACCATTATTATTGGGACATCAGAACTTTTTCTTAATTCTCTACATATGTGATATCCATCGAATATAGGCAGGTTTATGTCTAAGAGTACCAAATCCGGTGCTTCTCCAAGAGTATAATCAATAATATTTTCAAAGCTTGTTGGAGCAACAACATAATAACCATATCTTGTTAGAAAGGTACTAAGTTCCCTCCTTATAGTATCGGTATCTTCTATAATAATAATCTTTGCCATAGATTTACTCCCTTTGTTAACAAATATTGTATTAAAGCTATTATAATTGATTATAATCATTACTGCAAAAAACAATCATTAAGGGATTTTTTTTTTATTAAGATATAATGTAAAATATACTTATATTTTAAGGGGGAGACTATGTAAGTACTGATAGATAGAGATGATTCTTTTATGTGTGATTTAGTAACATTTTTTAATAGCTAAATTAATAAGGAAAAGTAGGATTGTAATAAATCAGACAAGAAAGGTGATGTTATAATGAGCGTTTTGATAAAGCTGAGGGATAATAAAAGTTTACCTGAGGCAGAATCTCAGGTGAGGGATTATATACTAAAAAAACCCCATGAAGTATTAGAACTTACCAGTAAAGAATTGGGGGAAAAAACATATACATCTGCTGCTACTGTAGTAAGATTATGCAAGAGGATGGATATAGGCGGCTTTAATAAGTTAAAGCTTCTTATAAATCAAGAAATAAAGTATTTTGAAAGTAAAAATATTGAAATATTGGATTCAACATCAATAAGGCAGACTGACAATATTAAAGAAATAATTGAAAAATTAAACACTATAAATACCCAATCTATTGAAGAAACTTCCATATTAATTAATACTGAAACCCTAAGTACGGTAGTACAGTTAATTAAAAATGCAAGGATTCTTGATTTATATGGTATAGGCAGCAGCCATATAATTGCTTTGGATGCAACATTTAAATTTACTAGAGTGGGTAAAAATGCTATTAACTTTGCTCTATATGATCGTCAGTATGTACAGGCGGTGAATAGTACTCCTGAGCATTTCGCTTTATTATTCTCTTATTCAGGAGAATCAAAACAAATGCTTGATATAGCTCAAATATTAAAAGATAATTTTGTCAAAACAGTATCTATAACCTCCAGCAGTGAAAATAGTTTATCAAAATTATGTGATTATAATCTTTATGTTAGTGATAAAGAAAGCAAATTTAGAAGTGGTGCAATTTCTTCCCGTACAGCATCTCTTCATGTAGTTGATATTTTATATACTGTTTACTGTAATTATGATTATGAGAATACCTCTCACAAAATACATAAAACACGAATTGAATAATAGCTAATTTCAAATGATGAAATGGCGTTTCATATTAGTGCTATTTCATTGAATCGGATGAAAGAAAACGTTATACTAATGACAAACGAAACAAGGAGGATAGGAAATGATAACAATAGCAAGAATCGATGAGAGACTTATTCATGGACAAGTTGCCTTTGCTTGGTCAGTACAATATCCAAGTGATGCAATATTAGTAATTGATGATGAGGTTTGTAAGGATAACTTTCAGAAATCATTATTAGAAATGGCAACACCACTAGGAATGAGATGTTTTGTAAAAAATCAAGAGGATGCTACTGAATTTCTAAAGAAGCATCAAAAGAAAAAAATATTCGTTGTTGTTAAGAGTCCAAAACCCTTACTGCATATAGTTAAAAATGGTGTAGAATTGAAGGAAATTAATGTTGGAGGATTATACCACAAGGAAGGCAGAGAACAGATATCTAACACTGTTTTTTTGGATGAAGAATTAAAAGACATATTTAGACAATTAAAATCTGAAGGAGTCAAGTTGGAAATTAGAGCAACTCCATCAGATAGGTCCATTGATTTAGAAGAAAAACTATAAGATAGGAGAGGGAAAAAATCGTGAATACAGTTACAGTGGTATTATTAAGTATTTTTATTGCTATTTTAATGGTTGAGAATTATGGTTATGGATATTGGATGATATCAAGACCAGTGGTAGGGGGAGCTATAGTTGGTCTATTAATGGGAGATATAACAACTGGGTTGATCGTAGGTGGTAGTGTAGAATTAATGTATATGGGAATTCTTCCTATTGGAGGAAGCGTACCTCCTAATGCACAGATTGCGGGTATGTTATCAACGGTATTTGCCATTGCCAATGGTGGTAACCCTGAAATAGGTATTGCACTTGCTTTACCAATTGGTATGCTTGCACAGATATTAATTATGTTAGCATGGAACATAAATATTTTCTTAATGCATATAGCAGATAAGTATTTACAAAAAGGTGAAATCAGAAAAGTTGAGTTAATTCATTTATCAGGTCTAATTACTTTCTTTATTGTATTCTTTATACCAACTTTTTTAGCTATAAACTTTGGTAGTGAATATGTTAATCAAGTAGTTAATAGTATGCCGGCAGTATTAGTTGAGGGATTAAAGGTAGCCTCAGGTATCTTACCAGCAGTTGGTATGGCTATGTTATTAAAAATGATGAACTTTAAAAAATATTGGTCTTTCTTCTTAATAGGATTTGTATTTGCAGTATACTTTAAAATAAATGTTTTGGCAGTTTCATTAATTGGGGTAGGTATAGCTGCAGCAGTGTTTACTCTCAGAGGAGATAGTAAAAAAGCAGAAGCTGATGATTTTGATGACTTTGATGATGAAGAGGAAGAAATTGAAGATCCAATGAAAAATGTTGGAGGAATTCTAACTAAGAAGGAATTAGTTAAGACATATATTAGAAGCTTCTTTAGCATGACAAGTATTAACTATGAACGATATACATCATTAGGTTTCTGTTATGCTATGATTCCAGCTCTTAAGAAATTATATCCAAATCAAGAAGATTTACATGAAGCGTTATTAAGACATAATGAATTCTTTAATTGTCATCCATATACAGGAAATGCTATTCTTGGAGTTTCTCTTGCTTTAGAGGAACAAAAAGCTATGGGAAAACCAATTACTGCTGAAGCAATTTCATCTGCTAAAGCTGCATTAATGGGACCACTTTCAGGAATTGGAGATTCAATATTTAAGGCAACCTTCATGACAATATTTGCTGCTATAGGTGCTGGTATGGCTTTAGAAGGAAATGTTCTTGGCCCTGTAGTATTCTTAGTGCCTAACGTTGCACTAAATGTTCTTTCCAGATGGTATTTCATAAAGTATGGACATAAGCTCGGAACATCTTTAGTAGCTAAGATGAAGAGTACTGATATATTAGAAAAATTTGTTGAAGGAGCTACCATAGTAGGAATGATGGTGGTTGGAGCTATGATTGTTTCCTTTGTTAAGATTAATATCGCTTATGTATGGGTGTTTGGAGGAAAAGAAATAGTAGTTCAAGATTTAATTAATTCGATAATACCTTCTTTATTACCAGTATTAGTTGTACTTGGATTTTACAATATCTTAAAGAAAAATAAAAAGGGAATGTATATTTGTGTACTTGCTAGTTTTATTTTAGGGATATTAGGAAAGGCAATAGGGATGTTCTAGTATGAAAAATAATGTTATGAAAAAAATAGAAGGTGGATTAATTGTATCTTGCCAAGCTAGAGTTGGCTGGCCAATGTATGGATGTGAAATTATGGCTGCTTTTGCTAAAGCAGCGAAAGAAGGAGGAGCTGTTGGAATAAGGGCTACAGGTGCTGATAATATAGCTGCAATTAAAAAAGTAGTGGATTTGCCTGTAATAGGAATAAATAAAGAATGGCATGAGGGGTATGATGTATATATTACACCAACTTATAAAAGTGCTGAATCCATTTTAAAAACAGGTATTGATATAATAGCCCTAGACGCGACTTCAAGAAAAAGACCAAATGATGAGAAGTTTGAAGATATAGTAAAAAGAATTAGGGAAAATTATCCTGATGTATTAATTATGGGAGAAGTATCTACAGTACAAGAAGCAAAAAACATATTACCTTTGAATTTAGATATAATTAGTACTACTTTAAGCGGTTATACAGAAGCTACAAAAGATATAAAAGAAGTTAATATTAAGCTTATTGGAGATATAGTTGCTATAACAGATACTCCTGTAATAGCAGAGGGAAAAATTAATACTGAGGAAGATGCTATAAGGGCCTTAGAGGCTGGAGCACATACAGTAGTAATTGGTACAGCTATTACAAGACCAGAAATTATTACAAAAAAATATGTAGATAAGATAAATGATTATAATATAGTTAAAGAAGAGGAATAAACAATGGAGTTAAAGAAGCTAGAGACCGAGCAAATAAACCAAAACACTATAAATATTGATACTTTAAGTACTTTAGATATAGTAAACCTAATAAATTCTGAAGACGAAAAAATTCCGGCAGAAATCAAAAAATGCAATATAGAGATCCAAACCCTTATTGATGAAATAGTAGAAAGAATAAAAACAGGAGGAAGATTAATATATATTGGTGCAGGAACTAGTGGAAGACTTGGAATTCTTGATGCTAGTGAATGTCCTCCTACATTCGGGGTTTCTTATGAATTGGTACAAGGTATAATTGCTGGAGGAAAGGATGCAATAATTAAGGCAAAAGAAGGTGCGGAAGATTCTAAGGATTTAGCTGTGGAAGACTTAAAAGAATTAGGTCTTACAGAGAAAGATACAGTTATAGGCCTTGCAGCAAGTGGCAGAACTCCTTATGTAATTGGCGGATTAGATTATGCAAACTCAATTGGGGCATTTACCGGAGCAATTAGCTGTGTAAGCAATAGTACTATAGGTAAGCATGCAAAGGTAAATATTGAAGCTATAGTAGGTCCTGAGGTTGTAACTGGTTCAACAAGAATGAAGGCAGGAACAGCACAAAAAATGATTTTAAACATCATATCAACAACTACTATGATAAAGTTAGGGAAAGTATATAAAAACTTAATGGTTGATGTACAAGCTACTAATGAAAAATTAGTAGAAAGATCAAAGAGAATAATAATGGAAAGTACCTCTTGTGATATGGAAAGAGCCTCTGCTTTAATAGAGCTTTCAAATCAAAGTGTTAAGCATGCAATATTAATGGAGCTGACTGGCAAAGGCTACGATGAAGTATCAAGAATGTTAGAGAAAAATGAAGGAAATATTTCTAAGGCTATTAGGGAGGAGATAGGACAATGATTGGAATAATATTAGTAGGACATGGGTCTTTTGCTAGTGGATTAGAGTCATCTGTTAAATTAATAGCTGGAGAACAAAAGAATTTTATTTCAATTGATTTTCTTCAAGAACTAACAGGAGAAATGCTTGAAGATGAGATAAAAAAGGCTCTTAATGAGTTAAAAGATTGTGATAGCTTAATAATATTTACAGATATTTTAGGTGGTACTCCATTTAAAACAGCTGCTAAATATGTGAATGATAAAGTAAAACTTATTACAGGTACTAATTTATCTATGGTAATTGAAGCATCACTTTTTAGAGAAATGAATAAAGAGCTAAATGAAATTGTTGAAGGAACAATGAGTTCAGGTAGAGAACAAATTAGAGAGTTTACAATTAAAGCAACAATGGATGAGGATTTTTAAAGCTAGATGGATAGAACTGTACTACAAATAATACTTTAAAGAAAATATCTTTAAAGAAAGTAAAAAATATAGTAGTAAAAGTTGAAGTGATCCCAAATAGTTAGTGAATATTTCAACGTAAAAATTGTTTAAGCATCTGAAAGGGCTTGTTGTCTGTGAATAGCAGACGGCAAGCCCTTTAGCTTTTCCTTGATATGCTGGTTGTCACCATACTTAACATAGGATAGTGGGAAATGTTATACTTCCTCTGCCATAAGTTACAATATAGTTGAGAAAATTTTACATTTCAAGGATTTACCAAATGATATGCGTGATATATAATTATTTATAATTAATTAATAATCAATTAATAGAAAATATATTAGATTATGATTGGGGTTCCCCATGCTGGACATATGTGGAAACCATCGCGGGGTAAGGATTTAAAGAAACCTTGAATGTTTATAATTTTATAAAAAAGAAGCAAAATGGAAGGTTTACAGCTAGACTTATTGTGCTTTAAGAAAATATCTTAATGGTGAGTTTTATGACAAGTTCAGTGCAGCTGATAAATAAAGGATAATTCCGGTAGTAAATAAAAATCCCGACAATCAGTGGTATGGTTCAAAAGCCGGAGCAGACACGGAAGACCGTATATTTTTATAAGCATTGAGGAAGTGTGTAATTATTTCGGTGGTTTGATTATAGTTACAGCATATAAATAAATTTAAAAAAGGAGAAGTTTAAAATGAGCAAGTACGAAAAGGCTATGAAACTTATGGAGGAACGTTGTGGTAATGGTAAAGAAGAAGTTATTGCCCTTGCGACAATATCACTATTCCCAAACACTGAGGGTAATCCACGTCCTGCTGTCCGTATGGTTTGCGCTTATTATGAAGACGGCATATTTTATGTTTCTACAGACGCCAAAAAAAATAAAATGCTGCAAATTGAGAAGAACAACGAGGTCTCCGTAGCTGGGTTAGATTGGTATGCTTTTCATGGCACCGCTGAAAATCTAGGTTGGGTTAAGGACGAGAAGAATGCTGAAATCAGAGCGAAATTTAAAAAAATCTTCGGCTGGTTCGATGAAGTTGGCGACGAAGATAATCCTAACTCAATCATTCTGCGTATCACCCTCACAGAGGGTACTATTATTGACAACGAAAGAAAATACGGTGAAGGACAGTATGAAATTGATTTTATCAATAAAACTGCGAAATAAATCCGTAAAGAATAAGTACTTTATAACTTTAGAGCAAAAAAATACTACTTTATTATTAATATTATCTAACTTAGTTTTCTGAAACCCAACCTTAAATTATTTTTGTAGGATATTAATTAAGAATGAAATGGAAAAGACTTACTTACAGATGTTACAGAGAGTCGTATCTATGGAGAATCAAAATTAAAAGTGATTAGGTTTATAGTCTATAGAGGTTGATATATAATGTTTGTATAGATGCTTTGTGAAGGAGGTAATTTAATTGGAAAATAAGGATATTAATCTGTATGATGTTTTTAAAAAATATTCATATAGCCAATTAAAAGAATTGTTTAAAAATGCTAAGACAAAAGAAGAGCAAGACTTTTATATGACCTTATCTAATTTAGTATTACAAAAAGAACAGGCGAAAGTTATAGGTGAATAGTATGCCAACATATACAATTTTTGCAGGAGTTAATGGTGCAGGTAAAACTTCAATGTATAAATCTATATATTATAATGAAAATAAAAATGAAAAAAGAATTAATACTGATGAAATGGTAGCTGGACTTGGATCGTGGAAAGATAATAGTCTGCAAATTAAATGTGCAAGAGAAGCTATTAAGTTAATAAAAGAATATATTTTAGAAGGTATATCCTTTAATCAAGAAACCACTTTATCTGGAAAAAGTATAGTGAAGAATATAAGATTTGCAAAAGAACAGGGTTTTCATGTAGTTATGAATTATGTAGGGTTAAAAGATCCAGAAGCTGCTAAAGAAAGAGTTAAAATTAGGGTAAGCAAAGGTGGACATGGAATACCTGATAAAGATATAGAAAGAAGATATTATGATTCGTTAAAAAATCTAAATGATGTAATTGAAATATGTGATGAAGTAAATATATATGATAATACAGAGATGTTAAAAGAAATTGCATATTTAAAACAGGGAAAGATAAAATGGTCTGATAAAAAGATACCTAATTGGATAAAAGGTGTATTGTAAAGGTAGCTAGAAAAATTATAAAAATTTTTCTAGCTATTTTCATATAGAGATATTATTTAAACTTGAATTTGAAATAATATTGATTATGATGTATATGGGAAATTTTAAACTTTTTTACTTAGGGTGCGATGAAGCATATCTATGGAGAACCAAAATTATTCGTTCTAATAATTTTGGTTAATATGAAATTTATAAATAGAATCATTGACTTGTGTTATAATTATCCTAGTAATTTGTTGGAAGATATAGTGTGTAAGTGGGATTTGGAGAGGGAAAATAAAATGACTAGTTATATTTTGAAAGTTGTTGAGAGTGAATATGATTATGATGCATCACCAGAGGCATGGGCCGAATATAAAGAAATCTATACTCCTTCAAGATGGACTTTCTGGGAAAAGTTTGATTATAATAATTTAAAAAAACAAGGTATTAGAATTTACGCACCAATTAACATTAATAAAAAATATGCGCAATTTAATCAATATCCAAAATTTAAAATGAGTGGAGACACAGACTTTAACTTTGGAAAAGATAAAAAATCCAAAAAAAAATATGAACAATTTAAGGAATTGTTACGACGTGATTATGAAAGGGACGAATTCAATGCTTATTTAGATGAATTGGATCAATGTTATGATACGTACCATAAACTCGAAAATTTCTCTTTTATGCCAATGACAGGTGGTTTGCAACTGGTAAAAGGATCGTGTCAGTATGATAGACTTGATATGTTTGTATATAGATTAAGTAGATATTATCAAACAGAGGGAAAAGATAAATTTATACTTAGTCGTGCGAGAACTTCCAATAGAGAAGCATTGGAAACCTATTTGAAGTTATTTGATAGTATTTATGATTATTGCTCTAAAATCTATATGATTAATAGTAAGGAATTTGTTAATAAAATAATAGCACAAGGAGAAGAATCAATAGACAGTGGAGCAAGCGTTGTTAGATATATGAAACTGGCAGAAGAATTCTGGGATAATAAAAAACAAACACTAAAGAATGATTAATGGAATTAATTAATATTATGTCTATGATAAACTCCAATTTGTGTGGATGAAATGAGTTGAAAACTATTGGATAGAAATGATGATGATATAAAACATTAAATGTATAAGTAATTTGGAAATGCAAATAGCATGATAGGTTTTAAAAGCCTATCTTTTTTTAATAAAAATATATAATTAAAACTTGAATTTGAAATAATATTAATTATATTGTATATGGGAAAATATAAACTTTTTTATATATGCTAAGGTGAACCGTACCATAAGTAAGGGAGGTTTTTAGCTTTAGGCATTGATATAACTTGCTTAAGACTATTTTTATAAGTAAAAATACCGTATCATAAGTAATAGAATATTTGTAAAATGTGCTATATTTAAAGGGAAAAATAATTTTTAAGTGTTGGTAAATAATAATTTGACACTCGGATTTTAACTAGTGAATAAATTTATTAGGTATTAAAATAACATTAGATAGGAAATTTTCAACTTATATTATTGAAATTAAAATTTTTAAATAAAAAAATTATATAAGTTTATTTTTTATAAGAATGTTATATAATATAAATAAGAAAAGCTTAGTGCTGGTAACACTAAGCAATCCTTAGAACATTTATTTTGTTTTAGGGCTATTGAATGATATTAATAACGTTAATTAAGAAAAGGTGCTAATCTTCGTTGGATGGAGCACTTTTTTTTTTTGCTTTTAACTTCTATATCAAGACCAAGAAACTTAATCTTAATTTTTTAATGATGTATAAAAAGATTATGCTTTAAAACTAATTTTATTACATAAACAACAGATATACATTTTATAAGAATATCAAACATATCCAATACTACCCCATAGCTATAGTGAAATAGTTCACCAATAGCCCGGGAGGATAAAACGTTCAAAACCTCCGCAGCGATCCTACTACGGTATTTCAAAATATCACCTTAGAATTATACCAAAATTATGTAGAAGATAAACACAAGAATAAAATGGGAAATTCTTCGCATCTATTCACTTCCTCAGTTTGCTATGGAAGGGCTCTTTTTTAAAGACAGACAATTACCCGCTATTTAATTTTGTCACTAATCACTAAGGACTCCACCATGGTATCTTAGCATTGAGTGAAAACGTTTCACATACTATAATTAAATTAACGTAATAAAGGGAATTCTGCAGAAGCCTATTTTATATATTACGAAGTTAATATATGGGAGGAAAGTGAAATGTCAAATCTACAAACTATCCCACAAAGTAAAACAAAAGGGAAGACTCAAGAAAATGTACAAAGATTTGGACGTTTTCTAAGCGGTATGGTTATGCCTAACATAGGTGCATTTATCGCTTGGGGGCTTATTACGGCATTATTTATAGGTACTGGCTGGGCACCAAATGAATATTTAGCAAAATTGGTGGACCCTATGATTAAATATTTGCTGCCATTACTAATAGGTTACACTGGCGGTAAGATGGTTGGCGGAACAAGAGGGGGAGTGCTTGGAGCTATAGCTACTATGGGAGTTATAGTTGGGGCATCCATACCAATGTTCTTAGGAGCAATGATAGTTGGGCCGGCTGCAGGCTGGGTAATAAAGAAGGTTGACAGTGCATTGGAAGGAAAAATACCTGCAGGCTTTGAAATGCTTGTAAATAACTTCTCCGCAGGAATTATAGGTATGATTCTGGCACTACTTGCTTATTCAGGAATAGGACCAGTGGTAGAGACTTTAAACAAAGCCTTGGGAAATGGAGTTCACGCAATAGTAAATGCAGGCTTGCTGCCTCTTTCATCCATATTTATAGAACCGGCAAAAATTCTTTTCTTAAACAATGCTATTAATCACGGAGTACTTGGACCAATAGGAATCAATGAAGCTAAGGAATTAGGAAAGTCAATATTCTTCCTGCTTGAAACAAACCCAGGACCAGGACTTGGAATACTTTTAGCTTATTGGGTATTTTCAAAGGGTATGATAAAGCAATCAGCACCGGGAGCAGTTATCATACATTTCCTTGGTGGAATACATGAAATATATTTTCCATATGTTCTTATGAATCCAATGCTTCTGCTGGCTGTTATAGCTGGAGGTGCAAGTGGAGTATTAACCTTTGGTCTTTTAGGAGCAGGTCTTGTTGCAGCTCCATCACCGGGAAGTATCTTTGCATTATTGACCATGACACCAAAGGGTGGGCACTTTGCTGTATTAACTGGAGTCATCATCTCCACAGTAGTTTCCTTCCTGGTTGCTTCTTACTTTGTAAAGAGAAGCGCTAATAAGCTTGATGATTCAGAATTAGCTGATGCAAAGGAAAAGGTTAAGGATCTTAAGACAGTTTCAGCAAAGAAAGCTATAAGCAGAATAATATTTGCTTGCGATGCCGGAATGGGTTCAAGTGCTATGGGAGCTACTACACTAAGAAACAAGCTTAAAAAAGCCGGACTTAATATTGAAGTAGTTCACTGTGCTATTGATGAAGTACCTGCTGATGCAGAAATAGTTGTAACTCATGAAAGTCTTACTGATAGAGCCAGAAGCAAGGCTCCAAATGCAGAGCATATATCTATTAAGAACTTCATGAACAGCCCGGAGTATGATACTTTAGTTAATAGGTTATCATAAAAAATTATCGTATTTGTTTTAAACTAACCTGTTGTGCTGTTTAGAAACTAATCCAGCGAGAATGTTTAAAATGTGTAGATAGATCATGAAGCATATTTAATACATTCTCGCCAGATTAGACACTGAGTTGACGCAACCGGTTAAATTATTAAGTAGGTGGTGATTTGATATGGGACAGATTAAGATTACAGCAAGGCAAAAGAAAATACTCATAAGACTTTGCAGTGAATATGAATATGTGACCATTTCAAGCATCGCCAAGAAGCTGAGCATAAGCAGCAGAACGGTGCTTAGAGAATTAAGAGGTATTGGTCTGTGGATTAAAAGCTATGGCTGCAGCCTGGAAAAGAAGCCTGGTATAGGCATAAGGCTTAAGGGAAATCTTGAGGCAAGAAAAGCTATTTTAGAAGACCTTGAAGAAGGCAAAGAGGTTAAAAGCTATTCTCCAAAGGAAAGACAGATTATGATTCTTGGAGAATTACTGCAAAATAATGAACCTGTGAAGCTTTTTGTTTTTACAAAAATGCTTAATGTTACAGAAGGAACTGTAAGTCATGACCTTGATAAAGTGGAAGAGTGGCTTAAGGACTACAGCTTAAACCTTGTTAGAAAACCTGGCCTTGGTGTATATATGGAGGGACAGGAATCTGAAATAAGAAAGGCTATAGCTAATTTAATATATGAAAATATAAATGAAGCACAGCTTTTGAATTTGATTAGAGAGAGCCTATCTACAGAAGTTAATACAAGGGAACGATTATTGAATTTAATAGAAAAAGACACAATTAGAAAATTAGAGGCTTTGATATTTGAACATGAAGAAGCACTTGATTATAGCTTAACGGATAATGCTTATATAGGATTACTTGTACATTTAGCTCTTGCCATTCAAAGGATAAAAAAGAATGAAAAGATAAGCATGGACAAGGCTTATCTTAAGGAGCTGAAGGGTTATGGAGAATTTGAAATAGCAGCTAACCTGGCTGAAAAAATATCAAAGGTGTTTAATATAGAGATTCCAGAACAAGAGACAGGATATATTACCATGCATCTAAGAGGCTCAAAGGGCTTCGAAAGCAAAGGGGAAAACACTGTACTTGAGGCTCTGGCAAAAGAAATGATTAAGGTTGCAGAGGTTGAAACAGGCAGCTTTTTAGAGTATGATGAACAGTCTTTAACAGGACTTATAAGCCATCTGGAACCTGCAATAAACAGGCTTAAGATGAATATGGATATAAGAAATCCACTGCTTCAGGAAATAAAGGAGCATTATTCAGAGCTGTTTATGCTGGCAGCTAAATCCGTTGTACCAATTGAAAATTATTTAGGCATGAAGCTGCCGGATTCTGAGATAGCATATATTGCAATGCACTTAGGTGCAGCACTGGAAAGAAAAACCTCAGGAAGAAAAAAAGTATTTAAAGCTGCAGTTTCTTGTCCCACGGGAATGGGAACTTCGTCACTTTTGGCCACAAGGATTCAAAAAGAATATGACAATATTCAGGTAGTAGATATCATATCATCGCTGCATGTAAAGGAAAGCAGGCTAATAGACAAGGGTGTAGATTTTATTATTTCTACAGTGCCTATAGAAGCAGTATTGCTTCCGGTAGTTGTGGTAAATCCTTTATTATTTGATAAAGACAAGGATAAGCTGGAAGCTTTAATAAAACAGCTAAAAAATAAGCCCGCAGATAATGTAAAAACTCAAAGCAGTACAATTGATTTAAAGGAGAAGCTTTCAAGATTAAATATTTACGCAGAAGGTATACTGCAGGTTTTAAATAATTTCTTCCTGTACCATTATGCAGGCTTCAGCACCATGGAGGAAGTAATTGAAGAAGTAAGCAGCAAACTTTCTACAGATAAAGAGAATTCTTTGCAGATACAAAAGGATTTAATTGAAAGGGAAGAAAAAGGCAGTACTGTATTGAGCGGTTTTGGTGCAGCACTACTCCACTGCAAGACCTCGGGAGTAGATAAGCTATATTTTGGAGCAGTGAGGATTAATAAGGTATTGTATTCCTTAAATTCTGAAGATGAGAATGAGCAGATAAAATTAGTAATTATAATGCTTGCTCCAGAGCACTGTCATAAGCAGCATATAGAAATAATGAGTTTGTTAAGCAGCAAGTTAATTGAAGCGCCAGATTTCTTAGTGAGCTTGCAGAAGGGATCGGAGAAAGAGGTCTATAAAAAACTTAACAACTATTTAGAAGAATTTTACGATATGAATATAAATTAGGCGCAGCAAAGGAGGAGCATCATGGGTTTTAAATTTTTTTCAGTTTTTAATAATAAAAGAGGAAGTGTAGAAGAAGATATGGTTGCAGCAGTAAGTGCAAGCAATAATACAGAAAATGAAGTGTTAAAAAAGGATAATATAAAGCTTAATCAGCCTTCAGTGAATAAATATGAAGCTATAAGGATGGCAGGCAGGCTTCTGGTTGAAAGCGGATATGTTGATGAAAGTTATATAGAGGCAATGATAGAAAGAGAAGATGATCTGACTACCTATATTGGTTGTGGAGTTGCAATTCCCCATGGTGTAGGCAGAGCAAAAGATTTCATTAAAAAATCCGGTATAGTAGTGCTTCAGTTTCCGGAAGGAATTGATTTTGGTGAGGAAAAGGCTTACCTTGTCATTGGTATAGCAGGTGTTGGAGATGAACACATGGATATTCTTTCAAATATAGCTACAGTTATTGGCGATGAAGATGAGGAAAGCCTTAATAAGCTAAAGACAACAAAGGATGTGAACTATATATATGAAACCTTCACAACAAACTAAAATTATTACTATAACCTTAAATCCTGCAATAGATAAAACCGTTGAAATTAATGATTTTAAGACAGGCAGTGTTAATAGAGTTTCTTCAATCAGAGTAGATGCAGGAGGAAAGGGAATCAATGTTTCCAAGGTTATCAAAAGTCTTGGAGGAGAAAGCAGAGCACTTGGAATTCTTGCAGGAAAAAATGGAGAGTTTATTAAAGCCTATTTGGACTCCTTAAATATTGAAAATGACTTTATTTTTATTCAAGGAGAAACAAGAACAAATCTGAAGATTATAGATAACATAAATCACAGCAATACAGATATAAATGAACCGGGAAGTGTTGTAGCAGCTGAGGACTTGACTAAGGTTGAAGAAAGCATTTTCGGGGCAATAAAGGATGAAGCCATATTAGTTTTATCAGGAAGCACCCCTGCTGGAGTGCCCAAGGATATATATGGTACATGGATAAAAAGAGCCAGACAGCTTGGAGCAAAGGTAATTTTAGATGCTGATGGTGAGCTTTTAAAGGAAGGCTTAAAGGCGGGTCCATACTTAATTAAACCTAATATCCACGAGCTTGAAAGGCTTTGTAGTAAAAACCTTGAAAGCCTTGAGGAAGTAGTTAAAGCAGCTCAGAAGCTTCATGATTATGGAGTAGAGAGAATTGTTGTATCCCTCGGCGGAGATGGAGCTTTATTTATAGACAAGGATAAGATAGTCCGCTCTGAAGGACTAAAGGTTCCTGTTAAAAGCACCGTTGGTGCCGGAGATTCAATGGTGGCAGCCTTGTCAATAGCTTCTGAAAAAGGGTATTCAATGGAGGAGACTGTTGTACTGGCTACTGCTGTAAGTGCTGCTAATGTTATGACCTCGGGAACTCAGCCAGCAGAGCTTAAGGATATTTTAGAGCTTAAAAAGAACGTGAAATTTGAATATATAAAATTATAGAAAAGAGGTAGTTATTATGAAAACTAAAGCAGTTAGATTATATGGTGCAAATGATCTAAGATTAGAAGAGTTTGAGCTTCCTGAAATAAAGGAGGATGAAATATTAGTTGAGATCATATCAGACAGCATCTGCATGTCCAGCTACAAGTGTGCAATTCTTGGCGAGAACCATAAAAGAGTGCCAAAGGATGTCCATGAAAATCCTATAATTATAGGACATGAATTTGCAGGAAATATAGTTAAGGTGGGAAAGAAGTGGCGGGATCAGTTTAAGCCGGGAACAAAATTTGCTCAGCAGCCAGCCTTAAACTATAAAGGAAGCATGGCATCACCAGGCTACTCCTATATGTATTTTGGAGGAGATGCTACCTACGCAGTGATTCCTCAAGAGGTTATGGAGCTAGGCTGTTTATTAAACTATGATGGAGACTCATACTATGAAGCTTCCCTTGCAGAGCCTATGTCCTGCATAATTGGAGCATTCCATGCAAACTATCATACTGAGATGGGTAAGTATGTCCATCATATGGGAATAAAGGAAGGCGGAAAGACAGCGATTCTTGCCGGAGCCGGCCCAATGGGACTTGGAGCAATAGACTATGCTCTTCATTGTGATAGAAGGCCGGGATTATTGGTTGTTACTGATGTAGATGACAGAAGACTAAGCAGAGCAGATCAGATATTTTCTAAGGAAGAAGCTAAGAGCTGCGGAGTTGATCTAATATTTGTGAATACTAAAGATTTAGAGAATCCAGCTGAATATTTAAAGGAGCTTACTGAAGGTACAGGCTTTGATGATGTATTTGCCTTTGCTCCAGTAAAATCTGTTGTAGAACAAGCGGATAAAATACTTGGAAGAGACGGATGCCTTAACTTCTTTGCAGGACCTACAGACACAGAGTTCTCAGGGAAAATCAACTATTACAATGTTCACTATGCCTCAACTCACATTATGGGAACAACAGGGGGAAACACTGACGATTTAATTGAGTCCTTAAAGCTCACTGAACAAAAGCTGATTAATCCAGCAGTTATGCTAACACATATTGGAGGCCTTGACAGCGTTGCAGAAACAACCTTAAACCTTCCAAAGATTCCTGGTGGAAAGAAGCTCATATATACCCACATTAATATGGAGCTTACTGCAATTGAAGATTTTGAAGAAAAGGGAAAGACAGATCCTCGCTTTGCTGAGCTTGCTGATATAGTAAAGAAGAATAAGGGTTTGTGGTGCACTGAGGCTGAAAAGTATATACTTGAAAACTGGAAGTAATATTAGGAAAAGTTAATAGAGAAATAAATTAGAAGGCGGTGACTATGTGTCACCGCCTTTTTAGAGAACTAAGCTTTTCAAATTTTACTATGACTATATAGCAGCTTCCTCTGAATTTTTAGCTAAAATCCTCTTAAAATGCACTGTAAAGATAGCTACAGTAATAGAAACTGCAATTATAGATGTTACAGGATCTGAAAGGTATACAGCAAATTCCTTCAGAGATACTGCAAACTGGAGATTATAGAATCAAATGAAGAAAAGACACCGGATAATGCTTCAGAAAAAGAAGAAGAGCAGATAAAGATAAATTAAGGAAAATCTATACTAAAGCACATAGAGGATAATTCCTATGTGATAGCTTTAAATCTAAAGGAAAAGATCTTTCTTCAGAGGAGTTTGATTTCTTTATTTAGGCTTTAAACACTAGGGGTATAAGCGGCATTACCTTTATTATATGAAGATCCTTAAGGCTTTCCTTGGAAATAATCAAGAAGATGGATTATAAGCTTTGCTTTTCTAAAATGACTTTTCACCATCAGCTTTTTGGGGTGATTAGGATTATTGAGAGGAGCCGTATTATAAATGAGTTCTTTGCTAAATTTGATTAAAGGTTATAAATTACTGATATTATCGAAAACCACGATAGATAATATTATCTTAGAGTAATTCAAAAGTAATCGTACCACAAGTAACTTGTTTCTTTAAGAAATAATTATATCACAAGTGACGTTTATTTTTTGGCATATAAGTTTAATGTGCCTTGTTTTAGTCGGTTAATTCTGCTAATAAATATATAGTATAGTGATTCTAAACTTTATTGCATAATATTAGCCTTATGTATGATACAATACTACATGGGGGGATATTTTATGAATAAAGAAACTAAAAAGAGCTTATTAGCTGAATTGATATTAAAATATAGGGAATTCAAGTCTCAAAATAAATTAGAATATGCAACTGAGCAGACTATGAGAGGGTGGATAAATGAATTTGTAAAGATATTTGGTTGGGATGTTAATAATACTTTAGAGGTAGTACAAGAAAAAAAACTATCAAAGCAAGAAAGTATTAACTTGGAAAAGATACAATCAAAACATAAGATTCCTGACTATTCATTTATGTACAACAAGAATAAATTATTCTACATTGATGCTAAAGATTTAGATGTTAGAGTAGACACAGATGACAATGTTGCGTTTCAGGTTAAGTCTTATGGTTGGTCGTCAGGTCTACGATATTCTATAGTTAGTAACTTTGAAGAATTATCAATATATGACTGTTCTTATGTACCTAGCCCAGATGATGACGTAAGTAATGGAAGAATATATTTACATATAGATAATTACTTGCATAATTTTGATTTATTATATGGTTTCTTAGATAGAGAAGCTGTTCTTGGAGGAAGTTATGATGGATACTTAAAATCACTAAAGATTAAAAATATAAAATCCTTAGACGAAGCATTTGCACAAAAACTTGTTAATTTTAAAACTATATTAGCACAGCATATACTAAATAATAATAAAGATTTAATTAAGGCTAACAGTAGTATATTGAATAACTTAGCACAACTAATTATAAATAGAATAGTGTTTATTAGAATTTGTGAAGCAAAGCTAATTGAAAAGGATGGTTTACTCTTAGAGTGTATCAAAGATGGATTTTGGAAAAAGTTTAATGAGTACTGTATAAATGATTTTTATAAGCATTATGATGGTCCAATATTTGGGATTGTACCTATTATGAACAAACTTAAAATAGATAATTATATTTTTTTTGACTTCGTAAGCAGTTTGTATTCTAATAGTACTCCATATAGATTCGATGTTATACCAATAAAATTATTGGCAGATATGTATGAGAAGTTTTTAAGTATAAAGTTAGAAATAGATCCAAGAGGTAATGTAGTTGAAAGATATAAACCTGAGTACTCAAAGCAACAAGGTGCTATAAGTACTCCAAAATACATGGTGGATTTTATAGTTCAGAGTACAATGGCAGAGAGATTAGAATCAATTGATAATATTGAAGACTTATTAAAGATAAAGATATTGGAACCTGCTTGCGGTAGTGGAACATTTATCTTATCAATATATGAGGCTCTAGAAGAAAAAGTTAAAGAACTTTATATAAATAAAAAGCTTCCGGATACGTATTCTGAAAAAATAATTGTAAAGGATAAAGTAATTTATTTAAAAAATGATTTAAAGAAGACTTTATTTAACAATTGTATCTATGCAATGGATTTAGACCCAGAAGCAGTTGAAATAGCTAAAATGTCTGTAGCATTAAAACTAATAGATACCAATGAAAATTATTTGATAAATGAAGAATTGGGCTTATTCGGAAGTAAGATTTTAGAAAGCTTGGGAAATAACATAGTCCTTGGTAACACTTTGGTTGGAACAGATATCTATAGTTTAATTCCTAATATAGAAATACAAGAGAAGATGCTTATGAAAGCCTTCGATGTAAAGTCTGATATAAGATTATCCAGTGTGTTCACACAGAATGGAGGCTTTGATTTCATTATTGGTAACCCACCTTATGTTGAAACTAGAAAATTTATTGAACTAACACCTAACATGAGAAATTACTTTGCAAAAGTATATAGTACAGATAAAAAAAAGGCCGATTTATCAATATACTTTGTAGAGAGATGCATAGGATTTTTAAATGATATTGGTGTGCTTGGGATTATTATGCAAAAAAGATTTTTCAAAACGGAATATGCAGATAAAGCTAGAAGATACTTATCAAATAATAAATATGTTCATACAATAATAGATTTTGATTCACAGACTATATTTAGGAAGAGGACTACTTATGTTGCTATATTAAAACTAACGAAATGTCAAAATTCAAATTTTAAATATTTAAAGATAAATGGCGATGGAGCTCTGTTAGAAAACAAGCTAGCTGAATTCGAAGGTGATTTTCAGATATATGATTATGATCTTTTAGATATGCCTACCTGGAATTTTGAAGATGTTGAGACCTTAAAACTTGTTAATAAACTAAAAAAGAAATTTGCAGATATAAAG
Organism: Clostridium polynesiense; assembly: GCF_000820705.1. Classification (GTDB taxonomy): domain Bacteria; phylum Bacillota; class Clostridia; order Clostridiales; family Clostridiaceae; genus Clostridium_AA; species Clostridium_AA polynesiense. The sequence continues at coordinate 3,355 of NZ_CCXI01000143.1, read as the reverse complement.
TCAAATCCAAATATTAAGATTGAGGTTGGAATACAAGTATTATGGAATGATATTTACCATATTAAGGCTGATAGGATAATAGATAACATTATTCATGGTCATAATAGACTTAATGATTATGTAGAGATAGAGCTTGGATCGTGTAGACCATTATTATGCAATAGAACCTTTAAGGCACTACAAGAAGTTCAACCAACTTATTATGCTATATTTCCTTATGAAGACGGTAATGAAACTAAACCAATTTTATTTACTGACTTTACAACAAGGTTCCCTAAGTGCGGAAGATACCTTTCGAATAACAAGGCTTTGATTAAGGCTAACGTTAGAACAAAAAAAACAGATGAGAAATGGCATCTATTTACTAGAAAACAGAATCACGCTTCTTTCAGAAAAGATAGAGTAATATTTCCAATGACGGCACAAGAAACTATAGCGACATTGATTATTAATACTGATGGGATTTATTTGGATAATGCTAATATGTGGGGATTAAGTTTACATAATGGAGATGAACAGCTTCTGAAGGCAATTGGATGCATAATTAACTCAACATTATTTAGTGTAATGGCAAAAGCAATTGCTAATCCTCAGAGTAATGGTTATAAGAAATTAAATAGGCAATTCATTGAAACCTTACCACTTCCTTATCTTAAGTTAAAAAATGATACTACACTTTTAGAGAAGTTCTCTAAGGTATACGAAGAAATAACCACTATTAACACTAAATTTTTATCATTAAATGAAATACAAAACAACATAGTCGATGAAGAGCTTAAGAAAAAGTGGAGATATCTAGATAAATTAGTCTACGATTTATATGAATTGACAAAGGATGAGGTTAATTTAATTAATAGCGTCGGAAGATCTGATAGATAAGTTGGACCTACCTTTATATTATCTTTTCGTATGCTAAAAGAGTGTAATTCACTTTTAAATACGTTTTATCCTAATAGGAGTTGATAAACATGGACTTAAGAAACCTAGTGAAAAATTTGACTAAAAAAACTAAAGTAGATAAAAACAATATTGAGGAACTTGAAAAGGCTATAGTAAATAAATATTTAGATATTAATAACATTAATGTTAAAAAGAGTACTTTTCTCGAAGATTACTGTGGTAATTTGGATAGTTTGATATATACGAAAGTATCTAAAGTGGTTGAAAGTTTTGGCAATAATTTAAATATTGAGAACTTGGTAAATATATTCGAATTACTTATCCCTGAAGAGGAAAAGAAGCAGAATGGAATGGTATTTACGCCACCAAAAGTAAAGAGTTTTATTATAAATGAGCTATTATCGGACTATACAAGAGCAACATACCCAACAATGTGTGACCCATCATGTGGATGCGGTTCATTACTGCTTACAGCTTCTAATGAATTGAGAAAAAGGTATTTATTTAGTTATGAGGATATATATAAAAGGGCAATTTTCGGGGTGGATATATATGAACACAATATAGAAAAAGCTAAAGTAATATTAACTATTAATGCATTAGAAAATGGAGAAATTGTATCTGAAAATTGTTTTAATCTGATAACTGCAGATGCTTTGCAATTAGATTGGAAGAAATTATTTAATCATAGACTTGAGAATAGAGGATTTGACTTTATAATAGGTAATCCTCCATATGTAAGAATAAAAAATATAAGTGAATCAGTTAAAGATAATTTAAAGAAGTGGTATGTTGCTCAAATAGGTAATACTGATTTATATATACCGTTCTTTCAATTAGGCATAGAACTTTTAAATGATAGTGGAAAATTAGGATATATATCTATTAATTCGTATTTGCATAGTTTAAATGGTAGAAATTTAAGAAAGTACCTAACTGATGGAGAATACAATCTTAAAATTGTTAATTTTAGAGATAATCAAATGTTTAAAGGGGTTACTAGCTATACTTGTATTACGATTATAAACAAAAAGAACCGGAAAAGTATGCTGAAATATCTCAGTTTAGATGAATTGGTGAATATTAATAATAATTTTAATATCATAAGTGTGAAAGATTTGGATTATATGAAGGGGTGGAAATTAGGTGATTCGAAAGTTAATACAAATATTGCCATACTTGAATCATTTAAAAGAAAATTGGGTGATTATAAAATCAAGAATGGGATTGCAACATTAAAAAATGAGCTTTATATTTTTACACCACAAGCTACATTGGATAATCATTATATTTTATTAAGGAATGGGAAAGAATATTTAATTGAAAAGGAAATTTGTAGAGATATAATTAAACCTAATGTCATAAAAAATGAAGAAGATCTTGAAATAAAAAGCGAGAAACTAATATTTCCATATGAGATTATAAAGAACGCTTTTTCCATCATTAATATCGCATCATTTATGGAGAAGTTTCCAGAAACTTATAAATATCTATTAGATATAAAAGATGAACTAGCGAAAAGAGATAAGGGGAAGCAAGAAAAATACCCAGAATGGTACGCTTTCGGAAGAACGCAAGGTTTAAATAATACAGGCAAGAAAATACTTCTCCCATATATGTCTAAGGAACCTTTAGCAGTAATTTGCAAGCAAGAAGATATGTTATTTTATTGTGGATATGCACTATTCTCTGAGGATGATAATGAATTAGAGTTTTTGAAGAAGATACTCTTATCAAGTATATTTTGGTACTACATAAAACATACAAGTAAAGATTACTCCAATGGATATAAATCTTTTGCGAAAAATTATCTTAAAAGTTTTTCTATTCCTGATATATCTGAACAAGATAAGGAAAAAATAATAAATACTAAGGATAATTACGCTATAGATAATATTTTAAACAATTATTATAATATTGAATTTTAATAAAATTTCTAGTAAGATTAAAATCTTATTTGACTGATTCGTTTCCTAAAAATGGATAAGTTTGGCGCGATAAGCATATTTCTAATTATATATTATATACTTGACCTATAGAGAAAAAAATCTATAGGTCTTATTGCTATGTGTAAAATGAGATAAAGAAAATAATTAAAATTTCGTTTGTAAAAGCATTGAAAAAAGGAGTAGACTTACATAGGAATTAATTTTAGTCTTTATAAAAATACTATAACGTTAGTTGAAAGATATATTCCAAGGTTGTAGGGAGTAACAGATTCTTTTGCAGGTACTTTTTAAAAAAAGTTCCAATTTAATAATGGGGAATATTGAATATGGAATTTCCAGAGTGTTGCAAGCCATGGCTTCCATATCTAAAATAGGTTGAAAGTCTTAGGATTGCTGGCATTAGTTCAGTATTTCATTAATTTTAAGCGTTCAATATTAGGAATATCAATTAGGTGTTGATATTGAGCTGTAAAGCCCATTAATACTGGCTTCTCTGAGATGATTAT
>NZ_CCXI01000142.1 GCF_000820705.1 Clostridium polynesiense | reverse complement strand
GCTTCTCTGAGATGATTATTCTATCATGGAAACAATATCAGGTGATAGTGGTACACAAGCCTGCCGACCAAGGCCGCAGTCATCTGCTCGTTATAAAGCACGTTTATCCATCTGTAAAACTCCAAGTTTGTGTTTAGTATAACTGACTTCTGCTCATGTATCCCTGAAAGATAATCAAAAAACAGCTGAAAACCAGTGAGAGCATAGGGAACATAACCAAACTCATCAAGAATAATGACTGAAGCTTTATTCAACTTTTTATGTAGGGTTTCAAGTGTCTCGGCTTTCTTCGCGTCTGAAAGTTGATTAATCAGTGCAGCAGTGCGATAAAACTTAACGGGAATTCCCTTATTGCACGCGGCTATGCCTATGGCGGTGGAAAGTATTGTTTTTCTCTGCCTATCCGACCATACATTATTATATTCTTTATCTGTCAAATGAAATCAAGAGACTCAAGGCTCTGAGGAGTAAGATCTGAGGGAAGTTGTACCTCGTCGAAACGAAACTCTTCAAAGGTTCTAACTGTATAGAAACCGGCGGTGTTAACCAGCTTTGACATTCGGATCTGTTCCCTATAGCTTATTTCTGCTGAAAGAAGCTTGTACAGATACTCCTGATTGGATTCTAGTAGTCTGCGCCATATCCGCTAGGTTGTGACTAAACCGGAGAGTCTTGCAGCAGTTTTCTATCTCTTTATCGAACATTTACTGCACCTCCATTTTTCAGGAAGGTATCGTATTCCACAAGATTTGTTGGCATCTGCTCCATTTTAGGGATTCCTGGACTCAACGTCATAGGAGGCAGCTCCGGCACGTCTGTATACAGACGGCGGTATAGATTTCTTAAACTATCTGCGTCAGAAGCTCCATAACACAATGCTTGTCTGACTGTATTTACAGCACTGTCAAAACCTGTTCTATCAGTAAGCTCCGAGAGAACCTTAAGTACTTTACCTACTTCGGAATTTGTACATCCTTTAAGATAAGATTTTAAATCTTCAGGCATCAAATCGTATATTCCTGAATATTTTAAAGCTCTGGGACGTATGGAAAGCTGCCTCAAATACGGAAGCCATTACATACTCTGCTGTTTTGAATCACCGTAAAGGCGTCGATGAGTGACAATCTCTCGATAGTTCTCATCCAAAATAGTGACATGGGATGAGGTTAGTCTTAAATTAACCACCATATTAGAATGTTTTGGTGAAACTGAATATTCATGCATACCTTTGTGGAGATAGAACTTCTCCCAGCTGTTGGTGGTCACGGTTCTACTACCGCTTAAGTCAAAGGAGATTTCCGGAAGAACATTGCAGTGTTTTAAGTCCTCAGCAAAAAGCTCTTCTATAGTTTGGTCATGTCGGTAGTGTTCTCTGTTAGCGTCCTCCTCGCACATTGCGAGGAGCTGCCGATTATAATCAGGAAGTGATATAAAGCGAGGCATAGGAACCAGGAGGTTCCTCCTATGATAACCGACCTTATTCTCTACGTTGCCTTTTTCATGCCCCTCACCAGGTCGATGTTCCAGTGGAAGATACCCTTCAAATCTATCCTTAAGCAACTCATTACACTTAACGGTATAATATGACGCAACTGTACGGTAGGAGCAGTCAAAATCCTTAAACTCCTTTTGAAGCCTCTTAAAAACCCTTTTAGCGGTGTGCCGCTGCTTACGGGGTGCGTTTTTATCCTCTATAAGCCAAGCATCAATTGTTGGCTTGTAGTGATCTAGTTTTGGGCAGAATCGATAGCTCGAAGCTGGCTTCGGAGCCAGTTGGTTGAAATCTGTCATGTCTACATACTTCCGTACTGTTTTCCAGTCCAGATGCAGTGTATCTGTAATCTGCGATACGTTTTCTCCTTTAACGAAGAATCTAAATCTGATATCATATATATGATTAATTGTAAGTATTCTCCTTTCCTCCCGGTAATCTTATTGGTGCAGATACAAGGATATATGTATTGGTTTATGCCTGCAATGGATTCTTTGCAATATTATGGAATTTCCGCTTGAGACATTCTGGAAAACCTATTTGCAATTTTTGGTGATTTTATCTTACAATAAACATCACAAGATATTGGAATACTATTATAGGTACTGTGAATACTGGATGAAGCTATTCCCCAATATATAAATCACATCATATAGATTGATTAAGTATCGTAAAATAGTAATTGTTATATTACACAAACGATACATTTATACAAAAAAATGGTATTATATTTATAACAATAGATTTAACTTTAATTGTAACAAAAAAAGAAAGGGGGATTTAATATGGATTTATACTACGTAAATAAAAATGTACAAACAAATGGAGACCATGAGGTTCACAAGTCTACTTGTGGACATAAACCTAATCGAGAAAATTCTTTATATTTAGGAGCGTTTAATACATGTAAAAATGCTGTAAAAGAAGCTAAAAAATATTATATAAAAAGTAATGGTTGTTATTATTGTTGTAATGAATGTCATACTAGTTAAAAAGAGAGAAGGGAGTACCTAGTTTTATGTGCTTCTTTTAGTTATATTTATGAAGAGTTAATATTTTATTTAAAAGAGATAGGAAAATATATGACAAAAAATTTTAAAAATAAAGGTACTTATTCGGAGGTTCAAGAAAAGTTTTTGCAGTATATTAAGGATAATAAAAAAATAGAGATTAATAATATAGACGAAAGTACTATAAAAGAAGTTGATAACTATATAAAAAACTTAAAAGATATATCAAAAGATATATTAGAAGAGAGTACCAAAAAAAGGATAAAAGACATAGAATTAGATTTAAGTTTATATGTAGGAAGTACCGTGAGTATAGCATCATTGCAGGTAGCCGTAATCCCTATGTTTTTAAAATATTTTAAGATACCTGTAGTGTTGAATGTAGCTAAATGCATTGAAGTACTACTTGCTATTCTAATGGTAGTTTTAATATCACAAATAAATTCGTTTTATTTTAGAAGAAAAAGAGAAGTATTGTTCAACAATTTTTTGTTAAGTAGAATAAGTAAAATACAGTTTGTAACTAACAAGAAAAATCGAACTTAGTAGTGATAATGGAAAGTATATATAAGGAAATTAGATAGGGTTAAATATAAGATAAGAAGTATGGATGTATATATGATAAATAATACATTTATATTATAATTGTATATGGTTATTTTTTATTAAAAAGTAACACTATAAATGTTAGTGGTGCTAGTAAAATAATTCTATATGAAATAGTAATATTAAAGTATGTTACTCACGTGTATCACCTCCTTTCATAAGAAAGGTGATACCAGTAACTCACGTTCAACTGTTAAATTGTAATATAGAATTATGATATATTTATGTACAACGTATACACAAGTATAAGTGTGGAAAACTCATTTGTAATAGTCATGGAGAATCTACGCTAAGTAAATAAGGTGTTAATTTCATATACTCTTATAAGACAATTAAGGTTATAACTAAATATTACAATTGACACCTGCCCCTTATAAAGATATAATTATAAAAAATAAAGGCTATGAAGAGAGCAGTAGTTATAAAGGAGTACACAGAGAGTTTCCGTTTGGTGAGAGGAAGCTATGAGTTTATAATGAAACAAGTCTTGGAGCTGCATACGGATCTTATAAGAATTTATTATGAGTGATACTATGACGTCCGTTCACGTTACAGAACTGGAGTATGATTTTTCCTAAAGTTTTAGGGAGATGGTGTACTTGAGGAGTCTAAAATAGTGATGTTTTAGAGAATAAAGGGTGGTACCGCAAAATAGAATTTTTGCCCCTGTAGATATATTTCTACAGGGGCTTTTTGACGTAAAAAATTATAGCTAAATTTTTAAGGAGTGAAGAATATGATAAGTAAAAGATTAGAAAGAAATGAAAGACCGATATTTCCAAAGAAGGCTGTAATTACTGCTGGAATGCCTTATGGAAACAAAAACCTTCACTTTGGTCATGTTGGAGGAATGTTTATACATGCAGATATATTTGCAAGATTTTTAAGAGATAGAATAGGGAAAGAAAATGTAATTTTTATATCCGGTACAGATTGTTATGGTTCACCTATTCTTGAAAGCTATAGGAAGCTAAAGGAAGAGGGCTATGAAAAGACCATAGAGGATTATGTTGAGTGTAATCATTTAAGTCAAAAGAAAACCTTGGAGGATTACAATATAAGTTTGAATCTTTTTGGTGCTTCCGCTATTGGAAGAACCGGAGAATTTCATAATGAAACCTCAGAAGAAGTGTTTAACACCCTGTTTAAAAATGGATATATAAAAAAGATGTCAGCATTACAATTTTATGATGAAGAGAAAAAGGTATTTCTTAACGGAAGGCAAGTAATTGGAAAGTGCCCTATTGCTGGATGCAATTCTCATAGGGCCTATGCGGAAGAGTGTTCCTTAGGACATCAATATATGGCATCAGAATTAATCAACCCTATCAGTACATTATCCGGGAAAAAGCCTGTTTTAAAGAGTGTAGAAAACTGGTACTTTACTTTAGAGGATTCTATGGATATAATGAATGACCTTAATGAGTTTTTGAAGAAAAACACTAACAGAAGAAAATATGAGCTTAAAGCTATAGAAGAATTTTTAAAAAAGCCATTAATCTATATTCCAAGAAAATATATTGATGATCTCAGTGAGTTAGAAGATAAGTTCCCAAAACATGAGACAATAGATGAAGAAAAGAAATCTTTTGTTGCTTTCATTTTTGAAGACCTGGAAGATAGAGATAAAGCTAAAGAGATATTAGATAGTTTGAGCATTAACTATACAAGCGGTAAAACTTTAGTTCCCTTTAGATTATCAGGAAATATCTCCTGGGGAGTAAAGGTTCCGGACAGAGATGAATTGAAGGATTTAACCTTTTGGGTATGGCCGGAATCGCTATGGGCACCTATATCCTTCACAAAAGCATATTTAGAGTCAATAGGGGAAAATCCTGAAAGCTGGAATAGCTGGTGGAATGATGAAGATTCTATGGTGTATCAATTTATAGGTGAAGACAATATTTATTTCTATTCTATCGCTGAAATGGCAATGTTTATTGGACTAAAAATACCTAAAGGTGAAGTGGTAGATGTTTCTAAAGTTAAGCTGCCCCATATAATTCCTAATAAACACCTTTTGTTTATGGATAAAAAAGCTAGCAGCAGTTCAGAGGTTAAGCCTCCAATGGCAGATGAATTATTAGAACATTATTCAAAAGACCAATTACGTATGCATTTTATGAGTTTAGGATTATCTTCAAAAAGTGTTGGCTTCAAGCCTCAAGTTTATATGCAGGAAGAGGAAAAAGCAGGGGCAGATCCGGTTTTAAAGGAAGGAAACCTTCTGACAAATGTATTTAACAGGCTTATCCGTTCTTGCTTCTATACCTTACAAAGCATAAATGAAAATATTCCTAAGGAAGAAGTAAGCAAAAAAATAATAGAATCAACAGAAAAAACAGTACTGGAATACGAAAGGCATATGTATAACCATGACTTCCACAGGATATCCTACGTTCTTGACGATTATATAAGAGAAATAAACAAACATTGGGCTAATAATATTAAAAATGAAGAATTAAAAAAACAAGTAATAGCAGATTGCTTTTATGCCTGCAAAGTAATTGCAATACTGGTTCATCCCATAGCACCGGAAGGCTGCGAAAAGTTTAAAGATTACCTTAACATTGATGATGAATTATGGAATTGGGATAAAATTCTTGACCCTCTTAATTCTTATTTTGAAGATGGCGACAATCATAAATTTAAGTTCCTTGAACCAAAGGTGGATTTCTTTGAGAAAATGGAGCATCAATATAATAGATAAGAAATCTAGGCAATATAATTTAGCATAACTTAGGAGAGCCATCATAAGCAGTATTAATCTATAAAATAAATTATAGTTTAGCATTATATTTTGAAAAGAGTTTTATTACAAGAAGCTTAACAACATTCAAATATGTTGTTAAGCTTTTTTATATTACAAAAATGTAATCTAAATGAAAAGTAAATCCATATGTAATATGTAGAGCAGACTATATAATAAACTCATAAGCTTCATACAAGGAGATGATTTGTGTGATAAAGATATATGAGTTAATAAAGGTAGTATGTTTGGTTATATTTGCCGGGTATGATGAGAAGAGCTTTAAGGCACATAATATGTTATAAATTTATTAAAATAATTTTAGTGAAGTAATAAATGAAAGGATGATAAGTATGAAGAACATTTTAACTGTTGAAAAGATTGAAAAATATTATGGAAATAAGGATAATGTCACAAAAGCTATAGATAGCATAAGCTTTAAGGTGGATGAAGGTGAATTTGTCGGCATTATGGGCCCTTCAGGCAGCGGGAAGACTACACTTTTAAATTGTATTTCTACCATTGATACGGTGACCACAGGAAAAATAATAATCAATGATAAGGATATTACCAGATTAAAATCTAAGAGCCTTGATAGCTTCAGACAAAGGGAGCTTGGTTTTATATTTCAGGATTTCAATCTCCTTGATACTTTGACTGCTTATGAAAACATAGCTTTAGCCTTAACTATTAAGGGGGAAAGGACTTCTGAAATAGATGGAAAAATTAAGGAGGTTGCAGGATATTTAGACATAGAGGATGTATTACAGAAATATCCTTATCAAATGTCCGGAGGGCAAAAGCAGAGGGTAGCTTCAGCAAGAGCAATCGTTACAGATCCTTCTTTAATTCTTGCTGACGAACCAACAGGAGCCTTAGATTCAAAGTCTGCCAGGCTTCTTCTTGAAAGATTTGAAAGCTTAAATAAGGATTTAAATGCAACAATTTTAATGGTTACCCATGATGCCTTTACTGCAAGCTATGCCCACAGGATTCTATTTATTAAGGATGGAAAAATCTTTACTGAGCTTGTAAGAGGAGAGGATAGCAGAAAGGAGTTCTTTAATAGAATAATTGAAGTAATAACTCTAATTGGAGGGGATGACAACAATGTATTCTAAAATTGCGGCAAAAAATGTAAGAAAGAGCTTCAAGGATTATACCATATACTTTTTGACTCTAACCTTAGCAGTATGCATATTTTACAGCTTTAACTCCATAGAATCACAAAAGGCCATGGTAGAGGCTATGGATAGCGGAGCTCAGGTGCTTGATACTATAACTACAGTGATTTCTTATGTATCTGTGTTTGTGGCAGTAATTCTTGGTGGACTTATCCTTTATGCTAATAATTTTCTGGTTAAAAAGAGAAATAAAGAGCTTGGTATATACATGATCTTAGGGATGAGTAAATCGAAGATTTCCAGGATACTAATTTTAGAAACCCTTATGGTAGGAATTCTTTCTTTAGTAAGCGGTTTAATAATAGGACTTATAATATCCCAGGGACTTTCCTTTGTAGTGGCAAAGCTCTTTGAATTTAATATGACAAGCTATAAATTTATAATTTCTTCGGCAGCTATAGGAAAGACAGTGATATACTTTGGAATAATGTTCCTTTTAGTGATGATATTTAATACCTATATAATTTCAAAATATAAAATAATAGATTTACTTACTATGGGAAGAAAAAATGAAGAAATAAAAATGAAGCATCCTGTTATCTATGTGATTATTTTTGCTGCAGCTGCAGCAGTGCTTGGATTAGCTTATAAGCTTATATTAGAGGTGGGTCTTGATATAGAAGATCCAAAGGTACTCATTGCAATAGCTCTTGGAATTGTAGGAACAATTTTATTTTTCTTTAGTCTTTCAGGATTTTTAATAGATATATTAAAAAGAAGCAGGGGGATATATTTTAGGGAACTGAACATATTTACAATTAAGCAGCTTAACAGCAAGATTAAAACTAATTTTCTATCCATGTCTGTTATATGTTTAATGTTATTTATAACTATGGTGACACTATCTACAGGCTTTAGTTTTAAAGATGCACTGGTTTCCGGACTGAAGGAGGCAACACCCTATGATGCAACTGCTTTTAAATACTTAACACAAGAGGAAAATAAAAACCCTCTTGATATTCAGGAGACGTTTAAAGCTATGAATATAGAGCTTGGAAGCAATGATAAATCAGCATCCTTTGATGAATATAGTGATGGAACTATGCTGTCAGATTTAATGCCCCTTGACAAAGCTCTAGAGGATAAAGACTTTAAAGTTTCCTTCGTGAAAATATCTGAATATAATGGCCTTAGAGAGCTTAAGGGTGAGGAGCCAATTAAATTAAAGGAAAATCAGGTGCTTATAACCTCTAACTTTACTAAAACCCTCTCCACTATTACTGATTATATGCATAAGAATAAAACCATAACCTTAAAGGGAAAGAAATATGAGATCAAAAATGAAGAAGTGATTCAGGAAAATCTAAGAACAGATTTTATGAAAAACAACATTATAACTATAATCGTTGACGATTCCTATTGTGACAGCGCAGAGAAGATTTCTACAAATATGAATATATTCTTTGATGAGAATAATAAGGAGGAAGCTGAGAAAAATTTCATCACTGCTATAAGGAAATATCAAGATCTTGGTAAAGTAGGAGATTATGAAAGATTAGGATATGTAATAGCAAATACCAGAAAGGATATATTTGAAGGGAATAAAGGGGTAACTGCTCTTGTGCTTTTTGTGGTGATATATCTAGGAATAGTATTTTTAGTAAGCAGTATGGCAGTCCTTGCTCTTCAGCAGCTTTCTGAAGCCAGCGATAGTGCAGACAGGTATGTATCCTTAAAAAAATTAGGTGCCGGCAGAAAAAGTATTAATAAATCGATTTTTTTGCAAATGCTAAGCTATTTTACCATCCCTATAATACTGGCCTTCATTCACTCTATAGTAGGGATAAAGGTTACAAGCAACTTTATTGAATTATATAACAGACCTAATATATCTACTGCTGCTTTAGTAACCTCAGGTTTATTTGTAGTCGTATATGGAATCTATTTTTACACAACCTATATAGGATACAAAAATATAATTAAAAGTAAACTTAAGTAAAAGACATTATCTATTTGCAGCAAAGTACCAGCTGCAGATAGATTTTTGTTATAAATTTAAGTCTATATATTTGTTTTACCTATTGGAACTAGCTTTTTCAATGTGTATGAAAGAGGGGTTCCATGATAAAATTATAGGTGTTAGGAGGCGGTAAAGTGAAGAAGATAATTGTTATTGAGGATGATGAAATTATCAGAGAGGAGCTTCAAAGCTTTCTTAGTAAATATAATTATCAGGTAGCTGCACCTGTTAATTTTGATAACATAATTGAAAAAATCCTAGAAGAGAAAGCGGATCTCATATTGCTGGATATAAATCTTCCTGCATATGATGGTTATTATATCTGCAGAGAGGTAAGAAAAATTTCTGAAGTTCCAATTATAATTGTAACCAGCAGGGATAGTGACACTGATGAACTGATGAGCATGAACTTAGGTGCCGATGACTTTGTTACTAAGCCCTACAATACTCAGATTTTACTTGCCAGAATAGCTGCGCTTTTAAAAAGAACCGGCGGAGTTGGAGGTTACGGTTCAGTTATAGCCTATGGGGATTTTCAACTGAATCTTTCAAATGCATCAATTTTATATAGAGATAAAGAGCTGGAGCTTACTAAAAATGAAATGAAAATACTCTCCTTTCTCATAGAAAATAAAGGAACAATCGTCTCCAGAGATGCTCTTATGGAGTATCTCTGGAAGTCTGATTTCTTTGTTGATGACAGCACTCTTTCTGTTAATGTGACCAGGCTTAGAAAAAAGCTTGAAAGCATAGGTATTAAAGATGCCATAGAAACAAGAAGAGGATTGGGGTACATAATGCCATGAAGCTGGGAGAATTTTTAAAAGATAAAATAGTATTTTTAGCAGTTAATTTTTTAGTTTTTATTTTTATAGCTGTGTTTGTATTCTTTTCCACTGACAGCTTGCTAACTATATTTCTTATAGGCTGCATATGGTTTATTCCTCTTATATTATATACATCTTTAGACTTCATAAAATGGAATAGATATTTTAAAAATATTTATGGGATATTAAAAGGACTTGATAAAAAGTATTTATTCCCAGAGGTAGTAGAAGAAGCGGATTTTAATGTAGGTGAAAAGGTAAACGAAATATTAAAAGATCTTAGCCGGGATATGCACGAAAACATAAATCATTATAAATACATTCAGGAAGAGTATAGGGAATATATTGAAACCTGGGTGCATGAAATTAAAACCCCCATAGCCTCAGCCAAACTCCTTGCTGAGAATAATAATAACGAGGTTACAAAGAAAATTGATATACAGATTGATAGGATTGATAGCTTTGTGGAGCAGGTACTATATTACTCCAGAAGTGATGAGGTTGGAAATGATTATATAATTAAAGAAGCCTCTCTTGGGGATATAGTGAAAAGCGCAGTGAAAAAAAACTATAGAGAGTTTATAAGCAAAAAGATAATCCTGAAGCTTGAGGATATTAATGAAACCGTATATTGTGATGTGAAGTGGATTGTATTTATATTAAATCAAATCATAGGCAATGCAATAAAATATTCTAAAGTACAGGACAGTATCATTAGGATTTACTCTGTAAAAAATGAAAATTCCACTACATTAATAATAGAAGATAATGGAGTTGGCATAATTGAAAGAGATATAGGAAGAGTATTTGATAAAGGCTTTACCGGGGACAATGGAAGGAAATTTGGTAAGAGCACAGGAATGGGGTTATATATATGTAAAAAGCTATGTAAAAGGCTTGGACTAGGGCTAAATTTAGAATCACAATTAGACAAGGGAACCAAAGTATCAATACATTTTCCAGTAAGCAATATGACAACGTAATTTTATGATTATTTACATAGAGACAAGAATCCTATAATTATATAACATATAATTAGAATAAATTGGATATGAGGGTATAGGTGGCGATATGATAAAAGGGTTTAGAGATTTAAATAAGGATGACATAAGAGAGGTACAATTATATTTAAATAGCTTAGAAAAAAATGATAAGTCTGTATCACAAATTAAAGAGGAATTTAACACAAAGATCTATAAATACAGATCTATTTCTAGATTTGAACTTATCTTTTGTATAATCACAATTATGAAAGAAATATCATCTTTTTTATACATGAAAGTACTTTCAGTACTAAGAAAATCAAGAGAGGTAGAAATGAATAGTATTGTTATAATTACCTCTATGGTATTTCTATTTTTAGATAGTTTCTATTTTACTTTAGGAGACATATTTATTTTTGGAGATATCATAGGTATTAGACAAGTATTGAATATATCAAAAGCTAGCTCTGTTTTTTCTCTTTATTAGTGTTGGTAACACTAAGCAATCATTAGAACAAAAGTAGATATCCAAATCTTTGATTTGTGATAGTTGCTTCATAGCATGTTTATTTTGTTTTAGGGCTTTTGGATAAATTTAATAGTTAAATTTGAGAGATTAAAGCACTAATCATTGCAGGAAGGGTGCTTTTATTTGCTTTATTATAGATTCACAAAACTTTGGAACAATATTAAGTCTAAAATAATATTATTAATATTGTTGTGTAAATTCTTTCTTGTTTTGGTATAATTGATGGAAACTAGCGTTTGCAGTGGAGGTGATGGTTCCATATTAATGAATAAAGATAATAATGTTAGAGTGGATGCAATATGGAAGACACTTAATGAGACAGGATTAGAGCATTTATTTTTATTGAAAGATGATGAAAGCATTACAGCAAACTCAGTTATTCTAACAATGCGAAAAGATATGCCCGTTCGTATATTGTATAATATATACTGTAATTTAGACTGGAAGGTTAACAAATTTGAAGTACAGATCTTTGATGGTAAATCTAAAAGCATTGTCTTACAATCAGATGGAAATGGTAATTGGACAACTGATGCTGGTAAATCAGTAGAAAATTTATATGGATGTATAGATATTGATATTTCTGCTACTCCTTTTACTAATACAATTCCCATTAGGCGCTTATCATTAAAATCAGGAGAATCAAGAGAAATAAAAGTAGTTTATATCGATACTTATAATTTTAGTTTAAAACCTGTAAACCAACGCTATACTTGTATAGAATCAAATCTAAATAGTTGCAAATATAAATATGAAAATTTAAATAGTGGGTTTATGACGGAATTTTTTGTAGATAAAGATGGATTTGTTATAGATTATCCCCATTTATTTAAAAGAGTTTATAATACTGAAATAAAAAAATAATTTTATTAAACAGTAATAAAAAGTTCACGTTATACATTTTACAGTAAATCTAATCCCAGGTAAAAGAGGTTTATAGCCTTAGCCAAGCAAAATCAATGGCTAAGGCTGTTTTTAGTGTACTTAGCATTGGTACAGTCTAATAGATGTAAGTCACTAGTGCGGGTAATAGTGCCAGGCACATAGACGAGAGTAATGATGTCCATAAAGAGATAAAATCTGATGGTAACTTAAAGCAAATTTCTTTTTCTTGTTGGAATTATATGCTAAAATATACCTAATATAGTTATTTTTAGGTGGTGGTGTGTTATGGATCAAAAGGAGTTTAATTATGAAAAATCATTATTTGCCATGATTATAAAATGGATTGATAAATTATTCTATTTAAAATCAAATGAGAAGGCATTAATATTACAGATGGCTTATGAGTACAAGGATAAGGTAAGTGAATTATATACTTTATATAACAACTTTATGAAAGAAGAGGGAGAAACTTGTTCTCTAGAGTATAAAGATATAAAAATACAATTAGCTAAGGATGAAATGCTGAAAATGCTAGCTACTTTAATTGATTTTTTAGAGGAGGTATTGCCTCTAGGTTCTGTTGTAGAGCTAAACACTAACTTTATTAAGGAGATATTTGGGGAAGAACAAATTGAGAAGTCATTAAAAATCGTTATAACTCATAGATTTCTATTTAAAGAAGGAGAAAAAGAATATTTTCCTTATGCAGGGGTAAGGTATCCCATTGGCACTTATGATAATGATAAAATGATACATTTTACAAGTGCTGCTATAGAAAAGATTCTTCAAAGAGGATTTAGGGATATTGAAGAAGAGGCATATATTTGTGTTATGAAAAATGAAATGTTAGCAAAAAATGATATGTATTCTATAGGTTTTTCCAGAAGATAGGAGGGCACTATGAATGAAATATATTATATTCAAAGGAGTATAAAACAATGTACCTCTCAATTAGATGAAAATAACATTCGAATACGAAAGCTTAGAGATAGAATAATAGAACTAGAATATATAAAACATAAATTAAGAGGCACCCAGGAAAAGTTATATGATTACAGATCTATTAAAAGAAGGCACTTTGTTAGGATGAAAGAAAGCTTAAGCAATGTAAAATTTGCTTCGGAATGTTCCGATGAAATGTTAAGGTTTATTGATGGCAATAGGGCAAGCTCCGCCCATGATAATATTGATTCAGCAATAGCAGAGACTAAAAATGAGATAAGAAGAAAAGAAGCAGAAATAAGAGATTTAGAGAGCAAAAACTATTACTTGAAGAATAGAATAATTAATTTAAACGAGAAAATGCTAGAGTTAGAAAATAAGAGAGGTGATTAATTTGCCGGGAGATATTGAATATGACTTGATAGTTAATGATGAGAATTGTGAAGCAGCGGGAAAAGAGTATATAAGAAGAGCTGAGAATTTCGAAATTATGTTAGTTCAATATGAGTCTATTCTAACTAAATTATTATCAGAGGGAATAAAAAGTGGAAAAGTTCATGATAATCTTAAATTATATTCAGAAATAGTAGCTACTTTAAAGACAGAAGTTAAGGAGCTAGCTACTAAAGCTCAAGAATGTAACAGAGGGTTCATAACAGATATGGATACGGCGGATAGCTATCTGTATTAGCATAAAATAAAGGAGGAAAATTATTTGTCAGCTGAAGCTATAGATATTAATGTGGAGATAGTAGAATCATGTATTAGTGAACTTGTTAAGCTATCATTAGCTATAGAGGGAAGTACTAAAAGTGATTTTGAAGTAGTAGGTGCAGGATATACTAGTAGTTATATGAAAACGATTAATAATAACTTTTTAGTATTGACTAATTCATTACATTTCATGGTTAATAATACTATGAAATTTCTAGTACAAGCTAAAGAGGGATACGTCAATTCGGATGAGGATAGAGCTGAGGCTTTGAGAACACTACAGTGAGAGATAATTGGAGGTGGTGGCAATAATTAGAGATTTTTCGTTAGATGCAGTAAATGAACTACGGGGAATCATAAAGAAGAGCGTTGATGAAGAAGATCAATTTTTTCTCTTTGATTGGTTTCAAGACACCTTTCAAATGGAAGATTTAGATATTAAAAACTATATAGACAATGTTGAAGAGTATCACTCACATATAGTAGATAAACATAATATAGATGGAGAAAAATTTGAAAGAATATTAAAAAGGGTCCATGCAGTTGATATTAACTATGCTAATAGGCTGAGTAGTATAAGTGAATGTATGGTGGCCTTTAATGAAAAAATCATGGATGTTGCTGATATGATTAATCCATCAGTAATAACCTTAGAAGGAACATATTATAATAAGCTATCTACGGAAGTAAAAGACAATTATAGTAGCGCAGTCTTATCTATGATAAACAATATAGATGGATTGCAGGAGCAAATGCCAGAGCTTAGGGACATAGCATGGTATGAAAGTGCATTAAGTGCAGTAGGAGGCTTTGGGGTATCATTATTAAGAGACTCAGTAGAAGGAATTGCATTCTTACCCTACGCAATAATAGATGAAAAATTTAACACAAGATTAAATGAAAACTTAAACTCGATTCTTGATGGATTGGAGGAAAAGTATATTTCGCCACTTGTTACAGATGAAAAGTGGTATTATAGAGGTAGAGCAACAGGTGATGCTGCCTGTATAGTGATTGGAAGTGCAGGAATTGTAATAGGATTTTTAACATTAGCATCAGGTATAACCATAGGTGCAACAGGAGTAGCAACAACTTCCACAGGTATAGGTGTAATTTTGGGATCTATAGAAATTGCGGTATCAGTACCCATAGTTTTTGTTGGAGCAGCTCAATTATCCGCATCCCGAGGAATATACGATACTTCAAAGAAGAACTACAAGAATAACCTAGAAAAATTAAACTCATCAAAAAGAGTTGATTTGGATGATGTGGATCTGGGGAAAGAGGCTGAGAAGTTAAAAGATGGGATAAGCAAATCTGATAGTATAATAGACGGTATAAAAGTTACTGATGGTAAGGTGAATGGGAAAATACCAGTAGATGAATTTAAAAATATACGAGAAGAATCAATACAAAATATAAATTCAGATACAATAACTTTAGGGAAATATAAACCAATGGCGAAAGCTGATGGAACATTAGATTGGACAATTCCGGGAAAAGACTCATATACAGTAATGGCTGGAGATACAACGTATTTTAGCTTAGGAAATGATTGGGATATTATAAAAGGTAAGTATAATGTAACTGATGATGATATGTTTGATTTATTTAATGTGCCTGCGCTAAATGATGCTGTAAAGGCAGGAAAGGAAATACGTTTTTCACATAACCCAACAGCATATGGAGATTGTGCATTAAAAAAGGAATGGCAATATTTAAAAGATAAATTCGGATATACAAGATTAAAAAAGATAGGAGATTTTTGGTATGCAAAATAAATCAGCTGATGAAATGTCAGATATAGTAGTAGATATGTTAATTAAAAAGTTTAAAGATAGGATGGAAGACTTTGAAATATTTAATACTGCAGAGACACCATATAAAACATTCAGCATTAGGTTTAAAGCATATGATTATTTTATTGTATTATTTAATTATGATAGAGGTGTAATTGGATGCAGTATTCAATATGGAGAAGGTTCTTTTATTGGTCTTAAAAATAGTCAAAAGTGGTATGATAAAGCTGACTTTGATGTTTTTTGCAAAGAACTTCAGGAACAATTAGAGTTAAGAATACCTGATAAATTTTTAGAAGCTAATGGTTGGAAATAGATTGCATAATTTAAAGGTAAATAACTGCATAAATATATTTAATCGCAAATTATAATAGAATCAATAATGTTAAGTAATTTAATGCTGCATAACTTAAATAACACAATAAAAAAGTTAAAAGATTAATGTTTTAGTAACTAGAGCATTAATCTTTTTTTTGTAATACATATTGTAGAAATAAAAGGAGTTGAATGATAAAATAAGCTTAAAGATTAATGAGAATTAATGTTAAAATACTAGCTGCGTAACACTAAAAATGGTGTGTGATTAAATAACTGATTTAATCATAGGCTTAATGCTGGAGTTGAGGGTTTGCCAGAATGAAGAAGTAGATAATTTTAAGATGGGATAAAATGGCTATTAGATTTAGAATTTATTTTTTATGGTATCAAGTAGGAACAGCAGATTGTTTACATGGATTTTGTTCTACTATTAGTTATAATTTAGAGTCTAATAAATGGGGAAGCAAATATAATTATTTGATGAATGAATTATATCAAGGAAAACTATCTTGGAAGAATGCAGATAAGGCAATAAAAGAATTAATAGTTATTAGAAATGAATTAAAAAATTTTAAACCGTCATAAGTAGTTTGGGATATTGAAGATATTTCAAAACAACCTCCTTGGGAAGATTATATAAGTGGTGAAATCACAGATCTATCTACATACT
The DNA here is from genome assembly GCF_000820705.1 of Clostridium polynesiense. Taxonomy (GTDB): domain Bacteria; phylum Bacillota; class Clostridia; order Clostridiales; family Clostridiaceae; genus Clostridium_AA; species Clostridium_AA polynesiense. The sequence continues at coordinate 189,818 of NZ_CCXI01000142.1, read as the reverse complement.
TCATAAGGAGTGATGGCAGAGACTTAATTGAAGGTATGCTAATGGCATTAAATGATTCTATATGTGAAAAAACAGATATTGAAATAATAAATATTTAATTTATTATTATAAAATATGTTAAGAATTATCAATCACGAACTAGAATAAAATCATCTAAAATCAAGTTGAAGAATTAAAGAATCCATTAAGGAATAAGGAATACACTAAATATACATCCAGCCAGGTTACCAAATGAACATTAATCAAGAATACATGGAGATGGTTCTCTAGCAAATGAGTTATTTAAGGGAGGTAATAAGTGGTCAAGTATGATTTTTTGAAAGATAATAATCAAAATAAATTTTATCCAGTTAAGGTAGAAGAGATAAATGAATTGGAAAAGGAGCTAGAATTAAATGTTCCAAAAGAACTAAAAGATTTTTTATTAGAGATTGGGTATGGATTTATTAATGGGTTAGAAGGTAATGTAAATCGTATTATGGACACAGATTCAATTAGAGATTTTAGATTAAGAAAAGGTGATTTTGAATTTTATACTGATATTGAGATATATGATGAATATGAAGAAGGTAAGTTAATATTTTTTGAGGGTAGAGAATCAGCATTAATATCAATAGGGTTAACAGATAATAGTATAAATAATATTTTTTATTATGATATTAAAATAGAGAATTCGTTAGATGAGTTTTTTATGAGGATTCAAGAAGATGATAATTATTATTTAGAAATTCTTGATTAAATAAACTTAGTGCATAGTAAAGAATAGATTGACTGCATAAAAGTTGAAAAGTAATTTGAAATGTTGAAGCCACTAGATTGATATGCAAATAAAATAATAACTATAGTTCCTGAAACGAGAATTAAGAGGATAATATTTGAAAGGTGATGTATTATGAAGATAACAGGAACAATGTCATATATCAAGGTTGAGATTGATGAAAAGGTAGTTAAAATTGAAGGAGAAAAGATAATAGGAGGATTTGTTGCTTTTAAAGATACAATGAAAAATTGGGAGTCACCACATGATGATGATGTAATTGATGATAAATTAAAGCAAGAAATTATAGATAGAGTCACCAATGAAACAAAAAATTCTCATTTAGTAATAACCTTCGAATAACTAATTGTATAATCTAAATAATGTAGAAAGAGAAGCACTAAATGAACTAGCTGAAAAATAAGTAGGCTAGTTTATTGTTTTTTACAGTGATAAAATAATTGTAAGAGCTGAGAATACTCCAGTAGTGAACCTTAATGGCTCAATTAATTTGAGTAAATCTGCTGAAGGAACTTAAATAGGAGGATAACCATGAATGTAAACGAGGCAATAAGAATTATAAATGAGGAGAAATTACAAGGTTATAATCTTAATGAAGATAGATATAATAGAGAAAATGAAGTTGTGTTGAAGCATGAGAATGATAAATGGATTGTTTATGCAACAGATGAAAGAGCTAGCGTAATTACAGGTTCAAAAAAACATTTATCAATGAAGAGGAAGCATGGGAAAATTTAATAAAAAGGTTAAGAGCTGATAAAGTTTTAAGGGAAATATAGAGTTAATACTAAAAAGTATAGTATAAAATCAATTCATAATAAATTTACCCAATATAGTTTATGAAAATCAATAACACTAAGAAAATTTAACACTGGATAAATCTAATAATACAGTAAGCTGTAACTAAAAGAAGATAAGTAAAGCTGATATATAAAAAATCAAAATATAGCACATCCAGAAATAGATACAGATGAAGGCATTAACATAGGGGGATCAGAAAACAAATAAGGGGGGTAAAAATGAGCAATAATATAAGATGGATATGTGAAAATGATGATATTGAAATGTCAACTATCTCAAATGTAGAGAATACTTTTGGAGTGAAATTCCCGAAGGATTACGTTGAAATTATAATGAAAAATGATGGTGGATACCCGAAGCCAAATAGATTTAATTTGAATGGTAGTGAGGAAGTATTTAACAATCTTTTGAGCTTTGATGAAGAAGATAGTAGTAATATGATAGATACCTATAATGATGTAAAAGATAGATTGGTTGAAAAAGTAATTCCATTTGCGGAAGACCCATTTGGAAATTTGATATGTTTTGATTACAGAACTAATAACCAACCAAGAATAGTATTTTGGGAACATGAAAAAGCATTTAATAATAAGGAATCAGCTACAAGCTATTTATGTGACTCATTTACAGAGCTGCTCTTAATGTTACATGAATCGCAAGAATAAACGCTTAAAAGCTAAAATAAATATTCTTGTTGCAATAATTAAATAATTGCTAATATTTAATAATTACAGTAAAGACTATGTGGTAGAATTATTGGAAGGTTGATGAAAAAAGTTTATTTAAATAATATAATCTCTGCAATGCATAATTTCAATAATGCAGTGAGCTGTAATTAAAAGAAAAGCTAAATATATATTATAACCGTGATAAGAGTCAATGTTTCTAATGAAGAAGCATTGGCTCTTTTTCCGTGTAAAGAAATAAAAAATTTAATGATATTTTTCAAAGATACTACGTTCTATGGAATGATAAAGAATAAGACTTGATACATTTTACCAGATATGGAATCAGAGCGAATTGCATGATAAAATTATGGTATATATTGGATGGGGTTAACTCTGTCGCTAATAAATAATAAGACAGACTCTGCCTTAATAAGGTAAGCAAAGCGAGTTTAAAGTTGATGAATGTAGTCGTTACAGACAAGACATTCTTACAGGCAAGCGGCAAAATTGATTGGGATAAATTCCGTCTTGGTTTGATGAAATTGGCGGAGGAATTCAATACAAAATGAATAAGACAATACAAGAATTATTAGATGAAGGCTATATAAAGGAGGAATTTGACTGATGAATTTGTCAGAGTTAGAAGTTAAACTTAAAGAAATAAGTATTCCAAAGGATGCATATTCCCTCAAAGGTGGATTGCAAAATGAGGTGTTCTGCATTTCAAATGAGAATGGAAGGTGGGAAGTATACTATAGCGAACGTGGAAATAAAGCTGCCTTAAAGATCTTTACGGCGGAAAAAGAAGCGTGAGATTATTTCTTTACTCGGATTAAAAGGAATTTTAAAATCTTATAGTTATTATGATTGCCCCTGTTTGGATGTTTACAATGCATTGATTGCTTATTTGTAAATGTTACTTGAAACAACCAATAGAACTGCTAAAATCACGAATTTCTTAGAAATTCCAACTGCGTCCCTTTATTTTCAAGGGGGAGGTTATTTAGATAATCTAGAACCAATGGATGCTACATTAAAGCGAGGAGACTAAAATGGAAGACAAGAAATTAAGCAAATATTATGGTGAAATTGCAGAGAAGCTAGATGAAATGATAACTGTTGAGTGGGATAATATAATATTATATGCTGAAGAAACTGGAGATGTAAGTTCAGCGAGTTTTTATTATAAAGAAAAAAATGGTAAAGAGTATTATTATAGTAACAGTATGCCGAGAAAATATAATGTCTCCCAAGAAATATATAAACAACTCTGGAGAGAATTAATATCCATAAATAAAAGATTGTGGTTAGAATTTAAAGATAATGAACAGGATAAATGGTATTCATTCACATTTTATTTAGATAGTAATTGGAAATTTAAAATTAAATATGAATATAAAAGAAACTCTCAGATTGGACAGTTAGAATAAAGAATTAGATGGGCATATAATGAATTAGGTATAATACCTAAAGATGAATATGAAAAAGAATTATTAGAGGAGTATTTAGAGGAACAAGGTAAAAGTCTATAATACTTAATGCAAAATACTGAATAGAGTCACTCCGTAAAAATAATAGGGGAAGTGAAAATAAAAAATATAATTAAGATAAATGGAAAAGAATTAAACATCGATAACAAAACTATTAAGTTTAAATATGATATTAGAGATACTAAGGTAGTCAATAATCAAGTTATTGTATTATTATCAATACCATTTAATGATCATGAAATAGATAATATATATTCAGTCTCTTTAGATGGTAAAATAAAATGGAGAGTAGAAAGCCTAAATTTAATAAATCTTAATGGTGAAAATTTACCATACGAGAATATGTTCCTTAATAATTAAGAATTAACAGCAACAGATTTTTATGGTTGAAGATATTTTATAAATACTATTAATGGAGAAATAATTAAAAAAGATATAATTAAGTAGATTCATAATTTTATACTAATTAAAGTAATACATACTTTAATAAAGCATTGAGATGAAGACCAAATGAACTAGCTGATATTGAGTAGGCTGGTTCATTTTTTAGTAGTTAACTTATGATATAAGCTCATTATTAAAGGAACTATAACTCATTTCTTGATCGCTTTGAGGAAAAGTATATTTCGCCACTTGTTACAGATGAAAAATGGTATTATAGAGGTAGAGCAACAGGTGATGCTACCTGTATAGTGATTGGAATTGCAGGAGTACTAAAAGGAATAGTGAAATTAGCATCAGGTATAACCATAGGTGCAGCAGGAGCAGCAACAACTTCCACAGGTATAGGTGTAATTTTGGGATCTATAGAAATTGCGGTATCAGTACCTATAGTTGCTGTTGGAGCAGCTGAAGCATCTGTATCTCTAGGAATATACTATGCTTCAAAGAAGAACTACAAGAATAACCTAGAAAAATTCAACTCATCAAAAAGAGTTGATTTGGATGATGTAGATCTGGGGAAAGAGGCTGAGAAGTTAAAAGATGGGGCTAGTAAGGCTGAATTAGAAGTTAGACAATTTAATGAAGAAGGCAAACTGATCTCTAATATTAAGTATAAAGCAGGAGAATATGATTATTTATATGAAACTGATGAATTGGGAAGGATAAGTAAGTTTGAGACAGATAATTTAAAACTAACAGTAAGGGAAAATAGATTACCACATAATCCTGATACACCAGGAAAATTAGATGGAGATCATGAAGGACATTTAGCTGGTGATAGATTTGGTGGTTCACCTGAGTTAGATAATTTAGTATCACAATCCTCTAATGTTAACTTAAGTCAATATAAGAAAATAGAAAATCAATGGGCTACAGCTATTAAAGAAGGAAAACAGGTAAAGGTGAATATTGAAATTAAATATGATGGAGATAGTTTGCGACCATCAGAATTCAATGTAAGATATGAGATAGATGGAAAACGATATAGAAAAAGTATTTTAAATTAGGAGGTAACTATGAGTAGGGTGTTTGAGGATTATTTTAGTGAATTACAAGCTGATATGGTTCCTATATGTTTAGAGTATGTTGAGGATAGAGCAGAAAAGATATATATCTATTGTTCTTGCGAAGAGAGGATAATTTCAAGTGATTTTTTCTATTGTATTGAAGGAAAAATAAAAGAAAGGCATAAATTGAATAATGATATGAATAAATGCAATAATTATATTTATGATACATCTCCAGAGAGACAAGATGCAGTATTGGAGATTTTAATTGAAGATATTAAAAAGATGAAGTCGCTATGTAATGAATATAAAAGAGAAATGCCTACAGAAATAAAACTAATATACGATGTAGAAAAAAATAGTTTAAAGGCAGAATATAAATATGATATAGTCTACTCTAATGATCCCGTTAAGACGGCTGATGACATTGCAATGGAATGGTTTGAGGCTGTAAAATTAGAAAATAGTAAATAACAATCAAATTAACATATATTTAAATTTATAGATTAACTGTAAGAGTATGTTTTCACTGATTTCATAATATTAGAAGAGTATAGGTTATGGTAATGTCATAGACATTTAGAATATAATTTACTGAATAATTGTAATAATAAAGTAAGAAACGTACATTATGAACTAGCTGAAATTTAAGTATGCTAGTTCATTATTTTTACAGTGATAAAAAAGTGATAGATATTGAATCAAGAACTGGAATAAAATTATCTAAAAGTCAGGCTGAAGAATTAAAGAATGCATTAAGAAATAAGGAGTATACAAAGTTAACTACTAAAGAAACTGCAAAACAATGAGTTATTTAAGCGAGGTAATAAGTAGTGAAGTATGATTTTTTGAAAGATAATAATTAAAATAAATTTTATCCAGTTAAGGGAGAAGAGATAAATGAATTGGAAAAGGAGCTAGAATTAAATGTTCCAAAAGAACTAAAAGATTTTTTATTATGATATTAAAATAGATAATTCGTTAGAGGAGTTTTTTATAAAAATTCAAGAAGATGATAATTATTATTTAGAAATGCTAGATTAAAGGCATTAGAATCAGGTATAACAATAGGAGGATCCGGAGTACTGGCAAGTTTCACTGGTATAGGTGTAATATATGGAGGTCCAGCAATTGCGGTATCAGTACCTATAGTTTTTGTTGGAGCAGCTCAATTATCCGCATCCCAAGGAATGTACGATGCTTCAAAGAAGAACTACAAGAATAACCTAGAAAAATTAAACTCATCAAAAAGAGTTGATTTGGATGATGTGGATCTGGGGAAAGAGGCTGAGAAGTTAAAAGAGAGGTTAGAACGACCTGATTTTACTGGTAAATTAAGAGGTGAGAATGTTATATTAAAAGAAGTTAAGGTGAAGGAAATATCATATATAAAAAGAGATACAGATGAATTAAACATTTTGAGAAATGATTTTAATACATCTGTTAGAAAGAATTTTTTGGAATATTTATCTAAAGATGTAGAGTATTTAAAAGAATCAGGTTTTTCAGAAAAAGATATCTTAAAACTTCAGAATGGAAGAGTACCAGATGGATGGCAAGTTCATCATAAATTACCATTAGATGATAGTGGGACAAATAGCTTTGATAATTTAGTTTTAATAAAAAATGATCCTTTTCACAAAGTAATAACAAATTATCAAAATTCTTTTGCTAAACAACTAGAGGTCGGTGAAATAAGAAATGTTAATTGGCCGATGCCAGAAGGTAATATATATCCTAAGAAACATTAAAAGGAGAGTGAAATAGGATGTGGGAAGATAACTTGAAGAAAATAATAGATGAAATAATGTATGATGAGGAAGTAAATTTAGGTGCTTCTAAAGAAGAAATTGATAAACTAATAGTAGAAGTAAAAGAAAAATTAGGGGTAGAATTACCAAAAGAATATTTAGATATTATATCAAAGGTAAATGGAATTGAATTTAATGGATTCATTTTATATGGTGTAGATGAGTATTTATTAGAAAATGAAATTAATCAAAGTATATATGGATTGGTGGATTCAAATCAAATATGGCATGAGAATGAAGAGCAAAAGAAATATTTATTTCTAGGAGAAAGCAATATCAGTTGGTATGTTTATGAATATAAGAACAAGAATTTTATTGAACTTGATAATCCATCGGGAAGAGAAAGCAACAAATTTAACAATTTTTATGGAATGTTTAATAAGCTATTAGTAGATGCATTAATGTAGTGTTTAAGTTCATAATTAAAAGATAACTTACTTCATAAAAAGATTAATATTATAACAATGATAAGAGTCAATGTTTCTAAGGAAAGAAGCATTGGCTTTTTTGCATTCAATTAGGTTGATAGTAAGGTATAGGTAAAAATTAAGGATCAAATATTAATTGCTTATTTTTGAGCCTATTCCTCTGACAAGGTAATTAAAATGATGGAGGCTGTTAGAGACAAGTGGGAAGACAAGTACCCCAATGCCATTGAAAGATTAAACAGTACATACCGCCGTCTCAATCGCCAGAGAAGTGTATTCCCAAGCGATACAGCACTTCTTAAGCCTCTGTATCTTTCAATCTTTGAGGCTACAAAAAAATGGAACCTCCCAATAAGAAACTGGGGGAAAGTGTATGGAGAGATGTCAATCATGTAGGAAGGAAGGCTTGGCTAGAACAAGTTTATGATGGAAAATAACACCCTCGCTTTGAAGATTAATAATCCAGTCTTTAAACATAAAATAATTTAATTTAATATTTTTGTTTTTCATAATTTTCATAATACTAATGTTTTTTCAACATCATTAGACTTAATATAGGAATAAACACAGTCCATCAGTAAGCGATCCTCGGTTTTAGAAGCCTCTTCTAAATATTCACCTCATATAACTTTTGCATAAAAATCACTCCTTTCGCCCAAGGTTATTTTATATAACAAAATAATTTTAACAGGATATCCCCATAAAAAATGTTATAATATATGCTATGAAAAATCTTATAGGTAGAAGATAAATATCAAATTGAAAGGGAGTAATGACATAATGCAGCATATATTAATTCATGGACTTGGACAAAATTCATCAAGTTGGAATAAAACAATCTCCTACATGGTTGAACAAGATCATGTTATCTGTCCGGAGTTATCCTCATTTTTTAAGGAGGGAGATATCACATATGCAAATTTATATCATGGTTTTTCCGAGTATTGCGATAATATTCCAGAGCCAATAAATTTATGTGGACTTTCATTAGGTTCTGTCCTTGCATTAAACTATGCTGTAGATAATCCTGGAAAAGTTAAATCATTAATATTGATAGCGGCACAATATGAAATGCCAAAAGCATTACTTAAACTCCAAAATATTGTTTTTCGCTTTATACCAGAGACCTCCTTTAAAAGTATAGGAATAAGGAAGAATGATTTTATTAAATTGACAAATTCAATGATCAGCTTAAATTTTAGTAAAAGTTTAAAGAATATTTCCTGCCCTGTATTAGTAATTTGCGGAGAAAAAGACAGAGCAAATATAAAAGCTGCGAGAAATTTAGCTGAAAGCATAACAAAAGCAGAAATACAATTCATAAAAAATGCGAGACATGAAGTAAATGTTGATGCTCCAAAAGAATTAGCAGAAATCCTTAACAAGTTTTACTTTTAAAGATTATATACTTAACGGACATATCTGTTATAATCTTAAAGTTTAACAGTGGTATAATAAAGAAAATCAAATAAAAGAGGGTGTATTATGACCAAACATAATATATATAAAATGAGTGTTGCAAGTGTTTATCCCCTTTATGTTGCAAAAGCGGAGAAAAAAGGACGTAGTAAAACAGAAGTGGATGAAATCATCCGTTGGCTGACAGGATATAGTCAGGAAGAATTAGAGGCTCAGCTTAAAAAACAGACAGATTTTGAGACCTTCTTTGCAGAAGCTCCTAAGCTTAATCCTTTGCGCACTTTAATTAAAGGTGTGGTCTGTGGTGTCCGAGTGGAAGACATCAAGGAACCAACAATGCAGGAAATCCGCTATTTAGATAAGCTCATTGATGAGTTAGCAAAGGGAAAAGCCATGGATAAGATTTTGCGGAAAGAATAATTTAAACAAAGAAACACTGATTTCATATGTAAAATATAAGGAATCAGTGTTTTTTGTTGCTTCCATAAACTTTGGAGGTTAATCAAGATATATTATAAAAATTGTTTTAGTAAAGGAGATGAAGAATGCATTCAGTAAAATTTATATGGTAAAATCTAATCAGAAAAGTAAAAAATATAATAAAGAGGGGCTGCTTCAATGAAGAGCTTAAAGGTTGGATTAATTCAACATAAAGCAAAAGCAAATAATATTAATATGAATTTAGAATTAGGTTTGAAATATATAAGTGAAGCAAAAAAGCTTGGTGCTGACATAGTTCTTTTTCCTGAAATGTGGTCAAATGGATATAAACCTCCTTATGATGATGCATTTTACAATCCCTTTAATGAAGACTATGAAAATGAACGTCAAAAGTGGCTTGATGAAGCTATTGATGAAGAGAGCAGTTATGTTAAATCCTTTAAGGGGATTGCTAAATCACTAGAAATAGGCATTGTTATAACATATCTTTCAAAGGAGAGTACTGGACCGCAAAATACAGCTTTAGTTATTGATAAAACAGGGAATATTTTGATGAAGTATTCAAAGGTTCATACTTGTGATTTTTCATTAGAAGCCTTACTTGAAAGCGGAAAAGAGTTTAAGGTATGTGATTTCTGTGGAGTTAAGCTTGGAGTGATGATATGCTATGACAGGGAGTTTCCTGAAAGTGCCAGAGTTTTAATGCTAAAGGGAGCAGAAATTATACTTGTACCTAATGCTTGTGATATGAATCCGGCAAGAATAAATCAATTATCCACAAGAGCTTTTGAAAATATGGTTGGTATAGCAATGACAAATTATCCGGATAACAAATGGGGAAATTCATGTGCATTCAGCCCAATAGTTTTCGATGATGATGGTAATTATATTGATAATAAAATCATTATGGCAGGGAATATTGAAGAAGATATATTGATAGCAGAATTTGATTTAGATAGTATAAAAAATTATAGGAACAGGGAAACCTGGGGGAATGCATACAGGAAGGTTGGAGCTTACAAGGAGTTGTTAGATGATAAGGTGGAGGCACCATTTATAAGGAAAAATATAAAGGAAAGAAATAGGATAAATTAAGAGAGTATTATATCAACACTATTCTTTAACATAGTCTAATTTTAATATTGAAAAAGTAAGATGGTTTTAAAAAGCCAATAATATGTTTAAAATAAGCCAATGATATTAATACGTATCATTGGCTTGTGCTATAATTAACTTTATTTGGAATACCTTTTAAAATTGATTCTGCAATATATTATGAAAGCTGGTGAGAGTAATTGACTGTTAAAAATAGAATTGGATATGCATGTACCCCTATTTCTATACCTTATAAAACCTCAAGAAGTTTTATGCTGAAGAATTTTAATGAGGATATCTTTAATCAGTGTGTAGATAGTAATATAAAGGATTTAATGAATATACTCCAATGGAATTCCCAAAATGATATACATATGTTTCGAATAAGTTCTGATATCATACCTTTTGGAAGCCATCCTATTAATAACATTGAATGGTGGAGGACTTTTAAGGAGGAGCTGTTAGAGTGCGGAAATTTCAGTAAGGAGAAGGATATAAGATTATCAATGCACCCAGGACAATATACTGTTTTAAATTCTCCTAAGGAAGAGGTAGTTGAAAAGAGTATAGCAGATTTAGAGTATCACTGCAGATTTTTGGATGCTATGGAAGTAGATTATAAAAGCAAAATAGTGCTTCATGTTGGTGGAGTGTATGGAGATAAGCTTTCTGCTATGGAAGCATTCAAATCTAATTTTAGAAAGCTGTCAGATTCTCTAAAAAAGAGGCTGGTTATTGAAAATGACGAGAGGAGTTATACTATAGAGGAAGTTTTGGGGATTTCCAGAGAGCTTGGAATACCCGCTGTATTTGATAACCTTCATCACAAGCTTAATTCCTGCTTATTGGAATGGGATGAGATTATAAGCGGTGTAAAAAGCACATGGAAGGCTGAGGATGGATCGGTAAAGCTTCACTATTCGGACCAAGACACAGTGAAGAAAGGCGGAGCTCATTCCAAGTCGATAATTACTAAAAACTTTTTAAGGTATATAAATAGCATTAATAATATAGATGCTGATGTTATGCTTGAAGTTAAAGATAAGGAAATATCCGCTATAAAATGTATATGTGCTCTTAGTGAAGATCTAGAAATAACAACAAGAACGGAACAGTGGGCTAAGTATAAATACTCTGTAATGGAAAAGAACTATTCATATTATAAAAAATGCAGCAGTTTAATAAATTCAGAGACCCCAATGAAGGAAGTATATATGTACATAGATGAATGCTTAAATAATCCTTTTGATGAAGGCAGTTTTACAAATGCAGCACAGCATGTCTACGGTTATGTAAAGTATAGAGTTTCACTAAAAGAAAAAGAGAGCTTTATGGAACTTTTAAAAAATCCTGATGAAAATCAGATAAAGATAAAAAGCTTATTACAAAGGCTATGCAAAAAATATAATGTAGAATATATAAATAATTCCTATTATTTTATTTATTGAGTATATATTATTAATGTTAGTGCTATTAAGAATAATTCCCATTAGATGGTGAAATTAAGAAAAGACTACCCGTAAGGAGTAGTCTTTAAATTTTAAAAGTACATTATAATTGGTGAAAAGTATTATTGTGGACCATTATAATAAAGGGTAAAGGTTTGATAATGGTCAGTGGTTCCATATATAAGTCCATCGTTTGAATATACTATTCTGTCAGCACCTCTGGCTCCACCATTATAATTTATATCACATTCACGATAAACCCTGCCGCTTTTCTCTGGCAGTCTTTTTTCTGCATTTCTAAAGATGTCTCCACCTATGCTCTTATTTGGAGCATAATCCCAAAGGTCTTCTCCAGGACTCCAACCTAGGTTTCTGGCTTCTTCTTTGGTTATAAAGTTATCCGGTAGTCTATTATTGATGTGAATATAGTCAGCAACACCTTGAAAATCGTTTATTATAACATTAGTAGCTGCTATTGATTCAACATTTGTAGTAATCGCAGGCTGGGCCTTAACCGGTAAGTTAATACCGATAAGAGATAAAGATAGTAGTAAAGAGAAGATTAAAAGAATGAGCCTTTGACTGAATTTTTTCATCATACACATCCTTAATATAAAATATCTACAATATAAATATTAAAAGAATTTATTAAATAGAACTTTACTGCAGCTAAAAATAAAAAAATATTCTAAAAGCTAAATATTAATATAATTAATAGATATAAGTAAACTTAAAAGCATCTCCATGATAATTAGAAACATCAATCAGTAAGTCTAACAGTGACACAGCGTAATTACCTAAACATTCACGGCTTTTATTAAAATTAACCCAGCACAAAGATATAGGAAGGGTTATATCCGTTGTTAAACAGTCCCATAAAGCATCAAGGTTTTCACCATAATAATCAGGAAGTGCGAATTTAGTTTTTAAAACCTTATGAAGCTCGGATACAGTATGGAATTCTTCACCATTTAAACAAATAGTAATCATAAATAATACCTCCAAAGAAGAATAGATAATATACTATATTTTACATTAGCATATTATATTCTTTAATTATAATATGCTTAATTAAATGTCATAGAATATACAGTATTTACAAAAAATGTTACTATTGATATTAGATACTGATAAGGTAATATAGGTTATAAATATAATAAATAAGAATTTAGGGGCGATGTTATATGAATGAAAGTGTGAAAGAATATATAGATAAATATTCACCTGATATTAAAGAATTATATATTAAGTTAAGAACAATCATTTATGATAGTATTTCGCAAGAAGTTGAAGAAAAACTGTGGGCAAAATTACCGAGTTATTATGTTGGAGATACTTTTGTGCGGTTGATTCCATTTAAAGACCATATTAATATTGAAGCACTGGCAGTGCTTCGGTATAAAGGAGCATTAGATGCTTATAAGATTACGGCCAAAGGTATGTTGCAGGTATATATAAATCAAAATGTTCCATCTGATAAATTAGAACATATATTCAAAGAAACACTATTCGAATAAATTTCGATTTATATATCATTAATGTTTCTTGGTAATAGGGGAGTAGGAGAATGAATTGTAAGAAAATACTTAATAAGATTGCCTATGAGTATAAAAGAGTTTTAGGAGATAACTTAATTGGAATATATGTACATGGTTCTCTTGCATTTGGATGTTTTAATCCTAATAAAAGTGATATGGACTTTATAGTAGTTATAAATAATTTACCTACAATTGATGAAAAAGAAGAGTGGATAAAGATTTGGCGGCACATTTTACGGTTATAAAAAACATTAGGTATCCTATTGTTGGAAAATCAGTAGATGAAGTATTTGGAGATGTTCCTACTAAGTATTACTTAGATAGCATTAAAGGTGATATAAAGAATGCAAAAGAAGATATTGATGATAGTCCTGTTGATACTATTTTGAATTTATGCCGAGTATCTGCATATAAAAAGGAGGGCTTGGTTTTATCGAAAGAACAAGGTGGAGCATGGGGGATAGAAAATCTTCCAAAGCAATATACAGCATTACTTTATGAAGCATTGAAATGTTACAAATCTGAAATAGAAGAAAGCTTTAACAGAGAGCTTTTACTAAATTTGTGTAATTATATGATTGAAAGTATATTTTATGAATAAATACTGAAAAGGATATGAGAGAACTAATCAAGTACCTTATAAGAAAAGGATACGTGAGTTAAACGATGATTAAAATTTGCAAAGCTAAAACTGAAGATAGTTACACAGTAGCAGAATTATTTCATAAGATGTGGAGTAGTTCAGGTATAAATGATTTACAATGGGAATTACAGTAATCTATTATATCCAATGAATCATAGGTACTTATAGCTTATATGGATAATACTCCAGCAGGGGTTTCACAGTGTGGATAAAAAAAGACTATGTTGAAGGCACGGAGAGCAATCCAGTTGGGTACTTAGAGGGAATTTATGTAAAACAATAACTTAGAAAAAATAATATAATTAAGATTCAGAATTATATACAGGAAAGTAAGATCTGCCACCTCTATCAGAGGGAGCTGTCTGGGTTTTAACCACAGCAGTTCAAACACTATAAAGAAGCTATTTGCAAAGCGGATGCAGGTAATCTTAAAGCTCCCTTAGCAGAAATGCTCAGAGTATTAAAAGAAAATAGATTATAGATGTAATAAAACCTTGGGTCAACCCAAGGTTTTATATATTTATCATGATAAATAGTTAAAAAAGCTATATTGACATAGGGCTGGGACAAGAAATTAAAATTAAGATATATTGATAGTTATTTAACTAACTATTAAAGTAATTTTTATCACATAAGGATTTATCTTGGGAAAATTTAAGGAGGGGGAAAATTGAAAAAACTATCAAGGAAAATTTTATTTACATTAATGAGTTTATTTATACTTTTAACTTTGGGAGCATGTTCTTCCATAGGATCCAAAGCTGATGGTTCTTACAAGGCTGGAACTTATAAAGCAACAGCCAAAGGGATTAATGGTGATGTAGTAATAGAGGCAAAGTTTGATAAGGGGTCTATTCTAGAGGTTAAAACTTTAGAACATTCGGAGACCACAGGTCTTGGAGATGTTGCTCTAGAGCGTATAGCTAAGGAAGTTGTTGGTGGACAAACACTAGCAGTAGATACAGTATCAGGAGCTACAGTAAGTTCTAAGGCAATCCTGGCTGCTATAGAGGATTGTGTTAAGCAAGCCGGTGGAGATGTAGCTTCATTAAAAGCTAAAACTGCCTCAAAGGATAATTCAAAGACTGATACAGAAATAACTACAGATATAGTAATTATAGGAGCAGGAGGCTCTGGACTTTCTGCAGCTGCTTCTGCTAGTGAAAATGGTGCCAAAGTTGTAGTTCTTGAGAAACAAGCAACTATAGGTGGTTCCACAGCCTTATCCGGTGGTGCAATAGGTGCTACAGGTACAAAATTCCAGAAGGAAAAGGGAATAAAAGACAGCAAGGAAGCTTGGTTAAAACTTTGGAAAGAGAGACAGGCTACCAGCAATCCTGGAAGTAAGTATCCCGATTATACTTTCGTAGAGAAATTTATGGATGAAGCAGTTAAAACAACAGAATGGCTTGTAGATTCTGTTGGTCACAAATATGTTGATGTTATAGGCTTTGGTTTAGATCCTACAAAAAGACTTCACTTTCCTGTAAGTGATAAAAGCACTAAGGGTGGTACTACTATAGCCAAAAATTTAGAAGGCTATGCTACTGGTAAAGGTGTAGAGATATTAACAGAAACTCCAGCCAAAGAGCTTATAATAGATAAAGATGGCAATGTTACTGGTGTTGTAGCAGAAGGAAAGAATGGTAAGATAAAAATAAATGCAAAAAAAGTTATACTAGCTGCTGGGGGCTATGCTAAAAATGAAGAGCTTCTAAAAAAATACATTCCAAAAGCAGCAGGTACCTCTGAGCTTAGTGCAGCTGCAGCAGGTAGTACCGGTGATGGTATTATTATGGCAGAGAAGGTAGGGGGAACCCTCTATGAGGATCCTTGGGTAATAGGACTTGGAGTAGCAAGCAAGTTAAAAGGAACAGGCTCCTTAATGATGGACTGGACTAAGGTTTATGTTAATGGTAAGGGAGAAAGGTTTACCAGCGAAGAGCTTCATTATGCCATATCAACTAATAAGCTTTTAGAGCAGGATAAAACCTGGGTTATAATAGATTCTTCTGAAAAGAATGGAGATCTAATCAAGTCTCTGGAGGAGCAGATGTCCTCAGGAGAGGTAGTTAAAGCTGATACCATTGAGGCTTTAGGTAAGGCTATGGAAGTTCCGGCAGAAACCTTTGGTAAGAGCATGAAAGATTTTAATGATGGAGTAAAAACAGGCAAGGATCCTATGGGTAAGAGCAAGGAAAATTTAGTGGCTGTAGAAAAGGCTCCTTATTATGCAATTAAGCTTTATCCTAAAACTATGGGAACCTTTGCAGGAGTAAAGACCAACGATTCCTACCAAGTTATTAAAGCAGACGGCTCTGTAATAAATAATCTTTATGCAGTAGGGGAAAATGCAAATAAAATCCTTTATAATCAGGTATATATGACAGGCAGCTCTGTTCAATTTGCTTTGACCAGCGGAAGAATTGCCGGAGAGCATGCTGCTAAGAGTGTAAAATAAAGAGTAATTGAATAAGAATCAGAAACATAATTAATAAAACAAAAAGAGCGGCATAAATGCCGCTCTTTTTTCCTTAGAAGATTTGTTCACAGGAATTTTCTAATTATCTTTATGTATTTAACTCATCCTTTACTATTGTTCCATCGTTTATGGTAATAATTCTTTTGCAATAAGCTGCTATTTGGGGGTCATGGGTGATTATTATAATTGTCTTTCCACCTCTATTCAAGGATGTAAGTATGTCCATAATATCTTTGCCGGTTTTCTGGTCTAACGAACCTGTAGGTTCATCGGCTAAAATTATATGGGACTCAGTACTTAGTGCTCTAGCAATAGCTGCACGCTGCTGTTGACCGCCAGATAATTGACCAGGCTTTTTATTGGCTTGATCCTCTATATTCAGTGACTTTAAGCAGTTCATTACGATTGCTTTTTTATTTTTCTTTGAAATCTTTTTAAAGCTTAAAGGCAGTTCTACATTGTCATATATAGAATAATCCTTCATTAGAGCAAAATGCTGAAAAATAAAGCTTATAGTAGTATTACGAACTAAACTCAATTCCTTATTATTTAACAGACTTACATCTTTATCATTAAGCTTGTACTTTCCTGCTGTTTGAGTATCCATACAGCCTATTATATTAAGCAAAGTTGATTTACCTGAACCGGAAGGCCCCATAATTGCTACATACTCACCCTTTTCTATATTAAGTGTTACATCCTGAAGGGCAATAGTGCTAAAACTGTTTTTACCGTAAATTTTTGATATGTTTTCTAACTGAATCATAGACATTAATCTACTCCTCCTATTAATTCCTTGGGACTTAATTTACTGATTTTAAACAATGGTAGTAAGGAAGAAATGATTGTAAATAATATAATAAATATAAAAATTAATATTATGGTTTTTATATCGAAGAAATTAATTACATTAGATGATACTGAAACAGTTTTTTTGAATATAGTGAGAATTAGAAATGAAATTAAAAGTGAAAATGACATTAGTAGTAGGATCTCACCAATTATTAATGATTTTATATACTTTATACTGCCTCCGCACATAATCCTTATTCCCAGCTCTCTTTTTCTTATATTAACTGAATAATACATTATTATTGTTAGGCTAAAACATGAAATTATAACAATAAAAATCGATATGAGAAGTCCGAAAAATATGGATTCTTTGTTTTTATTTGTTACATCTGATAGCTGATCATCTAGACTTTTAGCCTCTATATTTAAATTAAATTGTTTTCCTAAACCATTAATTTCATTTTTTAAATGAGAACCAGACATTTTATCATTATTAATAACATAGTATGCCTGAGACTTTATCACAGTATCTAATCCGGAGGAGGTATCAATAATGTATGGAGTTATAATCTTATCATTAAGAGGAACTAGTTTGTTTAAAATCGGATTATTCTTATCAAGCCAATATAGATTTTCATTGAAGAAACCTACAACTTTATAATCCTTATTATCTAGCCTGCTTCTTAATATATCATCTATATTAATAATTCCTTTATAAATGCTACTTACTATCATAGGTATTGGAATATTAGAGTCATAACTAAAATCATCGTTATTTAATCCTCTTCCCTCTTGTATCTTTACATTCATTAATTTATAAATAGAATAATCTACTCTATATATTTCGATTGCCTGAGGATATAATTCTTTAAAGGTTCCTTTGGTTAGTGTACGTCTTAAATTCATGAATTTCTCATTTTATCTAATTGATCAAATTGAGTATTAGTTAAATTAAAAGCACCTATATTCTCAGAATCTAATAGATTTTTTAATCTGGAATCAAATTTGTTAAACATATCTGCAAATTCTTCGGAGTCAGAGGATTTTTTTATTTTTAGCTGATAAATATTTTTATAATCATTACCCAATATTGATTTTAACTGTTGCTGAGGATAATTAAGCATCCTTATGCTGTCGTAGCAATAAACTAAGAGAATTATAGTTATCACAAGCTGGATTATTATTAATATATTGCTAAACTTTTTATTCATCATTTCCTTTAAAATAGATTTTATAAACATTAGTAATATACCTCTCTATATTTTAAGTGCTTCTATGGGGCTAATTTTCATCATCTTTATTGAAGGGACAATTACTGTTATTAATGCTGAAAGGATTGAAATAATTAAAGACAAAATAAAGTTTTCTTTGGTGACATACAAAAAATAGCCAAAAGCACTGTTAATAGCTGTGCTTAAACCAGCTTGAAATACTAGGCTTATAATTGTGGTAATAAGAGTTATGGATAAGAATTCCATAAATAATAATATAAATATCTGAAAATTATTTATTCCAAAGGATTTTCTTATTGCAATTTCTGTTTTTCTTTCATTTATCCAAAATGAAGATATGTTAACTATATTAATTATTGAAAATCCAAAGAGAAGGATTGATATTAGTATTATACCTGCATTTTGACTAAGTACGTTTAAAAATACATTTTTTGACTCTTCAGTTCTAGATGCTTCCACAATAGAATTAGGATCTATTTTTTTTATATTATTAATTAAAGATTGTAAATCAGAAGCTTCCTTTTGAGATTCGCTAATCAGCAATAATGATGAGGTCATGGATTTAAAGTAATTCAATTTGCTGTTTTCCGGGATTGAGGTTATTGGCATAAAAACTGTTTTATCCCAAATAGATTTTTTGTTTTTATTTCCAATAAATCCGATTACGGTATATTCACTTAATCCTATTTTTATTTTTTGTTTATCACCATCATTAAAAGTATGCTGTTCCAAGTCATTACCTAACAAAACTACTTTTTCACCTTTTAATATCTCTTCAGCGGTATAGTGTCGTCCTTTTATTATAGGAAAATTAAAATTACCGTTATCTGATTTAAAGTACTCAGCTATAATATGCAGCTCTTCATTACCATTACCTATGTAGGAAGATAAATTAGTTATTCTTATTTTGCTCTTTTTTGAAATATCTTTGAAGGTATCAATAATATTATCAAAATTTATACTTTTTGAACTGGATATATAAATATTTAGGCTGTCTTTATATATTCCATTATTTCTTTCAATTATAGAATTTCTCATATAAACTATATTACTAAAGCCGATTGAAAGTATTAAAGTTGATATAAAATAACCAACCATAAAAAATATAACAGTAACGGGATGGGCCTTAATTTGTTTTATAAAAAGCTTTATTATATTCATAAGTAATCTCCATCAAAATAAATTTACAAAGGGGTATTAAAGAAAGGTGTAAACTGATTCAAAGCTTACTGTTTTATTATAACAATCACGATATGAAAAAAATGTAATTATATGTAAGAATATATAACTATAGAAAAAAATATATTTCGTCCATTTAGTATAGTGTTGAAAAATAAAGATAGAGCCTCCATAGATTTGTCAATCAAATCTATGGAGGCTCCTAGTCTCTTCATTAACATACAACCTAAATCAAATCATCCAGCCCATTAACCTTAGCTTGTTCATCCTCATTAATAGGTATAACTATGCACTTTTGGCCATCTATTATTTGAGATTTTATATGAGGTATTTTTTCAGGCTTAACTTGAAGTATGACGTCATAGTTAGGGGAAGCCTCAGAATCCTCTGGATTTGTATCTTGTGCTTCCTCTAAATTAACTTCCGGATTTTCTTCTAAATCTGCTTCTGAAGCAGTTTCTAAAGCTTCGTCTGACATCACATTATCATCCATATCCTCTAAAGGCTCTGAGGCTTCCTTATCTGCAGCGGCCTCTTGTTTAGCTTGTTCAAGTTTGCTTTGAAGTATTTCTACCTGTTTTTCCAGGTGTGCTTCTTTTCTTCTCTGCTCATTTGCTTTAAGGACTTTTGCATCAATTAAGCTTTCTGCCAGTGGAAGGTCATTTCCAAAGCTTTCTGTATAGTATTTTTCAATTTTTGAAGTAATTTCTTCAGGAACATCACTTTCAATTAAAAGGTTTTGTATTTCTTTATTTGTTAAGGTTATAGGTTCGCTGTCTGTATCACCGTACATAGACTTATGTTCCTCTATCATGGAACTTAGGTTTTCCTGAATTTCCATAAAAGCTTTTTTAGCTTTTTTTTCATCAGTACCAAAAGAGTCTTTAACAATTAATTGAAAGTTTTCCTTTTGCACAGCAGCAGTCTGCTTCGAGTAACAGCCTAAAGCATTTTTCATCAACTCAGGATGTGTATCCTTTGGGTTTTTGGTGTAGTACATAATAGAGTTAACATCTGAGCTTCTATTAATAAAGGCAGGGAACACAAAGCCATTAGTTGGAGCCTCTACAACCCAATCCCTGATACGTGCTTTTATCTTGTTTTCCTCCTCAAAGTATCTGAGGCCTGGATCTGAAAGCGAAACAGGGCAAATGGCACATAAAATATATTCATATACCTCTTCCGATTCATCTATCTTGGCATTATCAGAGGTTTTAGTGATAACATCATAAGCATCATGAAAAAGAAGTATCAAAAAGTTACCGGTATAATCATAACTGTTTATAATGGACTCATAAAAATTGTCAAGGAGCTCATCGTCCTTTAACTGACTGTTTTTAAGCTGCATAAAGGAAATCTGTTTTTCATTTACAAGCTCCTCATTAAGTGGAAAGTTAAGCTCTAAAATATTGTTTCCAATAGTTCCGGACAGTACTTTTTTAGCAATTTCTAGGTATTTAAAGTATTCATCCTCATCAAGGTTTAAAAAGGTTTCTCTAAATTTTAAAATAATATGTTTTTCTCCGTTAACATAGCAGCCGCACATTTTAGTGAAGGTGCAGTAATCTTTTTTAAACCGTTTTTTTAATTCAAGTATATCTTTTTTTCTCATATATAAACTCCTCAATCTGGTATTTTCTTTTTGTATCCTTATTAAGTATAGTATTTTTTTCATATTAATTAAAGTTGATATACCGCAAATAATATTATATAAATGTAAATGTGATTCAATTGCCTTCACTACTGGTTGTAAGAGGAGGGATTATGTACTTATAAGCTTTTAAAATAAAAATTTTATTTTTCATTGACCTTAGCCCAAGGCGAAAGCTTAAGATAATATTATTAATAGTGATTGGTGATTTAATGTTTGAGAATAAAGAAGCACAGAAGGATATTTTAAGCGGCTTATCTCAGGTACAGATAGAAGAAATTATTGATGAATATTATTCATATATTGATTTACTAAAATTGGAGTTTCTAAAGTATAACAAGAAGATAGAATATATAAGAATAGATGAATTAAATTACATTATAAAGGCAATGTAGGTTAGTTAACATAAGGGAAATCCTCTGCAGATTCTATTGTAATAGTATCAAGATAAGGTATCACTCTTATTCCAAGTCCCATAGTAACACAATTAAAATGGTCTCTTACAATCAGGTTGAAGTGATTGTTAAAAATTAGTCATTGAATAGGTTATACAAAATCATATATAATATATTTCGGTGACATTTTAAGACCAAAAAGAGCTAAAAAGGAGAGGCATAATGAAAAAAAGAATTGCTATTTTATTAACAGGATTAATGTCTATATCACTATTATCAGGATGTGGACAATCTGAAAAAGCTTCTAATAAGTTATATATAGGCTTAGGGGGATTAAGCGGATATAGTAACTTTGATGAAAGACAAAATACAGGAGGCTCTGTTGAAGTAATAGGATCAGTAGTATTATTTGATGAAAATGGGAAAATACTAGATATAAACACTGATTCCTATGAAATCAGAAAGGCCTTTGTAGAAAAAGAGGATGGAACTATTAAATTAAAGGAAAAGGGTGTAGACCAAACAATCGGAGCATTCCCTCATATAAGAAAGGATAATCCGGACTCGCTTTTAACAAAATATGGAGTTGGAGATAATTATGGTATAGATAACTTAGAAGGAAACCTTGGTAAAGATTGGTTCCTTCAAATGAGACAAGTAGAGGATGCTATGATAGGTAAAACTGTAGATGAAGTCGTAAACAGCGGATTTGCAGGCAGAGATGATAAAACAAAGTCACCATTATACCCATTAGCAAACATTAACGCAGCTTCTGACAGCGATGTTATTTCCGGAGCATCAATATACCTAGATACTCATGTGAGAACATTAATTGAAGCATGGAATAATAAGGTTGAGGTTCAGGGATATACAGCTAAGGATGCAGATAAATTAAAGATAGGATTAGGAATGACCGGAGAGCTGAAAGCAGATGAGAAGTTATACACTTCAGTTTTTGCAGGAAGCCTGTTCGATGGGGACAAGGTTGTATATACAAAATTAGATGCAGTTGATATCCCATACATAACAAAGAAATATGATGGATATTCACTTGTAATGGTGGATTCAAATAAATATCAAACAAGAAAAACCTCTTTCAATGGTATTGATGCCGGATGGATTGAAACAATGAGAGACTTAAATAAAGAAAAAGACGGTAAATTCTACAGCGTATATAAAGCTCCTACGGGAGAAGGCATGCAGCTTACAGATAATAAATACCTAGGAAAGGTTCTTATAACTGAAGACGAAGTATTTATGGAGGATGAAAACTCTCCATTAAAGAAATTCGCCGAGTTTGAAAAATCTATCACAGGTAAAACTTTAAAGGATATTGCTGAAGACAGCATAATGAAGGAAGCTGTTCAATATTCAAAAGATGGTGCTGATGATTCAGAAAGATAAATTTTGAGCTTTTGAAAAGCTATAAGGAAAGTAGCCTAGGGGTATCTGCTGAGGAATGAGATAAAAGCAGGTATGCATAGGAACATCAGAAATATGATAGAAGAATAAATAAATTAAATATCTTTATATAATTTGAGTAAAGAGTTGTCTGAGGACGGCTCTTTTTCTTTTATAACTCAGGAAATATTTATTAGCATGGTAAAGTTCATTGAGAAGTATGACGAAGGAGAATGCTTCTTTAGGACTTGGCTATATATGATTTCAATCAGCAAAATAATAGATTACTGCAGATCAAGATACCACAAGCAGAGTGTGAAGCCGAAATCTATTGAGGACATGGAATTAAAGAGCAGTGATAATATTGAGGAGGAATTTATAAAAGGAGAAATGGTTAATGAGGTTTTAACCCTGCTTAACAGCTTTGAAGCTAATCTTCAGCAGATTTTCAGAATGAAGATTTTTTAAGATATGGACTTTAAAGAGATAGGAGAAACTCTGGAGCTTAGTGAATCAACAGTTAAAACAAGATACTACAGTCTTAGTAAAAATATAAAATCTGCAGCAGAGGAGGAGATGAATAATGAAGGATAAGGAAGAGAAAGTAAGAGAAGAACAGTATTTCCATGGAAATATAGGTTCTGATGAAATAGCAATTGCGGATTTCCAGGAAAATATTAAGGAGATATTGGACAAAGAATTAAAGGGAAGAAGGAGAATCTTTCCTTATTTAAAGGGTGCTAAAAATCAAGCTTATTCAATATACAACAAAAAGAGATGAAAGGATATGCAGTAAGGAATATTATTTTGTCTGTGATACTTACATAGATACTTGCTTTTGCAGTGGCTTTAATAACCTCCTAAATTTCAAGGAAGTCTAGCAGATATATTACTCTTATTGGACTATGCTTATTGCTAACTATAGGATTAAACAGGATTATTTTATATTCTGATATAAAAACTAGAATTATAAAGATTTAATTATGATTTTTAATGTAAATATTATATAATAAGTAAAATAATACAAAGACTTAGAAAAGGGGATGAGCATTATGAGCAAATTAAACCTGATAAAGCCCCAAATGTTAAAAAGAGGGGACAAAATAGCAACAATAAGCTTATCCTGGGGCGGTGCAGGAGATAAAGATATATTATGGAGATATAATCAGGGAAAGAAGAGACTAGAGGAAGAATTCGGACTTGAAGTTGTGGAAATGGAAAATACATTAAAGGGCAGCGAATGCCTATATAACCATCCTGAAAAGAGAGCAGAGGATTTGATGAATGCCTTTAAGGATAAGTCTATAAAGGGAATATTCTCCTGTATAGGGGGAGACGATAGTATAAGACTTTTACCCTATATAGATTTTGACATCATAAGAAATAATCCTAAAGTGTTCATGGGGTACTCAGATGCTAATGTCACTCACATGATATGTCTTAAGGCAGGATTATCAAGTTTTTATGGACCGGCTGTTCTGTCAGAGTTTGCTGAAAATGTGGAGATCTTTGATTATACAAAGCATTGGATAGAGAAGGTTTTGTTCAATAACAGTGAAATCGGTAGGATTCCTTCATCAGATATTTGGACGAGCGAACATTTACCTTGGGATGAAAAGAATAAAAATATTAAAAGAAAAACGAATTTTAATAGGGGTACTGAAATATTACAGGGAAGGGGTAAAGCCTCAGGACACTTAATAGGAGGCTGTATTGATGTTCTGGAAATCATAAAGGGCACCAAAATCTGGCCTGAAGAAAAGGTATGGGAAGGATCAATACTGTTCCTGGAAACCTCAGAGGATATGCCTGAGCCTGATTTTATCAAGTTATGGTTAAGAAATTACGGTGCTCAGAGAATTTTGGATAAGATTAATGGAATTATATTTGCTAAGCCTTATGACAACAAATATTATGAGGAATACAAGACTGCAATAATTAATGTTGTAAGAAATGAGATGAAATTAAAGGAGCTGCCTATAATGTATAATATGAATTTTGGACATACAGCCCCTATGATGATTATTCCTTATGGAGCTTTAGGAGAAATAGATTGCGATAATAATAGCTTTTCCATATTGGAAGCTGGGGTAGAATAATATAGTTAAATAATATATTTTTTTAACACTAAAAAGGGCACTAAATATTACTGCCCTTTTATATTAATTATAATAAATTTTTAGTCTAAATTTAGATATTACTGCTAATTGGAATTTATCTATTAGATTTATACAAATAATTCTAAAGTTAAAATAGTTATTTCATATTATTTATCACGTCTATAACATCTTTTTTAAATTCTGATTTTATTTTAGGTAAAAGTTCTATTATAGTACGTTTTACTGCTATTTTAATAATTAAATAAAATATATATACCATTCCTAAAATTAATATTGCACTAGATAATATATTGCCTAGTATTTCTCCTAAATCCATATAAATTTCCCCTCATTTTTAATATAATTCTTAATCTCTCTAGTTATCAAATTCCTATTTACCTAGTTAAATGTAAATGTTCAACCTTTTGAAACTCATATATTCTTAAAGATTCAAACTTAAATCCTGAATTATATTGTTTATTTATAAATATAATTCCCTTTACTTTAATATAGCACTAATTTACAGTTGATACAAAAAATGATAAGGGACGATTGTTCCGTAAGTTGTTGAATCCTTTATATAAGGCTCTTAGCATTATAAACTTATAGCAATCTAATCCGATGTATGTAATCAGTAAGATATTTTCAAGAAGTACCGTTGAATTTAGCAATTTAAGTCAAGTAAAGTGTTACTACTTTTTTTATAATTAATGTAGTAGGTGAAAAAATGAATCAGGTTGAAATAATAGCCTCAGTGCAAAAGATGCAGGAATATATTTATGCCTGAAAAAGTTTTTGACACCTACCAAGTATTTAATAAAGGAGATAAAATAATGAGTGAAACTATAACTCAAGAACAGTATTTGTTCAGATAATTGAACGTCCTAAAAGAAAGGTTTTATTAAAATTAAAGTAATAACAAGGAGAATAAAACATTTATGATAAGAAAATTAAAAAATGAAGATACGGATAAAATTATGGATATATGGAAAGAAAGCACTATAAAAGCTCATCACTTTATAAACAAAGAATACTGGGAAAACAATTATGATACTGTAAGAGATATTTACCTGCCTCAATCAGATACCTTTGTATATGATGAAGAAGGAAATATTAAGGGCTTTATAAGTATAATAAATAGTGATTTCATAGGGGCTTTGTTTGTAGATTGTGATTGTCAGGGCTTAGGAATAGGAAGTAAACTCATTGACTGCGTAATTAAAAAATATAAAAAGTTAACCTTAGCTGTTTATAAGGACAATGAAAAAGCAGTTAAATTCTATGAAAGTAAAGGATTTAAAATAGTTAAAGAACAGGAAAATCAAGACTCAGGCTTTCAGGAATATATAATGGAAATATAGAGTAAACACATAAAAAATCACTATTCTTATAATGAATAGTGATTTTTATTTATCCACACTTAAGATAAATTTTCATATTGTAGTATTACTCAATGCTCTTCAGCCCGTCAAAAAGCTCATTATAGGATTTTTGATTTTTGCACCTGCCATAGGACAGCTCCTTGTTTTCACCAAACTCAAGGAGAAAACACTTTGTCAGTTCTTCTACTGTCTGCTCTAAGGATAGAAAGAACTGCCTGTATGCAAAATCATATGCCGGTGTTCCTTCTTGAAAATTTGCAATAATCAAGGATTCTGTAACCTGATCAAGAGGGTACATCTTCAAATGAAATAGTTCGTGAACAATTACCTCTTCAAGATTTTCTTGCTTTGGATTGGCTGTGTTAAGAAGTATAACAGCTTTTCTGTCATCACAGTCAACTTTAAAATCCCCTTAAGCACTTATTAAAAAATTATTAACATGTAGTTTTATTAATAGTAAATATTGAACAGTATTAGAAATAAATGTATAATACAAATAAACTTTAAGCCTTATCAAATATAATTTTCTACAGCTAGGTTCTTCTGTAACTTTATATTTTGGGAGTGAATGTATTGTACAAGTTAAAAAGAATGATCAAAAAATATTGGGTGCTTTTCTGCACTTTTTTTGTAATTAATATATTTTTTATAGGGGTAATAGTAAATGTTTTAAATGTAGAAGAGCAATTAAAAACCCAGCAGTCTTTAATCAGCGAGGATGCAAAAACTATGTTTTTCCAGAGAGCAGATGGCATAAATAAAGATGAATTAATAGATTTGCTGAAGGATAAAAGGGTTATTTTAGAAGGCATCATAACCCTTAACAACGATGAAGAAATGACTGAAATAAAAGGAACCTATTACAACTATGAAATTGAGAAAAAGTATCCCTTAATGGAGGGAAGAATGTTTACTGCTGAGGAAATTAAATCAAAAAAGAAAGCAGCTTTAGTAGGATACAATTTAAAAGATCGGATTATAAATAACACCATAAAAATTCAAGGTGAAGCCTATGAAGTGGTGGGAATATTAGGCGATAAAAAAAGCAATGTACTAAGGGACAGCATTTATATAAATCTGAATTCCATGGATTTTACTTTATCTATGAAAGCTATTACCGTGGATACTTTGGATGAGAAGGCATCAGATGCAGCAATGAATATCTCTCAGAGCTTCAATAAGAGTAAGAGAGCCGAGGTTTATATAAGTGAGCCATATGGAAAGCATAATCCTTTAAAAGAGGCAATAGGGGATAATAAGCTTCATTTAATATCAGCATTTTAAAGATAAGGACTCCAGCTCAATGTTAAACTACGGTTATTCTACAAATTCTAAAAAGGAAAGTACTATGAGAATTGCTGATGAATAAGGAATATGCTCAGAAGTTTATTAATGTTTTCATAAAAAAGGAGGAAACATATGAATTATACTGTTAAACCACTTAGTGCTGAGCTTGCTGAAACCTTTGTAAAATATTTAGGGGAGCTTGATTTTAACTATGCTCCTCACTGGGCAACCTGTTTTTGCAGATTCTATCACACGAGCTGCTCTTCAGAGGAATGGCAAAAAAGAACGGGTGAAGAGAACCGCCTAGAGGCATTAGAAGAAATAAGAAAGGGCAACATGAAGGGATATCTTGCTTTTCACGGTGACAAATGCATAGGCTGGTGTAATGCCAATGATGTACATAAGTTAAAAAGAATAGAAAAGGATTTAGAGCATATAGTTAAGAATAGGAAGGCTGGCTGTGTTATCTGCTTTGTAATTGACCCGGAATATAGAGGGCAGGGTGTAGCGAGACTTCTGCTTAATAAGGCTGTAGAGAACTTCAAAGCGCAGGGCTTTGACGGGGTATTATCTATTCCTGTGGAGGGAATAAAAGATTCCGAAAAAAGATACAGAGGAACCTTAAATATGTATGAAGAGTTTGGATTTAAAGAAGCAGCAAAAGAGGACAGCAATGTAGTGATGTGGCTTGGATTAAAATAGGTGCCAGGCACCTGACAAGTGACAAACTTAGTATTATAAAAGCTAAGCTTTTACAATACTAAGTAAATATATTCCACAATTAAGGGAACAAGGAAGATATGTATTTTCCTTGTTTTTCTCTTTTTTAAAGAAATGATATAATTTAAAATAACTGGTTAACTAAAAAAGTAAAATATATGTTTAACTACATTGATTACAATTAAATGGTTAAACTAAAATAAATAAGTAGTAAATATGGGAGAATAAAATGTTGGAAAAGCTAAAGAAAAATAACTTATACATTAAATACGGAGTAATTATAGTTTTTATTGCTGCAGTAGTGGTTTTAACTTTTAAGCTTATTGAGCACGGAGACTTAATGGTAAGCAGGAGCATATATGAATTTAAAAGGTTTTTATCGGTAATTTCGCCTATAATTTATGCTGTGCTGTTGTCATATCTGTTCTTTGTACCTGTTAAGTATTGTGATAAGCTTCTCTTTAAGACAGTAAGTTTAGTTTCAAAAAAGGAAGTTAAAAAGGAATACAGCACTGGGATAAGGTTAGTAAGCGTATTGATGGTATTTTCTATAACCATATTTCTCCTGGTGCTTATATATAACTTTTTAGTTCCTCCTATTTTAGAAAATATAAATAAGATGATAAACTCTTTACCGTATATTCAGACTCGAATAGTGGAATGGGTAAATATATTAGTAAAAGAGTTGAACAGCAGAAGTATAGACGTTAAATTTACCGGTGAAATTTCTGCTGAGATTGTAAATAAATTAGGAGCAATAGCTCAGGATGGCTTAAGTTTTATTATAGGCACTATTTCAGAGATATCCTCTTTTCTTCTGGATTTTGTGGTAATAGTAATACTCACTCTTTATTTCTTAGTGGATAAGGAAAGATTGATACGTCAGATAAAAAGGATTAGAGATGTACTTTTACCTAAGAAGCTGGGAAAGCTTCTTACTACCTTCGTTCATGATTTGGATAATATAGTGGGTAAATTTATTTTAGGAGAATTGCTGGATTCTGTTATAGTAGGGTTAGTGTCCACAAGTCTTCTGCTTTTAATCAAACATCCCTTTGCTGTACTTGTAGGCTTTATTGCAGGGATAACGAATATAATTCCTTATGTAGGGCCTTTAATCGGTGCGGTTTTAGCTTTCTTCCTGGGGGCCTTTACAAGCCTTCCTTTAGGAATAACCGGAGCTGTGCTTTTACTTTTATATCAGCAGGTAGACGGTAATTTTATTCAGCCTAAAATCGTTGGTGATAAGATAGGACTTTCACCGGTTTGGATATTAATAGCGGTGCTCATAGGGGGAAGCTATTTTGGAGCATTAGGAATGATATTATCCATACCCTTTGCCGGACTTTTAAGGGTATATTTTAACAGATACAGTGAATATAAAAAAGGAAAAGAGCAAAGAATATAGAATTAGTTCTATAATAAGAGATATAGGCTTACTTTTTAAGATGAGTAACTCTATACCTCTTTTTTATATATGACAAAGTCTTAATAAGTTTTATATAATGATATCATATTGAAAATTTTCAGGAGAAGTTCGTGAGTGCTATGAAAAGAGTAGATGAAATTTTTAGTGATTTTGGAGCAGCTGGCAGTATATGTACTGCCTTGGTTGAGGCAGCGGTGTTAAATAAAAGAAATAGAACAATAGAAATAAAATTATGCTCTGATAAGTATATTGATATAAGAGAATTGGAAAATCTTAATACCTTTATAAAGGAGAGATTTTTCTTAGAGGACTCTATTATTACCGTAAAATATGCTGAAGGAACAGAAAAAAAACCCTTATCAGAGGAAATAAAAGATATTATATTTTTGGTGGCAGAAAAATATCCTGCTTTAAAATCCGTGCTTTCAAAGGATAGTGAATTTGAAATTAAGGAAAACACCATAAATATTATCTTCAAATCCGGAGTATCCGGATTTTTTAAGACTATGAATTATGATAAAAAAATTCAAACCGCTATAAAAAACCTATACGGCACCTCTTATAAAATAAACTTTATAGATAAACTAAGCACTGAAGAGCTTATAAAACAGCAGGAGGAAAGACAGGCAAAGGAAATGCTTATAATCCAAAAGGAAATTAAAGAGGCTATAAGCAGTAATGTCCTGTCAGCTTCCAGAGATGCTTCAGAAAATAATTACGAGGATAAGGGAGAATCCGGAGGAAAGAAGGGAAATCCTTTCCTTATACTGGGCAGAAGCACTAATATTAAACAGCCTATAATAAAGATAACAGATATTACTCCCGATGAAGGCAGGATAGCAATAGAAGGTGAGCTATCCAACATAGAAACAAAGGAACTAAAAAGCGGTAAAACATTGGTTTCTTTTGACTTATATGATGGAACGAGCTCTATGACCTGTAAAGCCTTCTGTAAACCCGGTGAAGATGAAGAGGTGCTCTCAAAGCTTAAAAAAGCTAAAGGGGTTAAGATTGCAGGTAATTCAGGCTACAGCAAATTCTCAGATGAAATTGAGCTTATTGCAAATACCATAGTGGAAACAGAAGGATTAAAGAAAGTCAAGAGGCAGGATAGATCAGAGGTTAAGAGGGTAGAGCTCCATATGCATACCCAAATGAGCCAGATGGATGCCATGACCAATGCCAAGGATTTAATTAAGAGAGCCATGAGCTGGGGAATGAAGTCCATAGCTATAACAGATCATGGTGTGGTTCAGTCCTTTCCTGAAGCTCATAAGCTATTAGGAAGAGATAACCCTGACATGAAGGTTATATATGGCGTTGAAGCCTATCTGGCACCGGATAAAAAACCTTCAGTGACAAATCCTAAAGGGCAAAGCATAGATACTACCTACTGTGTGCTGGACTTAGAAACCACAGGGTTTTCTGCGGTGACTGAAAAAATCACTGAAATAGGGATTATGAAGATTCAGGACGGAAAGGTTATAGATGAGTTTTCCTGCTTTGTAAATCCTGAAAAGCCAATTCCTTTAAGAGTTGTGGAGGTTACCAACATAACCGATGATATGGTAAAGGATGCGGAAACTATAGAAAAGGTATTTCCTAAAATGCTGGAATTTATAAAGGGAACCGTTCTTGTTGCTCATAATGCAGAGTTTGACGTAGGATTTTTAAAACATAATGCCAGAGTGCTGGGATATGATTTTGATTTTACATATATTGATACTTTATCCCTGGCAAAGGACTTATTCCCTGAATATAAGACCTATAAGCTGGGAAGAATTGCTAAGCATCTCGGTATAAAGGTAGAGGTTGCCCATAGAGCTTTAGATGACGTGGCAACCACCGTAAAAGTGTTTAATGTCATGGTTGAAATGCTTAAGGAAAGAGGAGCCGCAACCCTTGAAGAGATAGATATATACGGTTCCGATGAGGAGGCTAAAAAGCAGGAGTATAAAAAGCTGAGAACTCATCATGCAATAATATTGGCAAAGGATTATACAGGACTTAAAAATTTATACAGATTGGTATCCTATTCTCATTTAAATTATTTTTATAAAAAGCCCCGTATTTTAAAGAGCCTTTATAAAAAGTATTCAGAAGGGCTTATTATTGGAAGCGCCTGCAGTGAGGGAGAGCTTTATCAGGCTATACTTCTTGGAAGGTCTGAAGAGGAGATTGAAGCTATTGCAGAGGATTACGATTATTTAGAAATTCAGCCTATAATGAATAATGACTATTTGGTTAGATCTGAACAGGTTCCTGACAGAGAGTATCTTAAGGAAATTAACAGAAAAATTGTAAAGCTTGGTGAAAAGCTGAATAAACCTGTAGTTGCTACGGGTGATGTCCACTTTATGGACCCGGAGGATGAAATATACAGGCGTATTCTTGAAGCTGGTCAGGGCTTTAAAGATGCAGACAATCAGGCCCCATTATATTTAAGAACCACTGAGGAGATGCTGGAGGAATTTTCTTATTTAGGCGCGAAGAAGGCTTATGAAGTGGTAGTTACAAACACCAATAAAATTTCGGATATGTGTGAGCAGATAAGCCCCATATCACCGGAAAAATGTCCTCCTCACATTGAAGGCTGCGAGCAGACAATTAAGGACATCGCCTACGGTAAAGCTCATGAGCTCTATGGGGACCCCCTTCCGGAAATAGTTCAAAAGAGGCTGGAAAGAGAACTGGATTCTATTATTAAAAACGGGTTTTCAGTAATGTATATTATTGCTCAGAAGCTTGTGTGGAAATCCAATGAAGATGGTTATCTGGTAGGTTCCAGAGGTTCTGTTGGTTCCTCTTTTGTAGC
The DNA here is from genome assembly GCF_000820705.1 of Clostridium polynesiense. GTDB lineage: Bacteria > Bacillota > Clostridia > Clostridiales > Clostridiaceae > Clostridium_AA > Clostridium_AA polynesiense. The sequence continues at coordinate 156,943 of NZ_CCXI01000142.1, read as the reverse complement.
TAATATGACCGGTATTACTGAGGTAAACGCCCTTCCACCACACTACAGATGTCCAAAGTGCAAGTATTCAGACTTCAGTGACCATGGCTTTAAGATAGGCTTTGACTTGCCGGACAGACTGTGCCCTGAATGCGGGGAAAAGCTGGATAAGGATGGTATTGATATACCTTTTGAGACCTTCCTGGGCTTTAACGGAGATAAGGAGCCGGATATAGACTTAAACTTCTCCGGAGAATATCAGGCAAAAGCTCACAGATATACAGAGGTTATCTTTGGAAAGGGCACCACCTTTAAGGCAGGAACCATAGGTACCATTGCTGAAAAAACAGCCTTCGGCTATGTTAAAAAATATTTTGAAGAGAAAAATGTCAACATAAATAAAGCAGAAATAATGAGATTAGCTAAAGGGTGTACAGGAATAAAGAGAACTACGGGACAGCACCCAGGAGGAATAATAGTTGTACCAAAGGGAAGGGAAATATTTGAGTTCTGCCCAATACAGCACCCTGCTGATGACCCTGAATCAGATATTATAACCACCCACTTTGATTACCACTCCATCGACCAGAACCTTTTGAAGCTGGATATACTGGGACACGATGATCCTACTGTAATCAGAATGCTTCAGGATATAACAGGAGTGGATCCTCAAAAGATACCTTTAGACGATAAGGAGACTATGTCTATATTTTCCTCCACTGAGGCCTTAGGTGTAACTCCGGAGCAGATAAACTCTAAGGTAGGAACCTTTGGCATACCTGAATTCGGCACAAGGTTTGTAAGAGGTATGCTTTTAGATACAATGCCAACAACCTTTGCAGATCTTATATGTATATCAGGACTTTCCCATGGTACTGACGTTTGGCTGGGCAATGCGCAGACCTTAATAGAGTCCGGCACTGTTACCTTAAGTGAGGCTGTTTGTACAAGAGACGATATCATGACTTATCTAATAAAACAGGGGCTTCCTCCAAACTCTGCCTTTAAGATAATGGAGCTGGTACGTAAGGGAAAAGCCTTAAAAGATCCTGAAAAGTGGGCAGAATATGAGGAGCTAATGAGAAAGAACAATGTACCGGAGTGGTATATAGATTCCTGCAGAAAGATAAAGTATATGTTCCCTAAGGCTCACGCTGCGGCTTATGTTATGATGGCCTTCAGAATAGCTTGGTTCAAGGTGCATATACCTAAGGCATACTATGCAGCCTATTTCTCCATAAGGGCAAAATCCTTTGACAGTGAATTTATGATATTCGGAAAAGAAAAGGTAATGGAAAAGATGAAGGAGATTCAGGCTATGGGAATGCAGGCATCCCCTAAAGATAAGGATATGTATGATGACCTGGAGATAGTTCTTGAAATGTATGAGAGGGGAATTAAGTTCCTGCCCATAGATCTCTACAAATCCCATTACAGCAGGTTTATTGTGGAGGAGGAGGGGTTAAGACCGCCTATAAACAGTATATCAGGAATGGGAAACATAGCCGCAGAAAGCATATACAATGCAGCTTCGGAAAAAGCCTTCAACTCCATAGAGGATGTAAGGAAGAGAAGTAAGATTGGAAACTCTGCTATAGAGCTTCTTAAGAAATTCGGATGCTTAAAAGGACTTCCTGAAAGCGATCAGATGTGCTTCTTTGATGTTATATAAGGAGTAAAACAGATATTTATAAGCCGCAGAAAGCTTGATATTAGCTTTCTGCGGCTTTATTTTAGTTAAGTTGCTTTCATTTCATTATATCCAATTAAAACTGTCCAAACATAAGCACAGGTTTTTGGAATCATAAGTGTACCTATAACAGGAATAGTGTCAGCAAATAATACTACAGGGATGTAAAAAGCAAAGCTCAACACGATAGTAAGCCACATATACTTAAAGGCTTTATCCTTTGTATTTTTTGCACTTTGATAAAAGAGGATTATTACAAGGATTCCCATTGCTGCAAAAGGAATATTACGATAAATTCCCCATGACAGTGGAGGATTTGCACTAGTCCATTGATTTTGAGGCATAAAGCATAATATTATTCTTAATATTGCTAAAGCATATATGGAAATAGTGAGAGATTTTTTTCCTTCTATATTGTAACGCAGACGCCAAACATAATAAAGCAGTATATAAAACACAGTCATAGTAATTGAGGTAATGAATTTACCAATTCCAAGGGCAACGGTGTAGTTTTCTAATCCGGTAGTACAAAGAGCCAAAGCTCTGGGAACAAGGTGAAAAGAATCGCCTAGACCAAGGGTTACAGCCATAATTCCAAACAGCTTGTATTGCTTGTTTCCGTTACTTTTTTTGATCATGATAATTCCTAGGATAATAACTGTGGTGAGATATACCACATCAAAAGTTGTTTCCATAATTGCTTGCATAGTAAGTCTCCTTTTCTTTTAATTGAACATTGTTCAATTTTATTTTTATGAAAACCCGCCGTAAAAGCGGGGAATCAACATTATAAATTTTAATAAATAGAACGCTTTATTATTTCAATAAGTATATTACAGGAGCTTTCCTGTTTTATAAGAAGGTTAAGCAGATTTGTAAAAACAAAACCTACAAAATCAGCCTTTGAAAAATCATCAGAAAAAGCAGCTTCTCTTATATTATTATCTTTTTCAAGAGCTTTTATGAGTTCAGTTTTCATGTGGTGAAAATATTTTTCCATTACTTCACGGGCTTTACCTTTATCTGCATTAGCAAAGCTCATGGAATGGGCAGTGAAGAAATTAGGATATTCTTCTATACCAACATGTACACTTTCAAATATCCAGGCAACGTAGTCTGTGAAGGAATTTGTGTTATTAGGAAATTTGCCTATGTGAAAGATGCTCTGCCACAAGTCTTGTATTGTTTCAGCAATTAAATCTGCTTTAGAGGGGAAATAGTTATAAACTGATCCCACAGACACATTGCATTTTTTTGCTACATCACGCATATTCAGTGACTGTAGTCCCTCTTTTGAAGCAAGTTCTCTGCTAGCTGCCAGTATGGCTTCCTTCGAAGTAACTATAGTATTAATAATATCACCTCCAAACTGAACTGCGTTCAGTATAACATATTTAATTTATGGTGTCTACCTATTTATTTAAATTTATTTTGAAATTAAACACCACAATTAATATCAAAACAATATATATACTATATGGTATTATCATAATAAGGGGGTGGTTTAATGATGAATTCCGACATAAGAAAAATGATGAATTTTATAGATGAGAGTTATCCTTTGAAAACTCTCCACATTCTAAACGGATACTGTATGCTTGAAGCATTTCACAAACAAAAATTAATGAATGAAAAAGCTACATATGTTCCTTTTAATGAAGCGATGTGCTGGGGAGAAACAGAGGAGAAAATATTTTCATCAGAATTTGTTAAAAAAAGATCCCGATCCTTAAAATCTACCTCAAAGGAATATAGAGAAATTGTAATAGAACCTTTAAAACCTCTTTTTGAAGGTGGGTTTGACGTTGTGGTTTTATGGTTTGGTGATGATATGTTCTGCCAAATGAACCTTATTACAGTATTAACCTATTTGGATCAGATAGATTTTAAGGGAGATGTACTTTTTTGTATGCTTCAGGAACAAAAGGAAGAGATGCTTTTCGGGGCATTGGAAATTGATGTAAAAGGTTATAATCATATATATAAAACAATACTTTGCCGGAAAGAGAAATTTTACGGTGAAATGCTTCCGGTAAATTATCAGGCAATGAATTTATATCTTGGCTACAAAGAAGAAAAAAGCGATATTATACGTTATATAAAAAATAATATTAATAAAGAAAGCCTTCTGGAGGAGCTGCTTAAGTTATTTCCTCAGTATGGACTTGGAGATTTACAATATCAGTGGATGATTGAAGAACTAAAGAAGAATTACTAAGGGGATTAAATTTATAAATAAAATATTTAATATAAAAGGGATGTTGAGATGAGTAAGATAGAATATAAAGAAGAAATCTGCTCCGGAGCTTTAACAAAACTCAAAAGAAAAATACCCTATGGCTGGGATTTAAATATATACAGAGGATGCCAGCATGGCTGCAGGTATTGTTATGCCATGTATTCTCATAAATATTTAGATTCTGTAGACTTTTTTACAGATATCCACATTAAAACTAACATAGTGGAAGAGCTGGAAAAGGAGCTTAAAAAGGACAGCTGGAAGAGAGAGGTTATAAATATAGGAGGGGTAACGGACAGCTATCAGCCAGCCGAGGATAAATACAAGCTTATGCCTGAAATACTGAAGCTCCTCATTAAATATAAAACTCCAGCAATAATTTCTACCAAATCAAAGCTGATTTTAAAAGATTATGACTTAATAGATGAGCTATCCAGGATTACTTATATAAACGTGGCGGAAACCATAACTACTATGGATGAAGCTGTAAGAAATAAGATAGAGCCTTTCGGAGCATCCACCCTGGAGAGATTTCAGGTGCTTAAGGAATTTAGAAAAACCAATGCCAGTATAGGTCTCCATGTTATGCCTATAATACCTTATATAACGGACAGCTATGAAAATTTTGATGCTATGTTTAATCTGGCAAAAGAGTGTGAAGTAGATTATGTTCTTCCGGGAACCCTATACTTAAGAGGAACCACAAGAACAGAATTCTTTAAATTTATTCAAAGGGAGTTTGCTGATTTGTATGAGCCTCTTCAAGCTTTATATAAAACAGGAGGAGCAGGGAAGGAATATAAAGATGAATTATACTTAAGGGTAAATGAGCTGAGAAGCAAATACAAGCTTTCCGGAAGCTATACAAAGCCAATGAAGGAAAAGATAAAGCAGGGGGGAAATGTTCAATTATCCCTGCTCTTATAAAAATAAGTTCCATTTATAAAATAAGGGAAGTCATTTGACTTCCCTTAAAACTTATATATTCAAGTTTGTTCTAAAAATGGACTGGTATTAACAAATATCCTATAGCTCCAAATTAATAAGCTTTTTATAGATTTCTTCATATACCATAGCCCTAACCTGAATACCTTCTTCTACATAATCTTCGCTGATAACCTCAGCGTTTTCATGAAGAAGGGACACCAGCCTTTGCTCATGGTAAGGAATTAAGAAATCCTTTTTTATTAACTTAACAGGAATTTCTTTTCCGATGGCATCCAATAGTCCCTGAAGATTCATTTCTTTTACGGCGCTGATTTCTATGACTTTTTCACCTTTGAGGAAATCCTTTATTTCCTTTATATTTTTATCAGAGGCTTTGTCAATCTTGTTTAAAACCATTATTGTGTTCTTCCTTTTAGCATTTATTTCGGAAAGAACGGTGTTAACTGACTTTATCTGATTTACTGCTTCTTCATTGGCGGCATCCACCACATGTAAAAGCAAATCCGCATCAATAACCTCCTCCAGTGTGGATTTAAAGGCTTCTACCAGATCATGGGGAAGTTTGCTTATAAAACCTACGGTATCTGATAAAGCAATCCTTCTATTATCACTTAAGGTTAAGGCACGAATGGTGGTGTCCAAGGTAGCAAAAAGCATATCGGCCTCCAAAACACCCTCCTTGTTTATATTATTGGAGGAGGATATTTCGCAGAGCTTATTTCTTAGGGTAGATTTCCCTGCATTGGTATACCCCACAATAGCAACATTGCTGATACTCCTTTTAGCCCTTTTTGATTTTTGTACAGATCTATGCTCTATTACCTTATTGAGCTCATTTTTTATCTCTTCTATTCTTCTTTCTATGTGTCTTCTATCCGTTTCAAGCTTTTTCTCTCCCGGTCCTCTTGAGCCTACACCGCCTTTTACTCCAACTCCCCCTTTAATTCTTGCAAGGTTTGCCTTTGCATTTCTTAATCTCGGAAGCTTGTGATTAAGCATGGCAAGCTCCACCTGCAATATGCTTTCCTTACTTTTAGCACGTCTTGCAAAGATATCAAGGATTAAAGAGGTTCTGTCTATTACCTTACAGCTGAGGGCTTCCTCCAGATTTCTAATTTGAGAACCTGACAGCTCATCATCAAATATTATTACATTGGCGTTCTTAAGCTGTCTTAAATGGGCAATTTCCTGAATTTTACCCTGACCGGCATAATAGGCAGAGTTAACCCTGCTTTTCTTTTGAAGTACGGTATATACAGGGATTACATTACAAGCTTCAGCAAGTCCAATAAGCTCCTCAAGGCTTTCTTCACTTTGAGTTCCTACTAAAATTGCTCTTTCTTCATCCTCCATGTATTCTGAGATTTCACTTATTATATTGCCAATATATTCTGCTTTATCCCTAAAATTAAGCTGTAATGCTTCCTCCAAGCTTAGATTTTCAAGTTCCTTAAAGGTTAAACCGTTATTATAAACATCACAAAAACCTATATTTATTTTAACAGCATGAATATCCTCATGGACTCCAATAGCGGCTATGGCATCTAATTTTAGATTCATTAAAGCTGAAGTATCCATATAAGATAATTTGCTGCTTCCTGAAGGGTGAGTATGGATTACTCTAAAGCCGCTAAGCTTATTGTCTGCTGCCTCCATAGGAGGTATTTCAGCACTGCTTATTTTACCTACTGAAATTCCAGTGATTTTTCCACGTCTGTTAATTACCACGCAGATTTCCTTTTTTACTGCTTTACTGATATCATTGATTTTTTCCGCCAGTTCATAAGAAAAAACCATGTCGCTATCTACTTTTAACTCATATAAGCTTTCCAGCTTTTCAATTATTATATTTTTTATTCCATTAATGTTTCCTGTTATCATATAATCCTCTCCTTTAAACTATCTATAATTGAATTTTCATAATAAGCTTACTATCTATAAAATCTCAACCTCATTTTTATAACCTCCTAATTTAAACTTTAACCTTACTATTCAGGGCAATTACCCTATTTTATTCTCATTCTCATTTTTAACGCCCCCTAAGGTAATTTAATATAGGCTTTATAAGGATAAAAATATATAAAAGCCCCAGAAGAAGTGCTGCTTGAAAGTTACAGCACTCCACTGCGGCTAAAATATCAATAAAAGCTTAAAATCAAAAAACCGCAGATTTTCTCTGCGGCAATTACATTATAATTTCATAAATATAAAACTGAATTATAAATCCAGCTATATTTAATAAATCAATTATATACTGATTAAAATATAAAAACCGCAGCCTTAAAGTCTGCGGAGTGATTTTTCATATAAAACAATATAGCACACTAAAATAGCATACTTAATTCACTAACAGCAGACTGTACATATTATTTTTTGTGTTTTTATTGGTTCTATCTTTGTAAATTAACATTTTACAGTCTCCCTTCAGGATTTTTAATATAATATATAGTTATTATAAACCAAATTTTAGAAATTGTATATACTAAGTGGATAAATTTTTCCTTTTGTAATACTTAACGATGAGAAGTGATAAAATAATCATTGCTATGGCAGTGCAGATTTTTATCTCTATGCTATCCTTAATTATCCATGATGAACTTAGGGCATTTATCATACTGTGAAACAGGATGCATAGCCATATACTTTTGCTTATATATAATATAGCTGCAAGGGCAAAGGACATTCCAAATACCATAATGATAAATAAGCCAAAATCCCAGGTGCTTTGTACTGTTCCTTTAATGAAAAACAAAGGCAGATGCCATACTGCCCAAATACATGCTGTAAGTGAAGCTGCAATTCCAAAGGGAAGCTTACTTTCTAATGATCTTTGTAAAATGTATCGCCAGCCAAGCTCCTCTAACCCTCCAAATAAAATCATCAAGGGAATGGACAAAATTCCTACATAAAGCTCTGCTCCCCTTGATATACCCTGCATAACCCCGGGAACTCCGAAATACAGGATTAAGAATGCTATAAGTACAGCATAAAATACAGGCTTTTGCTTAGCTGCAAAGGCCTCTTTTGCCAATTGCTTAATACCTGCTATTTTATGTGCTTTTTTTAAAACAGCATATGCAGCAATTGGCGGGGCGTTACCTCCAATTGTATATAGTATCATGGATATAGGTGTACCGTGCTGGAGATAACCAACTCCATTTGCAGCAATGATAATACCCCACATTATATAGGTTATCAAAAATGTTCCAATCAAATAATTAATAGTTATTCGTTTATTCATATATCCCCCAAAATATAGATGATTACTTCTTTACAATAATTTACGATTATTACATATAATATATTATACCATATTTTGGTGTTTAATTATTTTCTCAAATTACCTTGTTCATCAAAATTCCTCTTTAACGCCAGTTCTGTTGGAAATATGCTGATTATAAGTATTAAAATCTGACCCCATATAATCCAAATGGAAGCAGATTCTGCCTGATGCTTAAAGACAAACATAGCAATGAGGGAGGAAATCATAAGTATAATCCCAGATACAAGCCACAGTCTGCCGCAATATTTATGGGCAAATTCCCAAGTTTCTTTGTTTTTCATAGATCTTGAAGTCCTATATCCATAAAGTACGTTGATATCCTTTGGAGCATGATTCTTCCACAAAGCACCAAATCCAATCATGGTAAGTGGTATAAGCAGCAGCATGCTTAATAGAAATACAAACATCATAATCCCACCTTAAAAATTAATATTATACCCCTGTTAATTATAGTGTATGACTACAAAAATGATTTTTCAATCTTCTGTTAAGGCTTATTTTAGAAAAATATTTTGGGGATTAACTGAAAGGCCACAACGGGCAGTAGTAAAACTATAGAAGTAAGTATCTGATATTTTTCTCTTCTTTTTATTCCTGAAAATATATTAAGAATATTTACCAAGGGGAATGTTAAAATTGAGGACCAACTTGTACTTTTTGCGTTTTCAACCATATTACCGCCTCGTAAGAGAAGATATATCATATACGGCAATAGTATTACTGACAGCCAAAACATTACTTTCCAAACCCTGTCCTCTTTATTTAATGGTTTTTCATTCATTTAAAAACCTCCCAGAAAAGTTGTTTTAAGGTTTAAGCTCTTAAAACACTTAAGTTCATTTACTGCTATATATAATAATTTTACTTATTATATATTATATTACATAAATAACCATATCTTAATCCTTCCTCATAAATATATCTAAAATAGAAATAAGTAAGGCTCTGCTCCATGAGTTAAAAAACTAATAAAGCGGATATTTTATGTTCTGATAAGAGTCTTTAATGAATAACATAAAATGTGAGAAAAATTATGTGTTTCTATTTTATTATCAGTATTTTAATTCATATAGATTCTTATTAAAGAGGGGGCAATATCCATGAAAAGATATAAGGTTTTAACTCAAAAGGATAAATGGTTTTCAGGAAAGTTTGATCCGCAGAATCTAGAAAATGCAATCAATGCCTATGCTGAGCAGGGGTGGAGAGTAATAGGATGCGCCACAGCGGATATTGGAGGCTTTGGTTCCGGAAGGCAGGAGTTTATTACAATAATGGAACGTGATGAATAATGGCTTACACTACAGTTTATAAAGATATAGTTTTTGTGGAAGGTATGCAGGAAGGAGCACAATATGGTGAAAGAGTACAGTGTGATTTAAGCTTTGTCCTTGGAGCACAGCTTAAATCCCTAAGGGATGTTAAAGAGGATTTAGCCACTCAGGCAAAGGCTAAAGGCTATAATGCTGTCTTAGATTTTACCTATGGCCAAAAAAGCAGATGGCTTGCTATTGATGATGTTGCTTTCTGGGGAAAGGGTGTACTTTCCAATATTTCTGAGGAAGATTATAAAAGGATTTGTGAAGAAAAAAGATAAAAACTGCCGGTGGGGATTTCACCGGCAGTTTTTATTGCTTTGGAAGATAAATTCTGATTAATATTATCTATAAAAATATAATTGTTATTCTAACTCAAAGGCTCCGGTATACAGCTGATAGTATTTACCTTTTTCAGCTATGAGTTTTTCGTGATTACCCCGTTCAATGATAGACCCTGATTCAAGAACCATAATTACATCTGAATTTTGAACTGTAGAAAGTCTATGGGCAATAACAAATACTGTCCTTCCGTGCATAAGAGCATCCATACCTTGCTGCACTATTGCTTCAGTTCTTGTATCTATGGAGGAGGTAGCTTCATCTAATATCATAACAGGGGGATCTGCCACTGCTGCCCGGGCAATAGAAAGAAGCTGTCTTTGACCTTGTGATAATCCGCTTCCATCTCCTGAAAGCATGGTGTTATAGCCTTCAGGAAGCATTCTAATAAAACTGTCTGCATTAGCAAGCTTTGCTGCTGCAATACATTCTTCATCAGTAGCATCAAGCTTACCATAGCGTAAATTTTCCATCACTGTACCGGTAAAGAGATTTACATCCTGAAGAACTATTCCCAGGGAACGGCGGAGATCACTTTTTTTGATTTTATTGATATTTATGCCGTCATATCTTATCTTTCCGTCTGCAATATCATAAAAGCGATTGATTAAATTAGTTATGGTTGTTTTTCCTGCTCCTGTTGCTCCTACAAAGGCTATCTTTTGTCCTGGCTCTGCATAAAGGGTAACATTGTGAAGAACGATTTTATCTTCTTCATAGCCAAAGTCTACATCATAAAACCGTACCTCACCTTTTACTTCTTCATAGGTTACAGAACCATCTTCATGAGGATGCTTCCAAGCCCATAAACCTGTACGATTAGATGTTTCAGTAAGTATTCCATTTGAGTACCTTGCATTTACCAGGGTAACGTAGCCATTATCTATCTCACTCTTCTCGTCCATAAGCTTAAATATACGCTCTGCTCCTGCCAGCGCCATAATAATTGAAGCCAGCTGTTGAGAAACCTGACTTAAAGGCATAATGAAGCTTCGAGATAACTGTAAGAAGGAGGCAATCATACCTAATGTAAGTATTCCTGTTCCTGTAAGGCTCACGTTATTTGCACCGGAAATTCCAAGTATACCTCCGACGATAGCTATAAGCACATAAAGTATGTAGCCCATGTTGTTCATAATAGGCATAAGAATATTGGCAAATTGATGTGCTGCAGTAGCATTTTCGCAAAGCTGTTCATTTTTCTCATCAAAAACCTCTTTGGTTTTTTCTTCATGGCAAAATACCTTCACTACCTTTTGTCCATTAATCATTTCTTCTATGTATCCATTTAAATCTCCTAAGGCCTGCTGCTGCTTAACGAAATACACACCGCTTTTTTCTGTGATTTTACCTATAACCTTGAAGGTTATGAATACGAAAATCACTACGAATAAAGTCAGCCACACGCTTAGGGTAAGCATGGAGAAGAACACAGCAGTGACAGTGATTACAGAGGAAAATATCTGAGGAATACTTTGAGCAATCATCTGTCTAAGGGTATCGGTATCATTTGTATAGTGACTCATTACATCGCCATGGTTATGAGTATCAAAATAGTTAATGGGAAGGGTTTGCATATGTGAAAACATTTCATCACGAATCTTTTTTAATACACCCTGAGCAATCACTACCATTACTCTGTTATATATGAGAGCAGAAAGTATACCAACAATATAGATAACTCCCATAATTAATATAACTTTTAAAAGCCCCGAAAAGTCAGCTACTGCTTCCAGAAGGAGAGGAGAAATATAATCATCAATCAAGGTTTGTAAAAATAATGAAGAAACTACACTGGCAACAGCACTTAAAATGATACATATCATGACAACAGTCAGACCGAATTTGTATTGACCTAGGTATGACATCAGCCTTTTTATCGTAGCTTTGTCAGGTTTTCTTTTTTTTGAAGACATTCCAGAAGATTCATGGAACTTCATTTTCTTATTCATTTTGTTTTCCTCCTTTCATCTGGGATTGAAATACCTCTTGATATATGCTGCTGGTTTTAAGCAATTCTTCATGAGTGCCTATAGCGCTTATTCTTCCTTCATCCATTACCACAATTTTATCCGCCTCCTGTATTGAAGAAATCCTTTGTGCAATAATAAGCTTTGTGGTGTTGGGGATTTCCTCCTGTAAAGCTCGGCGAATTAGTGAATCGGTTTTAGTATCTACAGCACTGGTGGAATCGTCAAAAATAAGTATCTTGGGCTTTTTCAAAAGTGCTCTTGCAATACAAAGGCGCTGCTTTTGCCCTCCTGATACATTGGTTCCTCCCTGTTCAATATAGGTGTCATAACCATTAGGGAAGTTTAGAATAAACTCATGGGCTTGTGCCAGTTTACAGGAATGGATAATTTCCTCATCTGTTGCATTTTCATTACCCCATCTTAGATTTTCTTTAATGGTTCCTGAAAATAGAATATTTTTCTGAAGAACTACTGAGACCTCCTGCCTAAGTGCTTCAATATCATAATCCCGTACATCAACTCCTCCTACGGTTACTCTTCCTTCAGTAACGTCATATAACCTTGGAATAAGCTGAACAAGGCTGGATTTAGAGGAGCCTGTACCGCCTATAATTCCCACTGTCTCACCAGCTTTAATATCCAGGTGTATATTGTCCAGCACAAGCTTGTCAGCATTTTTTGAATAAGTGAAACGGACATTTTCAAATTTAATGCTGCCATCCTTAACCTTCATCACCGGATTTTGTTTATTGGCAAGATCGCTTTTTTCATCAAGGATTTCCACAATACGTTCTGCAGAGGCTCTTGAAATAGTAATCATTACAAACACCATGGATATAGCCATAAGGCTTGTAAGAATCTGCATGGCATAGGTAATAAGGCTCATTAATTCACCAGTAGAAAGACCGGTATTAGGATTTCCACCGGAGGCAACTATAGCTCTTGCACCGAACCAAGATAGCAAAAGCATACAGGTATACATACAAAATTGCATAAGAGGCATGTTAAAAGCAATGATTTTTTCAGCTTTAGAAAAGTCTTTGTATATTTCTTCTGAAATATTATTGAATTTTTGCTTTTCATAGTCTTCTCTTACAAAAGCCTTTACTACTCGAATACCTCTGAGGTTTTCCTGAACTATGTTATTCAGCTTATCATAAGTGCGGAATACCCTCTCGAAAATTGGAAAGGCGTTTTGTATAATAAGCCACAATCCTGCACCCAGCACAGGAATACAGCAAAGGAAGATTAAAGACAGCTTTGCATCGATACTGAAGGATGCAGTAAGAGAAAAAATCATCATAATCGGTGCACGGATTGCCATACGGATAATCATCTGGTATGAATTTTGCACATTGGTAACATCTGTTGTAAGTCTTGTAACAATACTAGCTGTAGAAAATTTATCTATATTTGAGAAGGAAAAGTCCTGGACATTATAATACATATCCTTCCTAAGGTTTTTAGCAAAACCTGCAGAGGCTGAGGCTGCCTTTTTTCCTGCCAGTGCTCCAAACAAAAGGGAAAATGCTGCGGAAATCAAAAGTGCAGTCCCCATCTTAATAATATAAAGCATATTTCCTTCATCAATGCCGTAGTCTATGAGGTTAGCCATTAAAAGAGGTATAATTACCTCCATAACAACCTCAAGGGATACAAACACCGGTGTTAAAATTGAATCTTTTTTGTACTGCCTTATGCAGCGTGCAAGTCGTTTCACCATAAAGAAAGCCCTCCTGATAAAAATTGTTTATTTTTGAAACTGTGTCCATTAAAAACATTGTTTGACATCAAACAATATATTGTAATTAAAAGCCGGTAACAACCGGCTGGGTTAGCGCATATTATTTTTCATACGTTCTATATAGCTATATAATGCGGAAAGCTCTTCCTGGGAAAAACCACGGGTTAAAATGCTTTCTAACTCGGAACCTTTTTTCTTCATTATTTCTAATATTTCAATAGCTTTTTCTGTGAGAACCAGCTTTTTAAGCCGTGCGTCATGGGGCACGCTTTGATATTGAATCAATCCTTTTTGAACCATGAGGCTTACTACCTTGGATGCAGTGGAGCGGGTTATATTAAATGTTTCCTCTAAATCTCTTTGATATATATCACGGTGGCTGTTTTCAGCAATAAAGCGGATAATCCATCCATTAGTTCCAGTAATACCGTCAATGATATTTTTGCTTTTATTTATATCCGTATCCACATAACGTTTAATGAGATTATTAAGAGAGCGAAGTTCAATTGCTATTTTTCTTTTTTGCATTATTTATACCTCCAGGTAAATGTACGATATCAAACTAAAGGATATAAAATATTATATATTCAATATAGAAAGTTATCAATAAATAATAATAGCATATAATAAAAATAATAGTTTTGAAAATTTTAATTAACATTGAAGCAGCTTTAATAAGTAAGTTAAATTAAAGGTTATGATAAAGTAAGTATAATACTGCTAAAAAGCATACCTCCCTAAAAGAAAGGAGAGAATTATAATATGGCTTCAGTACTGTTATACAGAAAGATAATAAGGGTGAAGGAAGATGATATTCAAAGGCTTCAAGCTATCATTGATATGGATAAAGAGGAGTTTATAAAGTCAGGTACAGAAGCGTCCGCTGTGTTAAAGCTGTATTTTGTTACCTTTGATAATGGTTTTAAAGGTAAGGTATCGGTAATATCAGGAAATAAAGTCGGTGAAAAGTATTCAAAAGGGTATGTGGAAGCTCTTTTATTAAATGAAAATGAGAATCCTGTGGGGGAAGAACTTATAGGTTTTAATCTGGAAGGGCAATATAAATTTACATACAGTGATGGTGTATATATCATAGACATAATAGGAGATTACTAATTATTACTAAAAATTATTGAATATTTACAATAATTAGTATATAATAAATTAAATTTAAATTTAAGGAGGGTAGATCATGGCTGATATAGTTAGTGCTTTTAAATTCAATGGAAATAAGCAGTGGAAACACAGCAGCTCCGTTTCAAAAGGTGCAGTTTTGGAGCTTAAGGGGAGAAGTGCGTCCATTTTTAGAATAGGTACTGACTGTAGTGTGAATCCATGATTCTATAAATTTTTATCACCTCTATTTATGATAGATTGATATCTTATAGGACTCTGGATTTATCCTTGAGTCCTTTTATAATGTACTCATTTTAAATATATGACTTCTCTCATAAGCCTTTATTGTTTTGAAGTTATCGGTATTCTACTGATAATATCTCAGAGCTGGGGCTTATTTTATTTTTCAAAAGTTCTGGTTATCAATTATATGCCTATATTACTTTTATTGATTATAAAGATAAAAAACTCAGTAGAGCAGAGAATAATGGAGGTGCCTATAATGATAGAATTAGCATTAAGTAAATTACAGAAATACTATGGAGCATCCATGGTTTTGGAGGATATAACCTTTGAGGTTAAAAGTAATGAAAGAGTTGGTATTATAGGGGTTAATGGTTCAGGAAAAACTACATTATTTAAAATAATAATGGGAATTGAAGGCTATGAAAAAGGGATGCTTTCTATGAGAAAGGGAGCCACTTTAGGATATCTGGAGCAGATGCCTCTTTTTCCTAAGAGCTTTAAGGTAATAGATGTTCTCAAAGAAGCCTTTAATAAACTCCACAGCCTTCAAAAAGAAATGGAGCTTTTGGAAAAGGAGCTTTCGGTTATAGATGAAGCTCAGATGAACAGGACTTTAAATAAATATTCTGAAGTTCAGACCCTTTATGAAGGTCTTGGAGGATATGAACAGGAGGAAAAGCTCAGCAGGGTCTGTACAGGACTTAAGATAAATGATGAATTCAAGGATAAGATCTTTGATAATCTCAGCGGAGGAGAAAAGACCACGGTAATCCTGGGTAAAATACTTCTTGAAAATCCAGATATACTCCTTTTAGATGAGCCATCAAACCATCTGGATCTTGAGGCTATGGAATGGCTTGAAGCTTATCTTAAGGATTATAAAGGGGCAGTGCTTATAATATCCCACGATAGATATTTTTTAGATAACGTAGCTACTAAAATAGTGGAAATAGAAGATATGACCTGTAAAACCTATGAGGGAAATTATTCTGATTTCATAAAGGAAAAGGAAACACAGCTTCAGCTGCAGCTGGAGCATTATGAGGACCAGCAGAAAAAGATAAATGCCATGGAAAAGTCCATTGCCCAGCTTAGAGACTGGGCTATAAGGGCAGATAATAACAAATTTTTCAGAAGGGCTGCCAGCATGCAGAAGGCCTTAGATAAGCTTCAAAGAGTACCTAAGCCTGTTATGGAAAGAAGAAGCATAAATATAGATGTAAATACCTCGGGGAGATCCGGGAATAATGTGGTCACAATTAATAATCTCAGTAAGAGTTATGGGAAAAATATGCTTTTGAATAAAGCTGAGCTTCTTATAAGGAAGGGTGAAGCTGTAGCCTTAATTGGTGCAAATGGGTCCGGTAAATCAACCCTTATAAAAATATTATTAGGAATGGAAAAGGCTGATGAAGGAACAGCAATATTGGGAAGCTCTATAAAGCTTGCATATCTTCCGCAGAATATAACCTTTGATAACGAAGAAAATACTGTGCTGGAATGCTTTAGAGAAAATATTGTGATAACTGAAGGTAAAGGAAGAGAATATCTTGCAAAATATATGTTTTTTGGTGAAATGGTATTTAAGAGGGTAGGAGGCCTTTCAGGAGGAGAAAGAACCAGACTAAAGCTTGCTATACTCATGTATGAGGAGATTAATCTTTTAATTATGGATGAGCCTACCAATCATTTGGATATTCCTTCAAGAGAGGAGCTTGAAGAGCTTTTAAAGGAATTTCAGGGTACGGTGCTTTTTGTATCCCATGACAGGCAGTTTATAAACAATATTGCCCGCCGGGTAGTAGAGCTTAGGGATGGTCTGCTTATTTCCTATGAAGGTGATTATGACTACTATAAAGAAAAGTCATCTCAGCTAAAGTATTCTTTATCAGCAAAAGCTCCTTCTGAGGAAGAAAATTCAGCTAAGAATAAAAAGAATAGAGTCCAGGATAATTCTAAGCCAAAGGGAAATCAATGGAAGAAAGCAGCTCTTGAAAAAGAAATAGAAGAGGCAGAAGAAAAATTAAAAGCTGTAGAAGAGGATATTACGAGGGTTTCTGATGATTATGAACAGCTAAATTCTTTGTATAATGAAAAGCTTGAGCTTCAGAGTATAATTGAAAAACTTATGGAGGAGTATTTTAGCTAGAATAGATTTGAAGGCAAAAAACTTCATAATATACTTTAAAATAGAAATATATAATACGATTAATTAAGTAGATGTGTTTTATATAATTTAATTTAAGGAGTATATATGATTATAGATTTTAAAGTACCGGTGGGAAGTAATAAAAATTAAATATGTATAGTTTAAGTACTGCTAATGGAGATAAGTTTCCACTAGCCTGGGTAGGAAGAGACAGCTATGTGGTGGGAGGAAAGATTACCAGCGGAGCTGATTTTACCCTTTCAGAAGGATATGCCGTTCATAATCTTCATATAGGTCAGTTTTCATCCATAGGTCATAGTTCCGATTTTACCATGGGATTAGGACATAATTATTTTAATTTATCCACAGGAGTATCGGAGCTTTTTAAAGAAGATAAAAACTATCCCTATGAAGGCAGCTATAAAGAAAAAGGTCAGATATTGATTCAAAATGATGTGTGGCTTGGACATAATGTCACGATTATGCCGGGAGTTATAATACACAACGGAGCAGTGGTGGCAGCCAATTCACATGTAGTTAAAGATGTGCCTCCTTACGCCATAGTAGGGGGTAATCCTGCAAAGATAATAAAATATAGATTCAGTGAAGAAATAATAAATAAGCTCCTTACTATTAAGTGGTGGAATTGGAGCAATGAAAAGATTAGGGAAAACGGCGAATTTTTCAAAAGTGAAGATATAAATGCTTTCTGCAGTAAATTCTATAATGAAGCATTAGAGGAAGATAGAAAAATAAAGGACGTAGAAATAGACAATCTGGAAAATACCTTCTTATATTTTATGGATTTTACAGAGCCATATCCTCTTTGGGAAAGGGTAATAAGAGAATTTGTAAAAGCTTTTAAATCTAAAGAAGACCATCTGTTAGTTTTATATATTGATGAAGAGTTTGCTAATAGTAACAGAGAATTAATGAATCTAATTCCTCAGTTTATAGACGAACTTTTTTTAGCTGCAAATTTTAAATGCAGCCTAAGTCTTCACTTTGGTAATAAAGAAAGTGAAAGAGCAGTATTCAGAAGGGTGGATTATTTAATCACCAACAGGGACAAGCATACAATTCTTCATTCAGAATATGCCTATGAAAACAAGGTTAAAGTAATTTCCGGAGTGGATAGTCCTATATTTGAGTAATAATTGGTGAATATATACAACTTAGAGCTTTTAGGTTGATATTAATCGTTAGTATTGGTAATTTATTATTACAAAATATGGTATAATAATAAGTGAAATGGAGTCTATTATTAAGCGATTTAATTATAAATAATGGATAGGGGGAAGGTTTATGTATGAGTATAAATATGTAAATTGCTCTATGGGAGGGATATTTACAGGAGATAATCACCAAAAGTTAATCGATGAACATGCTGCGGAGGGATGGAGACTAATACAGATTTTACCCTTATACTATACTTTAGAAGGAAGAGGAAAAGATTTTGAAATTATTTTTGAAAGGAAGATAGAAGAGTAAGAATTTTATAGTGTGACTTTCATAGTTTTTCAGAAAGATTCTCTTTTTAAATATGAAAGATAGTAAGGCTTTAAAAGATATTTGGTTTATCTTTTAAGGCCTTTTATAATATTTAAACTTAATAATAAGACAAACTTTGCTAAAATTCGACATTGATGATAAAATAATTTATGTCTAGATTCTAACAGTTGGGGGAAGAACGCTAATGAGTAACTTAAAAGCTAAAAAGACTACCATTATAGTATGTGTTGCTGTTTTAGTATTAGCGATAGCTTTTGGTGCAGCTTACAAAAGTGTACAAGCTAAAAAGACAGCGGAGTTAGAAAAACAGATAGCTCTGGAAGAAGAACGGTTAAAAGCTGAAGAGGAAGAGAAATTAAGGATTCAGGAAGAGGAGAGAAAAAAAGCGGAAGAGGAAGCCAGACTGAAGGCAGAGGAAGAAAAAATAAAAGCAGAGGAAGAAAAAAAGAAGGCTGAAGAGGAAGCTAAAAAAGATTCTCCTCAATCAATGGTGGCTTCAGAAGAATCCGCTAAAGAAAACTCTGACACTACCGCTTCAATTTTGGAATCAAATCTTCCTATGAAGAAAAGAATAGAAAAATATTTGGGTAAGGATATTAAAAAATTTGGTTTTATTTATTATGATTTAGCCACAAATGAGAAAATATCAATTAATAAAAATAAGGTATTTACAGCCGCCAGCACTTATAAGGTTGGGTTAAATATGGTTGCATATGAAGATGTAAGAAAAGGAGTTCTTGATATTAATAAAGGGATAAAGTATAATCCTGATACTGATTATGAAGGCGGTACAGGAATACTTCAGCAGCAGGTAAATACTACCTTAGCCAAACCGGTACCACTGCAAAAACTTCTTGATTTATCCATTACCCATTCTGATAATATTGCCACGCTAATGGCTTCAAGGGTTCTGGGAGGAACCAGTACAGTAAGAAAAAGAATGAATAGTATGGTGGGACTAAGCTGTGTTACATCAAGTAATAAAACCACTCCAGAGATTCAGTTCAGATTATTAAAAAAGCTATATGACAATAGACAAGATAGTTACTATGCTCACCTTATAAATGTGATGAAAAAGACTGTATTTCATGATAGACTGGATAAATATCTTCCACATAATAAGGTTGCTCATAAAATAGGAAATTACGGAGCAGCAGTTAATGATATTGGAATAGTGTTCACAGATAAGCCGTACATAATAGTAGCTTATTCAGAAGGAATTGATAATGCTGCAGAAAAGATTGCTAAAATTTCAAAGATGGTTTATACGGAACAGTTAAGAAAATAATAATTACCACCCTCTAGTTTGTACAAGCAATAAGGAGGGTGGTTTTATTAATTAAGTAGATTATATTGTTAATAAAATGCTGTTTTGCACTAAAAAAGCTGGTGTTATGTTATAATTGTGTCAATTATATGTATAAGTTATTAAATAATACTTTTTTATAATAATATTACATATAGTATAAAAGCTGTATTTTTAGCTTTATGGGAGAGATGGAAAATGAAGATAGGCACATTTGCAAAAAAACATAACGTTTCAATGCATACTATACGTCATTATTTAGATTTAGAGCTTTTACTTGCTGAAAAGATAGGTACTCAATACAGCTTCACTACAGAAGACAGCAGAGACATGGAAGAAATAAAAGAATTAAAGAGGCTTAAGTTTTCCTTGGAAGAAATTCAAAAGATATTTGTATATAAAAGACTGGACGGGAAAAAAACAATTGGATTTAATGAGCATTTCAGATTGTTCCTTGAAAATAAAAAAGAAGAATTAAGAAGGCACATGGAGGATATAGAAGAAACCTTGTCCTATGTAGATAAGAAGATTTATCAGCTGAAGGCTTCAGAAAGCAAAAGAAGACAATTAAACTTTCCAATCAATATGGTAGTATACCTAAGGTGTGCTCACTGCGGCAGTGAATTAAACTTATATGAAGCTAATATAGAAAACAATATGGTTACATCAGGTAATTTTATCTGCAGCTGCGGCTATAAAATAACCATACAAAATGGGATTATAGTAGATAAAAGCGCTGTGAAAAATAAGGATACACCCTCTAAGAATGAATACTACGAAAAAACCTCACCTAAATTCATCAATTATATATTTAAAAGCATAGAAACTTTGATGAAAGCTATTGAAAAGGAAGATGTGGAAAAGAAGGTGATTCTGGAATTATCTCACTGCAGTGGATTCTTTCTAATGAAATATATGCCCTATCTTCCTAAAGAATCTACTTATATATTAGTGGACTATGATTTCAATAGATTATATGATTTAAAAAGGAATTTAGAAGCAAACAGCGATCACAAGAACTTTATATTTCTATGCTGCGACTTTGATAAGCTTCCTTTGATGAACAACCTTATAAGCCTTGTAATAGACTGCTTTACAAATAAGGAGCATGCTAAAAAGGATGGCAGAGTATTTAAAGATAATATACTCCCTTTGATAAAAAGTGGGGGACATACAGCCTGTATATACACTTATTTTAGTCCTTCTGATTTATACAGCAATGAGGTTCAGGGGAAAGACAAAGATATTTATAACAAAGAGCATTTATTAACTATGCTTGAATCTGGAGGCGTCCATAGAGTTTATCTTAAAGAAAGGGAAACTGCAGAACAGGGAAATGGATATAATTCTGCCGGTAAGGGAGTTAATTATCAGCATTTAATATATTTAGGAAGTAAATAAAGAGAATGAAGGTATAACAAAAGCTCAGGTCAACACTAGCTTTTGTTATTTTTTATCAAAGTGCCTTTAAAGTGCAAGGGTAAAGGATGCTTTAAGCAAGAAATAATTGATAAATAATAGGGTATAGTAATTCTGTATAAAAACAGCTTGCTATACCCTTTATTATTTATTATAAGTTTAGTAATTCCTTAAGGGTGGTGTCTTTGTTATTTATTCCTGCATCTATAAACCTCAGCATATAATTATGAAAGTCTCGTATTTTTTCAGGTTTAAGCACCATTTTTTGATATTCATAATAAAACCTTAAGGCTCCGGAACCGTCATCATCCATTACAGTTGCATAAAACACATTGCTGGCAGCGCCATTGCAGTACCATTTTGTATGAATTTTGGTTCCTTTAGGGCCAACTAAAGGTATAGGCTGAAAGGTTAATGAACCTGTAGAGTATCCTTGGGTAGGCTTTACATTATAAACCTTTTTCATGAGCTCTAAGACCTCTAAAGGATTAATAGCGGAATGTTTATATATGCTGCTCTGCTTTTCTGCTATTATTTCCAGGGCCTCCAGAAAAGTAGTATCTTCATCGATTACAGTTCTGAAAGGAATAAAGTATACTCTGCTTCCTCCGGAATTCTTTTCTTTTACAGTGCCTCTTCGTGCAAGAATAGTAAAAAATATAACATCCTTTTCTCTTCTGTTGACCTTAGACAGATAGCTCCTATATGCAAGCATAATCATAGTTTGAATAGGGAGTCTGTACTGTGAACAAAAATCCTTCATCTTCATTACTGTTTCAGAAGAAATAAGATGAATTTCATGTGCCGCAAAAGTTATAAGAGCTACTGTGTTTGCCTTACGGCAGCTGGGGTCTTTAGTTTTTTTTCGGGCTTTATCCAAGGCTTTAGGTCCATTGAGGTGCGTATACATAGGTTCATTATCCGGATTAAATTCTTTAGCCCAGAATTCCTTATCTCTGGCATATTGAGGGGTATTAATATAATTAAGCTCCTCCTCCATAACGGACTTATATTCTGAAGGCGGTTTTGGCAGCTCTTCGCTATTTTTTAAGGCTTCATAAATGCCCATTACATCCTTAAAGAAATTGCATATTCCCCAGGAATCAAGTATTAGATGGCTTACTACAAAGAATATCCCTTTCATGCCTCTGCAGTTTTTAAGAAGATATATTCTGCTTAAGGGCTTATCAAAGTGTGTGACCCTTTTAGAAGCAAGCTTTCTAAAAAGTGTTTCTGTATCCTCATCTGAAGTATCTTTAAGGTCAAGGATATGAAGCTCCGGTTCTTCTTTATCTACAAAGTATTGTTTTATTTTGTCTTCATGAGAAGTAAGCCTTATTCTAAAGCTGTCCATTCTTTGAAAGGCTTTTAAAGCAGAATCCTTTAAAAGCTCGAAATCCGTTTCTCCTTCCAGCAATAACAATGTGGATACATTGTTTATCTGCTTTTGAAAGGAATATTTCTGACTGAAAAACAGAATATGCTGCGCCGGGGTTAATGGATATAACTCCTTATTCATTCTTCCCACTCTCCTGAAATTATTATTCTATAGATTTAAGGGATTCTACCATTGGTATATTAACTAGCTTTTTATACATAGCGAGGTTTACCAATATTGAGAAAACCATAGTGATTATAAAGGAATATAAAAAGCTTACAGGCTTTATAAGGTTTCCAAACATGATGCCATCCTGTTCGATAGAAACCATAATATATCTGTGCAGAAAGATTCCCAGTATTAAGCCCGCAAGTGCTCCAATTAGAGAAAGTATTATATTTTCTCTGTAAACATAAGAGGTTACCTCAGGATTATAGAAACCAAGTACCTTTATTGTGGCAATTTCTCTGATTCTTTCTCCAATATTAATATTTGTTAGATTATAAAGTACCACAAAGGCAAGAAGTCCCGCACATATTATAATCACGTATACTATATTGTTAAGACTGCTTATCTTTTCCTGAAATTCTGAAGCCACTGCTGAATAGAAGGTTATAGATGCTATGCTTCCATCCTTTATTAAAGTACGGCTTATGTCTCTTTCTATATCTGCAGAAGTTTCTTTAAGCTTGATTAACAGACTGTTTGTATCCTTTGACAGCCTAAAGACTTCATTGTAATATTCCTGTGACATATAAGCATAATGGAACACATAGTTTTCTGTAATGTCAGCTACTTCGATTTTTTTCCGTGATCCGTTGCTGTTGTCTAATTCAATAGAGCTTCCTATTCCAACGCCCAGCTCCTTAGCAAGCTTTTCTGTGATTACTATTCCTTTAGAGGGAAGAGAGAAATTTTTGCCGTCCTTTCGATTTCTTAAAGTTATATACTCATTAAATTCATTCCCATCCTTAGGAACTATTAAAGTTACAGGGATATCCTTGGCTCCGGAATTCACAGAGGCATTAAATTCTGTACACTCAATAAGATCCTGGAACCTGCTGTCTTTTTTAAGTTGATTCATTACCCTGGCTCTGTCATCTTTAGAAGCTTCTGCTTTGTATCTAAGGCTTAAATCATAGTTGAATATTTCCCTGTACTGTTTATTAACCACCTGGCTTATGGAATTATTTAAACCGAAGCCAGCAAGGAGAAGGGCTGCACATCCGGAAATTCCTATCACCGTCATAAAGAAGCGCTTCTTATATCTAAAGAGGTTCCTTGCAGTAACCTTTTGAGAAAAGGAAAGTTTTTTCCATATAGAAGTTATCTTTTCTAAGAAAATAGCTTTTCCTGCTTTAGGTGCTTTTGGTCTTAAAAGCATAGAAGGCATTTCCTTCAGCTCATTATAGCAGGCTCCAAGGGAAGCGGAGGTGGTGACTATAATCCCCATAATTATGCTTATAAAGGTAAGCATAGGTTGTTTTACATGGATTAAACCAGGTATTGTATACATCATAGAGTAAGAATTAAAAATTACTTTTGGGAAGGTATTCATACCTATAAATATCCCTGATATGCCTCCAAAAAAACTGGCTATTGCAGCATACAGCACATATTTTGAAGCTATGGAGCTGCTGCTGTAACCCAGAGCTTTATAGGTTCCTATAATACCCCTCTGCTCATCTACCATACGGGTCATGGTGGTTAAGCATACCAAAGCTGCTACAAGAAAGAAAAATACCGGGAATACGTTAGCAATGGCATTTATACGCTCTGCTGTGAGCTTATAGTCCATAAATCCATAGTTAGAGGTTCTGTCAAGTATATGCCACTTAGGTTTAGAAAGCCTTTCGATTTCATCCTCGCCTCGGATTATCTTTTCCCTGGCTTCTTCAAGCTTTGTTGCTCCCTCAAGCTTCTTTTTTTCGAATTCCTCTTTTGATGCATTGTATTTTTCCCAGCCCTCCTTTAATTTTTTTTCAGCTGCAGCAAATTCCGCATTAGCTTTTTTATCCCCGGAAGCTAAATCCCTTTTTGCCTTGGAGAGCTCAGCTCTTCCCTGATCTAAAGACTTCCTTGCTTTATCCAGCTGCTCTTTGGCTTTTTTAGGCTGGCCTTGTACATAATCATTTAGGTTGTTAGCGGATTTGAGCTCATTATCTAAAAGTCCTACTAATGCTTTATACCCAGCCAGAAGCTCCTCTTTGGCAGCCCTTTCTTCAGGAGTAAGGTTAGGATTTTGAAGCTCCGATTCTAGCTTGGCTATCTGAGACTTAGCATCATTCATACGGGAATTAATGCCTTTAATTATATTATCAAGGTTTTCCAAATCTTTTCCGTAAAGCTCCATAGCCTGATTATAGTCCTTTAATGCCTGAGCGTAGGATGCTTCGCCCTCAGCCAGTTCCTTCTCTGCATCTACTATAGCTTTAACTGCTGCTTTTCGATTAGCATAATAATTTTCCTTTTCCACTTTAAGGGTGGTTTCACCTTCTACAAGCTCTGCATGAGCATCATTTAATTCTTTTTCAGCATTGCTGATTTCTTCATCATAAGAGGCTTTAGCTTTATTGTATTCATCTTTAGCCTCTTGAAGCTTTTTCATGGCTTGCGCTTTAATATCTTCAAGTCTTATGGAGCTCCTGTCCACACCAAGATTCTCCAGGTTAGAGAGGGCTTTTTCAATTAATTTTTCATATGCCTTACTGTAGGAATTTAAAGCCTTAGCTTCCTTTACTGTCACCAAAGCTTCTGTATATACAGGATATTTAAAATCCTCTTCAGGTATCATTAAAAATAGGTTTACCTTTCCTCCGCCAACCTCTGAGGGTCCCTTTTCATAGGATAAATAATAAGGAGATACCGCTTTGCCAACTATAGTGTAGGTATCTTTATTAAGTGCTTCTTCAGTTAAAGGAATATCCTTACCGGAGCTTAATTTAAGGGTATCACCTATTTTTAAACCTAAATTTATATTTTTAAACTCTTCTATAACACATTCTCCTGATGCTCTTGGCAGTCTGCCTTCTACTATATTAACTGCATTTATATATTCATAATCTGCATTCTTTATTACCTGTGAAGGCACACTGTGGAGCCTGAATACGAATTCTGTAGTTTCAATCATGCTTACTGCATCAACAAAATATCCAGGCTGAACTTTGTCTACATTTTCTACTTTGGATATTTCTTCAATATCCTCTTTTGACAATCCCAATGTAGACATAATCCTTATATCCATCATGTTGTAGTCATCATAATACTTATCAGCGCTATGCCTCATATCCGGTGCTGATGCTTTAACTCCTGAAAAAAAAGATACCCCTATAAGCACTATTGTAAAAATGGATATAAATCTTCCCAGGGATTTTCGTATTTCCCTCCTGAAATCCTTAAATAAAACCCCTTTCATATTACCAACCTACCTTTTCTACATCCATAGGCGTTTCATTAAGGGTTACCGAATCAATAAGACCGCTTTTTACCCTTATAACCCTGTCTCCTACATCTGTAAGTGCTAGATTATGGGTGATAATAACCACTGTCATACCTGTGTTTCTGCAGGTATCCTGAAGAAGCTTTAATATTGATTTTCCTGTTTCATAATCTAAAGCTCCTGTAGGTTCATCGCACAAGAGCAGTTTAGGGTTTTTGGCCAGTGCTCTTGCTATAGCTACTCTCTGCTGTTCTCCTCCGGAAAGCTGTGATGGAAAATTATTTTTTCTATCTGTAAGACCGACATCAGCTATGACTTTTTCAATATCCAGAGGATTTTTGCTTACTTGAGAGGCAAGTTCTACGTTTTCTATAGCGGTGAGATTCTGCACCAGATTATAAAATTGAAATACAAAGCCCACATCATAGCGACGGTAGGTAATGAGCTCCTTTTCATTATAGGCGCTGATATCTTCACCCTCTACCATGATTTTTCCGGAGGTTGGAGTATCCATTCCTCCAAGAATATTTAAAATTGTGCTTTTACCGGCACCGCTGGCTCCAGCTATAATTACAAATTCTCCTTTAGAAATAGAAAAATCCACGCCTGCCAGAGCTTCTATTTCTACTTCACCCATTTTATATATCTTTTTTACCTTATTAAATTCAATAAACTGTTCCATGACTTATTGCCTTTCCGACCCCATAGCAGCAAGAGGTCAAATAATTTTTACTGTCCTCTAGTAAAATAAATCTGCATTTGCTGCGATTTGATTTAATAACATTATCTTCAATATTAAAGGTGATGTTTTTCATAGGGTAGGACATACCCATTCCTAAGGCTTTTATATAGCTTTCTTTCAATGTCCAAAGCTTAAAGAATTCCTTTTCAGGATAAGAAGAATCCAAAACCAGTTTTTTCTCAAAATCGCTAAAACAGCGGTTTAAAGCATAAGGTCTGAATTTCACTATCTTTTCAATATCTATGCCAACAGGTGCGATATTTGATATACCTAAGGCTACAGCACCTTCACAGTGGCTTATATTAAAATATAGTTTAGGATAACCTTTAAGGTGAGGCTTTCCCCACTTATTTTTTATAACCTTTTCCCGGTTAAAAAGTATTCCTTCCTCCATAAATAAGCCTAAAGAAAGAAAAGAATAAGCAAGGTCGCTTAGAGCCTTACCTTTAAAAGCTTCAGGCTCTTTTAAATATCCTGTATAAATTACTGCAGCTTTTTCAGGATATATTCCTTCACATCTCCTACTGTTTCCAGTTTTCTCAAGTCCCGGTCCGGTATTTCTATCCCTAAAGCTTCTTCCATCTTTCCCACTATATTTGCAAAGTCATAGGAATTAAGGTTAAGATCTTGAAGAAAATTAGTTTCTTCTGTGATGGTTTCCTCATCCACCTCTACAAACTCTATAATTGTTTTTCTTATCATATTAAGCACTAATAAAATCCTCCTCTCTTAATGACTGCCTCTTAATTTTTTTTGTGGTGGTTTTTTCAAATTCTTTTTCGCTTACGAATATACTGCTTATTCTTTTATAAAGAGCAAGCCTTCTATTTACCCTTTTTATATCGTTTTTTATCATTTGTCTAAGGGTTTCGTAGCCTTTTTCATGAACATATTCAGGATCAAAGTATACATATGCATGAATAGTATCTTCATTATTCTTGGACATGGAAGCGGTGACTACTACTTCTTTTACATAAGGGATAGAAGTAGTTATGATTTCCTCAAGCTCTTCAGGATGAACATTCTTTCCGTTAGTGAGTATTATGAGATTTTTATCCCTGCCGGTTATAAAAAGGAAGCCTTCTCTGTCTAAATATCCTCTATCTCCTGTTATGAACCAACCGTCCTCCGTAAAAGCAGTTTTTGTGCTTTTATCATCTTTGTAATAACCAAGCATTACGTTGTCACCTTTAACCTGTATTTCTCCGTTGCCGTCTTTATCTTTATTGGTTATTCTTACCTTGCAGATAGGAACTATATATCCCACAGAACCAAGTTTCTTCCATGCAGTACAGTTAGCTGCTACAAGGGGAGCACATTCGGAAATTCCATAGCCGTTAACTACGTTTATTCCCATATTATCGAAGGATGTTATGATTTCGGATCTTAAAGGAGCTCCGCCGCAGACTATTTGTTCAAGGTTTCCTCCAAAGTAGCTCAATATAGGTTTAAAATATTTTCTTCTCATATCAATTCCCAGTTTTCTTATGAGATTACTGAACTTAATTCCGTATTTTAAATGTCCGGATAGACCATTTTCGGCAGCTTGTTTCCATATCATCTTGTCCATTGATTCTAAGAATAAAGGAACCATAATGCTAAAATCAGGCTTAAATCTTTTTAGATTTTTAGATAGATTTTTCAAGCTGTCATTAAAACAAACGGTAAGTCCCCAATATATTCCTCCTAGTATATGACAGGAACATTCATAGGAGTGGTTTAAAGGAAGGACTGAAATACTTATCTTACCGGGTTTTATCAGGTGAAAAGCTCCATAAACTACTGACATAATGTTTTTTTGACTGAGCATTACTCCTTTATTAGCACCGGTAGTGCCTGAGGTAAATATTATTTCAGACATTTTATCTACGTCTATAGGAGCTCCTAAAAACTCCCTGTTACCTTGCTTGAGCAAGAGCTTTCCTTCTTCTATAAGTGAAGTAAGACTGTGGAAATCACCTATATCCTCCTGAGGATTCATAACTATACAGCTGCTGATTTTGGGACATAAAGAAAGGATATTGTTCATAGTAGGAATGAAGGTTTCTGAACATATTACCCCATCAGCATCGCAGTTATTCAAAAGCATGGCAATATCTTCATCAGTGAGATCCTTATCCATGGGAATGACAACACCTACACCATTAATTACTGCTAGATAGCTTACTACCCAGGCGTAGGAGTTTTCTCCAAGCAGAGCAATATGCTTTCCCTCGAAGCCCCTGTGGAGAAGGGCAGTTCCCAATGCGTTCATATCTTCCTCCAGCTGGATAAAGCTGTATTCTAATACTTCCTTAGAAGGCCCTATTTCCTTATAAGCTGTTCGGTTTCGGTATAGGTCTGTGGCACGCTTTACCATGGTTCTTATGTCCCTAATCTTTTCAGCATGATATAAATTCCTTTTCAAAACAATTCTCCTTTCTGTTATGACTATTAAGATATTAAACTTCTTTGTTATCAAAGGGCCTTAAATGGGGAGATATTTTAATATATTATTTTTAAAAATTATTAGAACAGATTCATATATCTTCTTTTATCTATTTAATAGTTGTTTTTTTACAAAGAAGTAAGTGTATATATAAATTAATAAAAGATAATGTCGAAGGTTATTTTTTTTAAAAAAGAAAATAATAACAGACATTGGTTAAAGTTTGTTTCCATAGTCAATATATGTTGAAAAGGGTTAAATGATACAATTACCAGTACATAGATGGAATAAAAAAATATTTATATGCAATTGAATATTAATTTAATCGATGATAAAATTAATTAGTGACCGACCAGTCGGTCGGAGGAGATGTTCTAGGGGGAAAATATATGTTTTCAAAATTTAGTGTTAAAAAACCTTTAACGGTTTTTGTAGGAGTTATACTGGTTATACTTTTAGGAATACTATCCTTTACAGGTATGACTACAGATTTGCTGCCAAAGATAGACCTGCCTTATGTTGTAGTGGTAACAACCTATCCTGGGGCAAGTCCTGAAAAAGTGGAGCTTTCAGTGACTAAGCCTCTTGAAAAAGTATTAGCTACTTCCAGTGGAATAAAAAATATAAATAGTATTTCAAGAGAAAATTCCAGCATGATCATCCTGGAATTTGATCAGAAAACAAATATGGACAGTGTGATGATTGATTTAAGCGGAAAGCTGGATTTAGTAAAGCCGCAGCTAGAGGATGAAGTTTCATCTCCTATGCTTATGAAAATGAATCCTGACATGATGCCTATAATGATTGCAAGTGTGGATATAAACGATTCAGAGCTTAAGGAAACCTCTAAGGCTGTAGAAGAAAAAATAATACCATCCTTTGAAAGGATAGAGGGAGTGGCTTCCGTGGAAGCCACAGGGCTAATAAAGGAAAGTATAAAAATAACTCTTGATGATAAAAAAATACAGAACCTTAATGACAAGGTTCTTAAATCTGTGGATTCAAAGCTTGCAGAGTCTAAAAAGAAATTAGACAGCGGAAAAGCAAAAGTTGCTGAAGGTAAAGCTGTTTTAGCCAGAGAAAGTGCAGGTAAGACAGAAGAACTGGTAGAGGGAAGCATAGCTTTAGGAGAAGGTAAAAATCAAATAGAGTCAGCCCTTAATAATCTGCCTAAGCTTCAAAAGGATTTAGAGAAGCAAAAGAAGGATTTAACATGGCAGAGGGATGCTCTTGCGTGGATAATCAAAAATAAAGAAGAAAATGGACTTCCGGTATCAGAAGAAGAAAAGAGGACCCTGGAACAGTTGGAAAAAGGGATTAAAGCCGTAGAGGATGGACTTTTAAATATAAAAGCCCAGGAGCCTGTACTAAGTGAAAAGCTTAATAGTATAAGAGAAAGTCAGAAAAAGCTTGAAATGGGGAAAATCACTTTAACTCAGGAGCTCACCAAAGCTTCCATGAATCTTGCAAACAGCGAAGCGGAACTTGAGAAGGCTTCTAAGGAATTTGAAAAAGCAAGGGATGAGGCTTATAAAAAGGCTGATTTAGATGGGGTAATAACAAAGGATACCATAAGTAAAATATTAATGGCTGAAAACTTCTCCATGCCTGCAGGATATATTAAGGAAGGAGAAGAGCAGTATATCGTAAAGGTTGGGGATAAATTTTCAAGCTTGGAGGAACTTAAAAACCTGGTTCTTTTTAATATTGAAGCTGGAGGAGTAGGAGAAGTTCACCTAGAGGATATAGGAAGTATAGAGTTTACAGATAACTCCAAGGATATGTATGCAAAGATAAATGGCAATGACGGAATTATACTGTCCTTTCAAAAGCAGAGTACTGCTTCTACTTCTGAGGTATCTAAGAAGCTTAATAAAAATATAGAAAAGCTTGTGGAAGAAAATCCTGAAATGCATATAACACCTCTGCAGGATCAGGGAGTTTATATCCATATTGTAATTGATTCTGTAATGAATAATTTAATTTTAGGAGGAATACTTGCAGTTGTAATTTTATTTATATTCCTGAGAAATATAAGGCCTACAATAATAATAGCCTTCAGTATTCCTATAAGCCTTATGTTTGCTCTTGTAATGATGTATTTCAGCGGTGTAACCATGAACATAATATCTTTAGCAGGATTAGCTTTAGGGGTAGGAATGCTGGTGGATAACAGCATAGTGGTAATTGAAAATATATACAGGCTGAGAAGTGATGGAATGAATGTGGTACAGGCGGCAGTAAAGGGAGCCAATCAGGTTGCTGGGGCTATATTTGCTTCAACCCTAACCACTATATGCGTTTTTCTTCCTATAGTATTCACTCAGGGCATATCCAGACAGCTATTTACGGATATGGGATTAACTATTGCTTATTCCCTTTTGGCAAGCCTTATAATAGCTTTAACACTAGTTCCTACGATGGCATCCACCATGCTTAAAAATAATAAGGACAAAGAACATAAAGCTTTTGACAGATTTTTAAATAAATATGAAAGCTGGTTGAATTTCAGTCTTAAGCATAAGTGGGTAGTGCTTATTTCAGCCTTGGTTCTCTTCGTTGGAAGTTTTTTGTTAAGTGTGTCTAAGGGAACCAGCCTCATGCCATCAATGGACAGCAATCAGATTTCTGTGTCTCTTGAAATGCCAAAGGGCACTTCTATAAAAGAGACCAGGGAAATGAGCGATGTTATTATAGACAGGATCAGCTCCATTTCTGATGTAAAGACAGTAGGTGCTCTTCAAGGCAGTGGGGAAGGAGCTGTCTTTGGAGGGGGAAACAAAAATGTATCCTTTTATGTATTATTAAAAGAGGATAAACAGCTTTCAAGTCACGACATAGGAAGCTTGATTTCAAAAGAGACCTCTGACTTAAACTGTAAGCTCACCGTAAGAAGCGAAAATATGGATATGTCAGCCTTAGGTGGTTCCGGAGTAGAGGTTATAGTAAAGGGAAGAGATTTAGATGAACTTAAAAGGATAAGTAAGGATATTGCTAAGATTTTGGAAGATACTGAGGGAATAAAGGATATATCTAAGGGAGTAGATGAAGCTTCTTTAGAAACTCGTATAACAGTGGATAAGAACAAGGCTATGAAGCATGGTTTAACCGTGGCTCAGGTTTATCAGGAAATAGCATCGGCCATTAAAAGTGAAGTTTCAGCTGCTGCTGTAACCTTCCAAAACAGCGATTATCCTGTAATTATAGTAAATGATGCAAAAAGCTCACTGACTAAGGATACCCTTAAGGATTATGGCATTAAGGTTTCTAAGGAGGGAAAAGAAGAAAAGGTAAGCTTAAAGGATATAGCCTCCATAGAAGAGGTGGAAAGCCTTGAAGGGATAATGCATGATAATCAGTCCCGTTTCATTTCAGTTAAAGGTGCAGTAGATAAAAACCATAATGTTGGATTAGTAAGCAACGAGGTGGAGAAGAAGCTTAAGGATTATGAATTACCCCAGGGATATTCTATAAAAATGGGTGGAGAAAAAGAGGCTATGGAAAGTGCTTTTAAGGACTTAATTAAGATGATAGTCCTTGCCATAGCATTTATATACCTTATAATGGTTGCTCAGTTTCAATCCTTATTATCTCCTTTCATAGTAATGTTTACTATTCCATTGGCCTTTACCGGAGGTTTTCTGGCGCTGGTAATTACCGGTTTTGAGTTAAGCATGATTTCTATGCTTGGATTCTTAATGCTTTCAGGAATAGTAGTTAACAACGGTATCGTATTTGTGGATTATGTAAATCAGTTAAGGCTGGAGGGAGTGGATAAAAGAGAAGCTCTCGTTTTAACCGGCAGAACCAGAATGCGGCCAATACTTATGACAGCATTAACCACTGTGCTCGGCTTATTTACGTTAGCCTTGGGAATGGGCATGGGATCAGATATGATTCAGCCTATGGCTATAGTAACCATCGGAGGATTGACCTATGCAACTATCTTAACGCTTTTTATAGTTCCTATTATTTACGATATGCTTCATAAAAAAGATATAAAAGCTGTAGTAATAGAGGAGGATGTTTAGTGGAAAATAATGTTCACTCTGAAAAGGAAGTAATGGTTTTTAATGGAGTAACAAAGCTTATGAATGAAGGAGTAAGCCTTGATTCCGTGAAAGTAGCTGATATTGCTAAAGCAGCAGGTATAGGTAAAGGAACCATTTATGATTACTTCAGCTCAAAGGAAGAAATTTTGTTAAGGGCTCTCCTATATAATATGAATACAGAGCTTTCTGCAGCGTTAAAAAAGATAAATGCTGCAGAAGGCTTTAAGGGTAAATTTTACACTGTTTTGGATATAACGGAAAATCATATAAGAGATTATAACTCCTCCACAAGCAAACTGGCTTATAACTTAAGCCCCTATCAAATAAGCGGATTTTTAAGCAGGGACATGGAGGGAGCTGCTGCCAGAAAGAAGCTTATATCTGATACTATAGAAATCATTGCGGCTTTAGGAGTTAAAGAAGGAATAATAAAGGTCCAAGAGGATAAAGAATATCAGGCTGCAGTTTTTATAAGTGCGGTACTGGGTTTCGAAAATACTTTGCGATGCTGCAAAAATGAAGTTATGGATAATAATGAAGGCTTAAGTGATAAAATAGAAGAGAAAAAATACAGGGCGTATAAGCTGCTGGTAAAAGCTTTAAATTAACAGATTATAGGGCAGGAGGGATATTACTTTCCTGCTTTAATCTTTTATATCTGCATAAAGGTTAAGATGTTTTCAGCAGTAATAAAAACTCTCAGTATTTTCACAGCAGCTATGCAAAACATAAGATATACAGCCTGCCATAAACATACTTACATTCATTGTTGTTAAGCCTATATGTAAAACATACTATGCGGAGCCTAGATTATTGAACTTTAAGGATATATATGGTATTATCTAATTATAAAAATATTGAAAATAATATTGAATTATACTGACAAAATCTCTTGTATATTTTGCGCTTAAGAATTATTAAATATTTAATTCTATAAAGCTTAAGGAGAAGTTAAATGAATATACCAATTTAATACCCTAAATAATTGCAAATCCTATATTTAACCTTAATATTAAGGTTTATTTATTATGCAGTTATGGAGGTATTAAAATTGAATAAGAAATTTAACGTTTATTTTATGTATGCCATTGTATTTCTCCAGGGCTTTATTTTTTATGGGCCTATTTCCGTTATATATAGGCAGAGCAGAGGTTTGTCTATGTCCAGTATGTTTTTAATAGAGTCGATATCCTGGATACTTATTATTATTCTTGAAATACCCTGGGGATGGTTTGCCGATAGATTTGGATATAAGAAAACCCTTGTAATTTCAAATTTTTTGTTTTTTGTCTCAAAAATAGTTTTCTATAAAGCTGATTCCTTTGGTTTATTCTTTTTGGAAAGGGCTTTACTTTCGTTATCTTTAGCAGGTCTTTCTGGATGTGATATTTCTTTGATATATTTATCTATAGAAGAAAAGGATGGAGAAAAGGTTTTTGGGAGATATAATGCCTTTACCACCGGAGGATTTTTGATAGCTTCTCTCATGTCCTCCTTTCTTATTAAAGAATCCTTGGACAGCACAGCTTTCTGGACAATTATTCCCTATGGGGTTGCTTTTATATTAACTCTGTTTTTAAAGGATATAAAGGAAGAGGAGGAGGAGAGGCCTAATTTAAAAAGGAGCTTTTTCACCGCTTTTAAAAATAAAAAAATAATACCATTAGTGCTCTCTATGGCATTAATAAGCGAGGTTGTGCAGGCGGTAAGCGTATTTTTAAATCAGACTCAGTATATTAGGAGTGGTATAGATATAAGATTTTTTGGAGTGCTTACTGCTGTTATGCAGATTGTCCGCTTAAATTCAGCAAAAGCCCATAGGCTAACTTCAGTGATAGGAAAAAATAAAAGCCTGGAGGTTTTATATATTCTTGTAGGTTTAAGCTGTGCAGCTCTCATAGTTAGTTCAAATGCTTTTGTTACAGTGCTGGCTATAGCACTGGTATGTGCTGGAGAAGCATTAGCAGGTCCTATAGTGTTGAATATAGAAAATGAAAGTATAAAAACCGATGACAGAGCAACCCTTTTATCCATATATTCTATGTTGGGGAATCTTTTAGCGGTAGGTACTAATATAATAGTTGGAGGTGCAGCAGATATATCTGCTTCCTTTGCCTTTATAGTATGTACACTAATGAGCTTAAGTGCTTATATATTGATTCTTATTTATAACAAAAGATCCCTCAGTGATGAAGTGGAAGCTTTAGAAATAATTAAATAAAGAGAATTTAAAGAGGAATATTTAGTAAAATAAAATAATAAGGAGAATGCCCTGACATTTACATATCAGGGCATTCTAATATGATGGACTTTGCAGGTAATATTTATTTATAAATTAGTTTATATGTAAAGATTCATGGGTGGCATAATAAATTGGATTTTGTCGATAACCTTTGTTTATACATACTTTACATAAGTTAATTAATAGCAGATATCCTATATTGAGGATTACGGATTTCTCTCCTTGCTTATTAGACTATAATGTAAATATATAGTATAATTTAAAATTATAAGTAGATGCATTTAACAATAATTTTATAAAGTTATATGGAGAGGAATATGAGTAAAATTATAAGAACTTCAATTATTTTATATGACAGCTATAATAACGTTTTAATTGTACAGAAGGGTAAGAAATCAGAAGAACAGTGGGGGCTTATCGGCAAGGAGCTCAAGGGAAAAGAAACCTGTGAAAAATGTATAACTAAAGCTGTGGACAAGGATTTAGATTGTGCAATCTTCGATTTGTCAATCTTTGGAGAATATCCTTTTAATGAGCAAGAAGGAGAAACGGTTTTAGTATACACCGGCATAATAAGACAATACATAGTAGCGCATAAAAGCATAAATCAGCTTAAGTGGATAAATAAAAATGATTTGGACAGCTACAACCTCTTACCCCAGGAAAAAGAAATCCTAACAGAGTTCTTCAACAATATTAATCAGGAATAATGTCAGGGGAATAATATCAGGTGAATAATGTCAGGTGAATAATGTCAGGTGCCTGGCACCTGACATTATGTTCGGGGGGTATAAGGAAATCAAAATTACCACGATTTACAGTATTTAATGTTATACAATAAACAATAATGAATAAGTATAGCCGGTATATAATGCCGGCTTTATGCTTTGTGTGTAAATATTTAGTATAATCAGTATAATGAATATATAGTTATATATATGCGAGTTACCACAAACCATACACCAATACTTTAACTAAGTTCTATTTTATAAATATTAAATAAGTTTCATGGGAGGTATAGTATGAACGAAACAATTAATTTATTAAAATCACACAGATCAATAAGAAAATACAAAAATCAGCCTATAGAAGAAGAAAAGATAAAAGCTGTTATAGAATGTGCACAAAGCGCATCTACAGCTAACTTTGTTCAAGCTTATACCATTATTAGAGTAAATGATATGGAAAAGAGAAAGAAAATTGCTCATTTCGGAGGAGATCAGGTTTACATTGAAGAATGTCCTGTGTTTTTTGTGTTCTGTGCTGATTTGAACCGTATAAAGAAGGCTTGTGAATATAATGGAAAAACTATGGCTGAAGGTTATACAGAAGCTTTCACCATAGCTACTATCGACACAGCCCTTGCTGCACAAAATGCATTTATTGCCGCTGAATCTTTAGGGTTAGGAGGAGTATATATTGGAGGGATAAGGAATAATCCCTCAGAAATATGCGAAGTATTAAATATACCTGCTAATGTATATCCTATGGTTGGATTGTGCCTTGGATATCCTGATGAGAATCCCGGAAAAAAGGAAAGACTGCCTATGGATATAATACTTAAAAATGATACATATTCCATAGAGGATGACTTCAACAATATAAAGGAATATGATGCAAGTATCCAGGAATATTACAGAAACAGAACCAATGGACAGAGAACAGATACATGGACAAGTCAGGTATCTAATTTGATGAGTAAGCCTCAAAGGCCTCATATGAGGGAATTTCTAAAGAAACAGGGCTTTGAGATGAAGTAATGCGAACATAATGTCAGGTGCCTGGCACCTGACAAAGTCATCTGACAAAAAAACTATAAAATTTAGGAGAATGTATGGCTACAAATTTTAAAATACAAAAACCAAAGTTTTTTGATGAGTTAGAGGAAATAAAGGATAGTTACCAGTTTGAAGCTTTATTTCATGAAGAAAAAATAAAGGATAAGATTATTGAAAATACGACTATAGAGGGAAAAAGTTTTTCGGGCTTTACAATAGACTCCTGCATCTTTAGAAAGGTCATTTTCCAAGATTGCGATTTTTCAAGGGTGGATTTACTGGATGTACGCTTTGAAAACTGTGATATTTCTAATACGTTTTTTTTAGGATCCAGTATCAACAGGGTAGAATTTGTTGACAGTAAGCTTATAGGAGCACGATTTGATGAAAGCAGTGTTAAAGACATATTGTTAGAAAATGTATCAGCAAGATATATGAATTTTCCCTTTTCCAAGATGAAGAATATCAATATTGTAAATTCTCATTTGCAGGGAGCTATATTCCAAGAGGTTAAAAAGGATAAATTATCTTTTGAGGATACAAACCTAACTAATACATATTTTAATAAGACCCCATTAAATAAAATTGATTTTACTAGCTGTGATATTACAGGAATTGATGTGAATATCGAGGATATTGCCGGAGCAATAATAAGCCCACTTCAAGCTTTGGAGCTGGCTAGGCTGTTAGGGGTTACAGTAAAGGCATAGAATTCTGTAACCTTAATCATCTTAATTTTTATAATATTTAAAATCTGGCAAGTGAAAGAATTACTTGTTTGAAAATAAAAAGCACAGATAGATTTGAACAAACAAATATATCTGTGCTTTCTGTATTCTATAGTATAAACTTCAGTATTTCCCTTTGAGCTATTGAAAAATATTTATGCTTAAGCTTATAATTCACATACTCCATTTTCGCATTTTGGACCATCGGAGCTATCATTAGAATTATTGCCTGGCTCCTGATAAGATAAATTCTGTAGAGATTTTTCTTCCGTCCAAATTTTATTTAATACCTCTAAGAAAGCGTCAGTAGGCTGAGCCCCTGAAACAGCATATTTATCGTTAAATACAAAGAAGGGTACACCTGTTATTCCTAAATCTGATGCTTCTTTTTCATCTTCTCTCACTTCATCTTTATATTTATCTCCTTGGAGCAAAGTGAGTACATCCTTGGAGCTCAAGCCCACTTCTCCTGCAAGTTTTGAGAGGGTTTCTGCATCATCAATATTTAAAGATTCCACAAAGTACGCTTTCATAAGTCTTTCTGTCATTTCTTTCATTATTCCATGAGTCTTGGCATAATGGGAAAGCCTATGAGCCTTAAAGGTATTTGCAGGTATGAGATTATCAAAATCATAATTAAGTCCAACAGTTTTAGCCTGCTGAATAATTTTATCATTTGAGGCTTTTGCTTCCTCGAGAGAAATACCATACTTTGCAGAAATTATTTCGTCAATGCGTGAATTAGGATTAGTTATTGAGTTAGGATCCAGTTCAAAACTTTTAAAAGTTATTTCTACCTTATCTTTTTGTGAAAACTGATTTAATGCTGCCTCAAATCTACGCTTTCCAATATAGCAGAATGGGCATACAAAATCAGACCAAATTGCTACCTTCACAGCTTTTCCTCCTTTTTAAATTAAGATTCTTGAGTTTGCATTTAGTTAATTATAATAAACATAATAACAATTATCAAATAGTAATTATAATTGAATTTTTATCCGTATAGAGCATCGATATTATTAATTAACAATTTATACACAAAATTTAGTTGCATTATAAAATTATTAATGCTATAATAAATTTGTTGCTTAAATGAAACGTAGATAATTGAACAATAATATTTTTTGTAAGTGCTATTTATGTTGTACTGTTTTATCAAAGAAATTTTGTTGTGAATTGTTACAAATAGTTTAAGAAAAAAATAAAATTTCGGAGGTATGTATTATGAACGGTACAGTTAAATGGTTTAATTCAGAAAAAGGATTTGGTTTTATAACAGGAGAAGATGGAAAAGATGTATTTGCACACTTTTCTCAAATCCAAGGAGACGGATATAAGTCACTTGAAGAAGGTCAAAAGGTAACTTATGATGTAGTTCAAGGACAAAAAGGTCTTCAAGCAGAAAATATTGTTATTTCTAGATAATGAATTTTCAACCCCTTAAAGAATTTCTTTAAGGGGTTTTTTATTTTTGTCACTTTTCAGGTGCCAGGCACCTGAAAAGTGACAAATTGTTTATATTGTTATTTTTTTTGTGAATACTTTTTATATATGTGTTAATTATTTAGATAGTAAATATATAAAGGAGTAACTTCATGCCTAGAAAAAGCAGAATTATTTATCCAGGTGCGATATATCATATCTACCAAAGAGGAAACAATAAAGACTTCATATTTGAAGATAGTAATGTTAAAAGATTTATGCTGAAATATCTTGAAGAGTATAATAAGCGGTTTGACTATGAAATTTTAGCTTATGTTATTATGAATAATCATTATCATTTGCTCATGAAAACCAACAGTTCAACAATCAGCGAAATAATGTTTTTCTTTAATAATCTAATGGGTAAATTCATAAATGGAAGGTTGAACAGAACTGGTCATGCTTTTGAAGATAGATATAAATGTGAGTTGGTAGAAACAGATGCCTATTTGATATGGCTTCTCAGGTACATACATAGAAATCCTGTAAAAGCTGGTTTGTGCATTGATGTTAAAGATTATAAATGGAGCAGCCATCATATTTATGAAGGACGTATTGAATCCTATGTTAATACGGAATTTATAATGAATTTACTTGGGGAAAATGAATCTGCTTCCTTGAAGCAATATTCAAAGCTGATTAACTGCGTGGGAAATGAAAAGGATAAAGGTCAGGATTATCAGGTTATTAGAGAAGCACTAAATATGCCGGAAAATATTTTACCACATAGGAAAATTTATGTAAGCAATGAAAATAAAGTGACCCGAAAGGCTTTTGAATATATAATACATGAGTTAAATATAAAAGAAGATGTATTCAATGCTATAAAAACAGGTAAAAGGCACCAGTACTTGAGAGATATAAAGCTGAAGTTTATAAGAGCTGCTATGAAGGAGTGCTACTCTATAAGAGAAATTGCCGCTTATATGAATCTTCATCCATCTGCTGTAAGTAAGAGTTTATCACGATATAAAATTAAATAAGGTTTGATATGATGCCAGACATTAAAGTCTGGCGTTTGTTTTTGTCACTTGTCAGGTGCCTGGCACTTGTAAAATATTAGAAAGAATAATTATCAATATATTCGAATAAATGTAATATACTTACATGGAAAAATGGTGTAAAATATACATGGGAATTAATTATATAAAAGAGTATTGTTGGAAATAGACTAAAGATAATTTGCTTAAAGGTGCAAAAATGTTTTGTAGTATAGTCTGCTTTTAGCAACGAAATGGAGGATATATGAACTGCTGCATAATAAATAAAATAACTGAAATTAAAGAAGGTAGGTATATTCATAATGTATAAATATAAAAACAAATATTTAAGCTTATTTTTCGGGTTATTTTTAAGCTTTTCAATATCTTTTTATATGAATCCTAACAGCAATAACAGACTTCTAGTGCCTTTCATTTTTGTTATTCCGTTCACAGTGTTTATAAATTATATTGGGGAAAGTTTACCTATAATCATAGAAAGATTAGGAGTAAAGGAGAAGGTATTACTGTTTATGCTGTCTGCTGTAATATGCGGGCTGTTTTTTCTAAGCTTTTTATCTTCTAAAGACTATTTGCTGCCTGCTAATAATATTATTAAGATATTTATTTACACAGGAGTATTTTTTATCATATATATTTCTATAGTGCTTTTTTATGCAAATATGCAATATATAGAGATAAAAACACAGTTCTTAACGCTGCCAAAAAATAAAATATTATTCTATGCACTTCCGTCCATAATAGTTTGGATGTTTTATCTAATAGCTTTTTATCCAGGTGTAATGACTCCGGATTCCATGAATCAGTGGACACAAATGGTAACAGGAGAATTTTGGGATTCTAACCCTGTGATACATACATTGCTGAATCTTTTTATAACAAGGATATGGTATTCGCCAGCAGCCATTGCAATAACTCAGATTTTAATACTATCTTTAATATGGGGATACAGCATGTATAGGTTTGAGAGTATGGGGTATAAGAAAGTAGTTTTATATTTTATAACAGCAGTATTTGCATTAAATCCTGTAAATGGAATATTCTCAATTACTTTATGGAAGGACATTTTATACAGCGCATTTATACTTTTATTTACTATGAATATAATTAATGTATTGGTAGACAAGCATTGGATTGATAATAGGAAGAATTTTATTTTTTTCTTAATATCTGCTTTTGGAGTTATGTTTTTTAGACACAATGGAATACTTCCCTTCATGGGTACAATGATACTACTGATTTGTTTCTATAAAAGGAATAGTAAACCCTTTATTATAACAGTAGGAAGCATAATAGTTATTTTCTTTTTAATTAAGATTCCGCTATACAGTTTGATGAAGGTTCATCCTGCTTCTTCCAGTGAAGCTTTTGGAATACCTACACAGCAAATTGCGGCGGTTATAAAGGAAAAGGGATATCTCACTGAGGAGCAAAAAACCATGATAAATGGAATTATGCCATTAGATTTATGGGCAGAAAATTATATGCCTGGAAATGTTGATTATATAAAATTTCATAAGGAATTTAAAACAGATAAACTTATGGAGGACAAAGTAGGATTTTTAAAGATGTGGATAGATATATGCAGGCAAAATCCATGGATAGCCTTAGAGGCATACGGGGATCAAACCTCAATAGCTTGGTCAGTTAAGGGATATACTAACTGGGGTAGCAGAAAGATATATGCAAATGAATTTGGATTAGAACAAAAGAATATTGCTCAGCCAGTTAACTATATTGCTAATAAAGCATTAAATTTTACCCAAAAGAAAGGAATAGACCAATTCTTCTGGAGGCCTGCTATGCCGATGTTTCTTATATTACTGTTTGGGTTTGCAGCTATATTAAAAAATGGTTTGAAAGCTACGCTGGCTATAGTTCCAGTGACCTTAAACATGGCAACAGTTTTAATTGCTACGCCTGCACAGGATTATAGGTATTTATATGCAAGTACCTTGGTTTATTTAATAATTATCTTATTTGCTTTCGTTAAAATACCAGCTAACACATATAAATATTAGCACGGCTGTTGGATTACATTGTATAAATCCAGAATCAGTCTGAAAGTAATTTGTCACTTGTCAGGTGCCTGGCACTTGTAAAATACTGGAGGTAAAAGCGTTATTGCTTGCGGAAGTGCTTTCCATGGTAAGACTAAACTTAAAATCAAAATTGGGGTATAGCTGTGTATGAGAATATTCCTATAGCTTCATATATATAACATAATAGGTATATCTCTATTTCCGGTCCATGATACTTTATAATTCTAAATGAATATATATAACATAATAGGTATATCCATGCAGCAATATCTAAAGCACTAGGGTGGGATTATATCCGGATTCTTATGTTATAAGTTAATTTATAGGCATGAAGTTATAGGGTAAATGTAAGAGAAAATTGAAATTTAAAGCTCTAGAGTCAGGTTTACAGGACTCTAGAGCTTTTTTTGTGTGCAGCTTATTTCTTTATATAATCACTCCATTTAACTTGAAATTTATCTCCATTTTCTTTTGAATATTTATAAAAGCTTGATAAAAACTGAGCTCTACTCTTACTGTAGAAGGATTGTATCTCCTTTTCGTCAAAACCAGCAAGTGCAAGCTGTCTTTTAATTATTTCATCATAAGGTACTGTTTTAGCGTTTTTAACTATGTCATACATAATCATAAAAGTAGTAGTTCTCCCTACACCCTCCTTGCAATGGAA
Organism: Clostridium polynesiense; assembly: GCF_000820705.1. Classification (GTDB taxonomy): domain Bacteria; phylum Bacillota; class Clostridia; order Clostridiales; family Clostridiaceae; genus Clostridium_AA; species Clostridium_AA polynesiense. Next base: position 113,702 of record NZ_CCXI01000142.1, on the reverse strand, counting down.
ATGAATCCATGTATTTGGAGGCTGAGCCTTAACAAAATCAATAAAATAATCCACCATACCATCTGTAGGAAGCTTACCGTCAGTTACAGGTATGCGAAGGTATGATAGGCCTTTAGATGAAACAAGCTGATTTTCGCTTTCTACCTGTGTAGGAACCACCTTTATTTCAGGGTGATTATAAAAGCTTATAGGTTGATTTAACTTGATGCTTTTTAAAAGCTCATTTTCTTTAGCAATTATCTGTTCCAAGGATAACCCCATATTGGCATTATTTTTTTCGTTTTTCCAGCTAACAGGTATTCCATTTATAAAACCGTGGGATTCCTGTCTTAGGTCAACATCGATTACGGGCATGGCGGTATTTATAGCCTTTAATACAAGAGGCAGATTAAAGGCTGAAAACTGTTGGCTTCCAGAGATGTTTAATCTGTCTAATCCTTTTAGATTAAGTTTTTTATTGTCTAGTGCAGTTAAGCTGGAAGTGGTTCTAAAATGTTTGGGCATGGTGTCATATCTTAATGAATCTATAATAAGATGAGCTTCGTTATTGCTGGAATCTTCCTTTGCAGGTTGTAAGGCATTAGCCATGATGGCAGGGGTGAATATAGAAAAAAATAAAAGTGTAGCAGCTAAACAGAATTTCGGTTTAAAAAATGTTTTCATAAAGATCACCTTCCTTTATAAGATAATATCTTAATAATAAGCTTTTCTTAAAAAGCAGCTTAAATATAATATAGCTTTTTAGGTGGATTATTATACTAAGTGCCAGGAGCCTAACAAGTGAGAAAAATAATTTGTCACTTGTCAGGTGCCTGGCACCGTTTAATAGTTATGGGGTATATCAATTATAGATTAAACATGATATAATATATATGTATATTATATGAGCTATGGAGGGTCTTTATGGATATTAACCAATTTAGAAACAATCTTCAGGAACTTTTTAGAGATACAAGCTCAAAAATAAATAATGTGTTTTTGCCTGTCTATGAATCTTGCAAGCTAACCATGACACAGGCTCTTTTGCTTAATGAAATTCAGCGACATGGTAATACTACTATTGGAGAGCTAGGAAGAGAGCTGAATATTGCAAGAGGCAATACATCCACTATGTGTAAAAGGTTGGAGAAAGACGGGTATATAACCAGAACCAGAGATAACAAGGATGAAAGAATAGTGAATGTTACCTTAACAGAAAAAGGAACCAAAGCCCTGGATAAGCTTAATTACTATTTAAACAATAAGTTTGCTCAAGCTTTAGAAAATGAGGATAAAGACCAGATAGAAGCTATAATTAATGGAATTGAAAAATTAAATCACATTTTGAGCAAAATGGAAGGGGATTGTTAAGGAGAGGCTAGTAGATGTACAATTTAATAATCAAGCTTTTATAAGCTGAAAGATTATAAATAGAGAAATAGAGGAGGTATTAATATTGAAGGAAAAGAAAAACCCTAAGAAACCCTTAATTTATTACTATGGAGTCACTTTGATTATTGTTATGCTGCTCAATGCTCTGATTTTTCCTTCACTTCTGAACATAAGGCAAAAAGAGATTGACTACAATACATTTATTACTATGCTGGAAAAAGGAGAAGTTTCCAGAGTTGAGGTAGATGACAATCAAATAGCAATTTTATCTTCAGAGGATAAAAATAAGATGGTTTATATAACCGGAAGGATGAATGACCCTGAATTAGTAAGCAGACTTCAAAAAGCAGGAGTATCCTATGGAAGAGTAATTCCAAAGGAAAATTCTCCTCTCCTAAACTTTATTTTGACCTGGATATTCCCTATAGGAATATTTATACTCATTGGACAGCTGCTTTCCAAATCCCTGCAGAAGCGCATGGGAGGAGGGAATGCTATGGCTTTCGGTAAAAGCAATGCTAAAATTTACGTAGCTGCTGAAACCGGAAAGACCTTTGCAGATGTAGCAGGTCAGGACGAAGCTAAAGAAGCTTTAACTGAAATAGTAGATTTTCTTCATAATCCGGAAAAATATAAGGAGATAGGTGCTTCAATGCCTAAAGGGGCTCTGCTGGTAGGACCTCCGGGAACAGGAAAAACCCTGCTGGCAAAGGCTGTGGCAGGAGAAGCAAAGGTTCCTTTCTTTTCTATATCCGGATCTGAATTCGTTGAGATGTTCGTTGGTATGGGAGCTGCAAGAGTTCGTGATTTATTCAAGCAAGCTCAGGAAAAAGCTCCCTGCATAGTGTTCATAGATGAAATAGATACTATTGGTAAAAAGCGTGATAATGGAGGAATAGGCGGAAATGACGAGAGAGAGCAGACGTTAAATCAGCTCCTTACTGAAATGGATGGATTTGATGGGGGATTAGGAGTAGTTATACTGGCTGCAACCAACAGACCTGAAACCCTTGATAAAGCTCTTTTAAGGCCGGGAAGGTTCGATAGAAGGATTCCTGTAGAGCTTCCAGACCTTAGAGGCCGTGAAGATATATTAAAGGTTCATGGGAAAAAGGTTAAGGTATCTGAGGCTGTTGACTTCAATGCTATTGCAAGGGCTACCTCCGGCGCATCCGGTGCAGATCTTGCAAATATAATAAACGAAGCTGCTTTAAGAGCTGTAAAATGCAACCGTCATGAAGTGGAGCAAAATGATTTGGAGGAAGCGGTAGAGGTAATAATTGCAGGATATCAGCGTAAAGGGGCTGTAATTTCTCCAAAAGAAAAGAAAATTATTGCATATCATGAAATAGGCCACGCGTTGGTAGCTGCGATGCAGACAGAATCTGCTCCTGTACACAAAATTACAATTATTCCCCGTACCTCCGGTGCCCTTGGTTATACCATGCAGGTAGCTGAAGATGAAAGCGTGCTTATGTCTAAAGAGGAAGCTTTTAATAAGATTTCAACTTTTACCGGAGGACGTGCAGCTGAGGAGCTTATATTCGGAACCTTCACTTCAGGAGCCAGTAACGATATTGAGCAGGCAACAAAGCTTGCAAGAACTATGGTAACACGCTTTGGTATGAGCAAAAATTTTGATATGATGGCCTTGGAGACAGTTAACAATCAATATTTGGGCGGAGATACCTCACTTGCTTGTTCTGCTGTTACAGCTTCCAAAATAGATGAGGAAGTGCTGGATATAATAAAGAAAGCCCATGAAAAAGCAATGAACATATTAAAAGAAAACATCAATAAGCTTCACGAACTTTCAGCATATTTAATAGAGAAAGAAACCATAACTGGCGAAGAGTTTATGAAAATACTTAATTCATAGATAAATTTATATACAGGGTGAGGAGAACTTTATGAATATTCTTGTAACATTAAATTCTAATTATATAAAGCAGTTAATTATAATGATGAATTCACTGTTAAAATCCAATCCTACAGATAACTTTAAATTTTATATAGCACATTCCTCTTTAACTAAGGAGGATCTTATAGTAATCAATAGTAAGATCGATAAAAGCAGATGTGAAATTATTGAATTAAAAATAAACTTGGAGACTTTAAATAATGCACCGGTATCCAAACGCTATCCAAAGGAAATGTACTACAGAATATTTGCAGCGCAATATCTACCTAGGGATATGGAGAGGATTTTATATCTTGATCCTGATATTGTAGTTATAAATCCTATTAAGGACTTCTATAATATAGATTTTAAGGGGAAGCTTTATGCTGCTTCCTCTCATCTGCCAAGAAATTTAAGGATAATAAATACTTTAAGGCTTAATCTGCCTTCAGATAATTATTACATTAATTCCGGAGTAATGCTTATGAATCTTTCTCTGCTTAGAGAAAATCAGGACATGCAACAGGTATTTGATTATATAGAAAAATATAAAAATGTACTGCTTTTTCCTGATCAGGATGTGATAAACGGTGTATACTGCAATGATATTTTACCTGTAGACCCTTTGAAGTATAACCTTAGTGAGAAATACTATATGTACTGTAAACTAAGACCGGTGAATTATAAAGTGGGTATAAATATTGACTGGGTTCGCTCCAACACCTGCATAATTCATTATTCAGGAAAGAATAAACCATGGAAAAGAAGATATATAGGAGAACTTGGAGTGTTTTATAATGAGATTAAGGGTAGATAAAATATCAATTTAATTCAATATAACAAAATCATTAATATATTTATATATGAAAGTATTGTGGAAGCTCAAGAATTTAATTAAATATAACCTTTCTCATCAGGGTAAAGGCCTAGAGGAGAAGCTCCAGAGGGCTTTGAATCTAACTAAAAATAACATCCCCCTAACAACTTTGCTATGTTAGGGGGATGCTGTATTTAATATGAAACTTTACTTATTTTAATGTATAAGCTTGAATATTATATATTCTCATCATGATACTATATAGCTCTTGCTACTTCAGCGGCTTCCGCAGTAGAATTTAAAGCTCTTCTAGCTCTCAAAGCATCTCCTATAATATGATAAGGAATATTATTTTCTTCACAGAAGGATGTGATATCATCAAATCTTCGGGATCTTGAGCCTATAGCAACCACTACAGAGTTGCATTCAATGCTTTGAAGCTCTCCAGATTTTTCAACTACAACAGCATCAGGTTTAATCTCAACGCATTTAGCACTGGTAACAGTTTTAATTCCTGAGTGATGCAGGCTTTCCATAACGCATATCCTACGAAGATCGCCAAGATCCTTAGCTACCTGATCAAGCATTTCCACAACAGTTAGGCTGTCAGCCTTTTCTGAAAGATATTCAGCTACCTCTAAACCTACAAGTCCTCCTCCGATTATTACAACCTTTCCTGATGGTGAGGTTTTTCCTGCAAGTACATCATGAGAGTTAGTTACATGAGGTAAATCTGCACCGGTAAGATTTAGCTTAATAGGCTCTGATCCGATGGCTATAATTAATTCCTCAGGAGCTATTTCCTCTAATAATTCCTTTGTAAGAGGAGTGGAAAGCCTGATGTCTATTCCTTGTCTCTTAGCCATTTCTCCCATAGCTATCGCAGCCTGCTGGAGCTCTTCTTTTCTAGGTGCTGCACCAGCTAAAACAAGCTGTCCGCCAAGAGAGTTTCCAGCTTCAATTAAGATAGGGTTATGACCTCTCTTCTTTAAAGTCATTGCCGCTTCTAATCCGGCAACCCCTCCTCCTGCTACTAAAACCTTCTTTGGAGAATCTGTCTTTATAATTTCATATTCTGCTTCTCTTCCTAAGGCAGGGTTTCTTAGACATGTTATGAAAGGAACTTCTGTAGAAACGAATCCATCATAACAGCCTTGATTACAGCCAACGCAGCGTACTATATTATCTACATCACCTGAAGCTGCCTTGTTGCAGAAGTCAGCATCTGCCAGTTGAGCTCTTCCTATTACCACCATATCAGCTTTACCACTGGCTATGATATCTTCAGCCTGCTGAGGATCGTTTATTCTTCCTACAGCCATAGTAACCATTCCAGTTTCATTCTTAATTCTTTCAGCATTATGAACATTGAAGCTTCTTGGTAAATCTACAGGTGGAACCTCGTATTTTACCGCAGCTGAAGAGAAGTTACCTCTAGATACATTAAGAACATCAACCCCAGCTTTTTTGGCTAATTTACAGAATTCAATTGTATCTTCTATAGTTAGTCCATTTTCTAAATAGTCATCATGAGCTACAATACGCATAAATAATGGCATGTCCTCGGGAATATTTTTTCTTATGGATTCTATACATTCTATTAAAAATCTTACGCGGTTTTCAAAAGAACCGCCGTATTCATCTGTCCTTTTGTTAAAATAAGGACTTAAGAAGGAGTGAGGCATATAATTATGACCGGCATGAAACTCTACACAGTCAAATCCAGCTTCTACTGCACGTCTGGCAGCATCTCCGAAAGACTCAACTACTTCTTTTATAAGCTCAACACTTGCTCCGGGAATAACCTTATCAGTACCTCTTATAGGCATATCGCTGGGAAGGATTATAATGGCTTCTTCATAACTTGCAACAGCTAGTCCACCCTGCCATAGCTGAACACCGGCTTTTCCTCCAGCTTGGTGAATAGAATCTGTAAGCTTTTTCAGTCCAGGGATAAATTTATCATCAGAAATTGATAAGAATTTTTTTGGCGCAGATGGAGTATGTACCGATGCCACTTCAGTAAAGTTTAATCCGTTACCGCCTTTTGCTCTTGCAGTATGGTAGTCAATAAGCTGCTGTGTCACAAATCTGTCATCTGATGCCATTTTTGTTCCCATGGCAGGGAAAACTACTCTGTTCTTAAATTCCATACCTCTAATTTTTATTGGGCTGAAAAGTTTATTAAAAGCCATAAAATCTCTCCTTAATATTTAAATTTTATTTTTATTCATATTTTATATAGTAGTATTATTAACAAATTATGCTTTAATATAATGATTGTTTTTATGTAGGATATATATTTAAGAATACAAATCTCATTTTAGAAATGTTGAAATATACCCCTTGACGTATAATTTAATATTTAACAGCTGTTAATTATGATTATAGAATATTTAACAAAGTAAATCAATATGTTTTAAACAAATTGTTTTATTTTTTTATTTTAATTTGCTTTATAGATTTTAATGTAATAAAAAAAGACCGCTTAATACTAAAACGATCTTTGTAAACCTCAATATATGGATTTCCGCATAGTGTATTATAAATTGCTGAGGGGAGGGAGATCCTTGCTGGCTTTAAGCATATTAACTAGGTACTTTATGTATCTCAGCCTGTATTCTCTGCTGCTTAAATAATCATTATTAAAATTTACTGTATCCTTATTAATAATTGGATAGAGAATTGAAGAAAGGAATATTCTTCTGTTATATTCGAAGTTTTCTTTGCTGCCATCTAATACTCGATCTAAGACCTTATCTAATTTGTTATTCATATCTTCTGTAACAGCCATTATTTTATATGCATACTCATCCTTTTCTTTGGAATTAACAGATTCTTTAAGTATGGTAATTATTCCTGGATAACGCAGACTATATTCCATAATTTCATTAGCTACTAATATTACTTTTTCTTCATCTTCATAGTCATCATTTTCAAGTTTTGAATATGCTGATAAGGTGTTATTTATGTAAAATTCTTTTACATGTTTAAGCAATTCGTCCTTAGAGCGAAAATGATAGTTTATGGCACTGACATTTACCTCTGCTTCCTTAGCTATAGCTCTTACGGACACGTTAGAGGAGCCGTTTTTACCAATTAAATATAAAGTTCTGTCCAATATTTTTTCTTGAACGCTGCTTAGCTCTCTCATTTTATCCTCCTAAATTCTTTATGCTTTATTATAAAATAAAAAACTTAAATTACTTAAAGGGTAATAAGTTAAGTTATTTATTTTATCATAGGTTCTTAAATATTATACCAAAAAAATGAGCTATGTTAAAACTTTCATAATTAATTTAATCTGGAAGAAGGTTTATTGAAAGTAAGTATAATTGCAAAAATTCTGTAATTTGTTGTTTTATAAATGGTAAAACAGCATGCAAGGTGAATAAAAGGATTTTTCGTTATAGAAAAGTTTTAAAAAATTAATAGATAGTAATTAAAGGAATAAATTATTTAAATTTATCTTCTTATAAATGAATAAAAATTAAAAATTATAAATAAAAAGAGAATTTTATGAACAAAATAATAAATTTATGTAGAAATTTGTCGTAATATGTAATATAATATGAATAAATAATTTATAACCCATTATAACACTTTTAATAAACAGAGAAAATAAGTATTTAAGCAGAGGTATAAATGAAAAAATGTCTGTAAATGATTACATTTTTAAGTTTGAATCTTATTTTAAATCTTAATAATCTGAAAATTAACGCCGCAAAAAAATATTAAATAGTTTTTACTATTTATATTTTTTATATTTAAAACTAATTAACAAAGGAAGTTAGGAGGGGAACAATGAGACGTTATATTGGAAAAAGGGCATTAACAGGTATTATGATAGTTCTTATTTCTGTCTGCTTCAATTTTGCTTTGATAAGAATGGCTCCAGGAGATCCTATAACCATCATGGCTGGTATAGATAATCCAAATCCGGACATGATAGCAGCTCTTCAAGCAAAATACGGATTGGACAAACCTGTTTTTGAACAATTTATGATGTTTCTAAAGAATGTTGCCAAGGGAGACTTAGGTTATTCTTATGTAAGCGATCAGCCTGTAGTAGAAATGATCGTAGAAAAGATAGGACCAACTTTACTGCTTTCCCTTACAGGCGTAATAATATCTGTGGTGGTAGGGACCATACTGGGAATTTATGCAGCCAGAAAGAATGGATCGTTTTTCGACAAATTTATTTGTAAAATATCCTATTTCTTTGATGCTGTTCCTGGTTTCTGGTTAGGATTAATAATGATTTTGATATTTGCTTCAACCTTGAAGATTCTGCCCACAGCAGGAATGGTGAATCTGAGAGCAAATTATACTGGATTCCGAAGGGTGTTAGATATAGCAGAACATTTAATCCTTCCGGTAGTAACCTTATCTCTGGTTCAAATACCTTATTATTTTAGAATTGCAAGATCTTCTGTGCTCCAGGTTATGTCAGAGGATTATATAACAACACTTCGTGCTACAGGTATGAAGGAATCTAAAATATTTAATAAGTATGTATTAAGAAATGCTATTTTACCTACAGTTACAGTATTTGGAATGAGTCTGGCATTTTTAATTTCCGGTACAGTGCTTATTGAAACGGTATTTGCATGGCCAGGAATGGGAAGACTCCTTATGACTTCCATAACTAAACGTGATTACCCATTATTAACAGGGTTATATTTGGTGATTTCTGTTTCCATTGCTACTATGATGATTTTAGTAGACATAGTTTATGGATTTATCGACCCAAGAATAAGATATGACTAGGAGGTGGCGGAAATGAAGGAAAAATTCAAAAATATACTTAGTAAAATCAACTCAAATGCTCAGTTAAGAAGTGGAATTATATTGCTGCTGTGTTTGCTTTCCGTCGCTATGTTAGCACCGCTTATAGCAACTCATGATCCATATGGTCTATATGAGAAAATTCTTGCTAAGCCAGGTGAAGGCGGTCATATATTAGGAACAGATGGATTAGGACGTGACGTATTCAGTCAGATAGTATGGGGTGGAAGGACATCTATAAAGATAGGTGTAATTGCCGCCGGTATTTCAGCTATAGTTGGAACTTGTATAGGTGGAGTTGCTGGATATTTTGGCGGAAAAGTAGATAGGTTTATAACCGAGTTCATGAATATATTTTTAATGACTCCAAGCTTCTTTTTAATTTTAATCATCATAGCTTTATTTGGAAGCAGCATATTAAATATGATGATTGTTATAGGACTTACATCGTGGACAAGTAATGCCAAGCTTATGAGAGCTCAGGCTATCTCCATAAAGCAGAGGACATTTATAAAAAGCTGTCAGGCAATGGGAGAAAGTAAAGCGAGTATAATGTTCAAGCATATTATACCTAACGGTATCTTCCCTATCATAGCTAACACTACTATGAATGTATCCAGCGCGATACTTACCGAGGCAGGATTATCATTTTTAGGATTAGGTGATCCCAATGTAGTAAGCTGGGGGCAGATTATTTATCATGGTAAAGGCTATCTGCCATCTGGATGGTGGATTTCCATATTCGCCGGATGTGCAGCGGTAATTACTGTATTGACATTTTTCTTAATTGGTGACGGACTAAATCGTGTGCTGAATCCTAAAATGCACGGTAAATAATAAGGAGGCATTATGGCACTATTAGAGATTAGAGATTTAAACGTAACATATAAAACTAATGAAAAAAACGTATATGCTGTACAGCATGTTAATTTAGACATATGTGAACAGGATTCTATCGGAATAGTGGGGGAATCCGGCTCAGGTAAGTCTACTATGGCAATGGCTATATTACAGCTGCTGCCAAAAGATATAACTGAAGTTACTGGAAGTGTTGTATTTCAAGGAAAAGATTTGTTGAAACTCAGCGAAAGTGAATTAGCTGAATTAAGGTGGAAAGATATTTCTGTTGTTTTTCAAAAAGCATTAAACGCCTTAAGTCCTGTTCATAAAATTGGAAAACAGATGGCAGATGTTTATAGAGTTCATTATCCTAATGAAAACAAAGAAGTAATCAAGAAGCGTGTATATGAAATGCTTGAATTAGTTAATTTATCAGACAGGGTTTATGACTCCTATCCTCATGAATTATCCGGAGGAATGATGCAGCGTGTATCCATTGCATTAAGCCTTCTTCATAATCCTAAACTTCTTGTATTGGATGAAGCAACCACTGCTTTGGACGTTGTGACCCAGAGCCAGATATTGAAGGAAGTCATGGAACTGGAAGAAAAAATGAAGCTTACCAGAATTATGATAACTCATGACGTATCTGTAGTGGCATCTACCTGTAAGAAAGTTGCCGTAATGTATGCAGGATGCCTCATGGAGGTAGGTAATGTAACTGACGTACTTCTTAAGGCAAAGCATCCATACACTCAAGGGTTATTAAAGTCTTTCCCATCCTTTAAAGGAGAAAAGAGTAATTTAAGAGGAATTCCAGGAAGTTTAATAGATTTAGCATCTGTTCAAAAAGGATGTCCTTTTGCAGCACGCTGCAGTAAGGCTACAGATATATGCTTTAATAAAAAACCTGAGATTAGAAGCTTCTCTGATACCTGGAAAGTAGCATGTCATAAGGCAGGTGAAGCAAATGAGTGATGTAATCAGCGTAAAGAATGTAACTAAATGGTATATTCAGAAAAAAGTAACCAAGCAAAACGGTAAAACTAGCAAAAAGCAGACAATCAAAGCAGTTGACGGCGTCACCTTCTCCTTACAAAAAGGAGAAACCTTAGGTGTTATAGGAGAGTCCGGATGCGGTAAATCTACCTTAGGAAAACTGCTCATTGCCTTAGAGGATCCTACTACCGGAGATATCCTAATCAATGGTACTTCTACTAAAGAACTTATAAAAAAAGATAGATTAGCCTTTAGAAGAATGGTGCAGATGATATTCCAAAACCCCTTTGATACCTTCGACCCAAGATACACTATATATAAAGTTTTTATGAGCGCTTTAGAGCTTCATAATATAGGAAAAGACAAAGAGGAAAGAGAAAAAATCATAGTTGATACTCTGGAAAAAGGAGGATTAGTACCTGCTGCAGATTATTTAGCAAGATATCCCCATGAGCTATCCGGAGGACAGCTTCAAAGAATATCAATTTTAAGATCTATGCTTTTGAATCCTTTGTTTTTAGTAGCGGATGAGCCGGTATCAATGCTGGACGTTTCTATAAGAGCAGATATTATAAATATGCTTCAGGAATTAACTACTAAAAAAGATACTACATTGGTTTTCATAAGCCATGACATAGCAACTACAAGATATATATCTCAAAAGGTTGCGGTTATGTACTTAGGAAGAATTGTAGAAATGGGATTAACTGATGAAGTGCTTCATAATCCTCAGCATCCTTACACTAAAGTATTAATTTCAAACTGCGCTTCACTGGATCCATTGGAGAAGAGAGAGATTATTCATATAGAAGGAGAACCTCCTACACCTATAAACAATGGACCTGGATGCTACTTTGCACCAAGATGCTACAAGGCTTGTGAGAGATGTTTTAAAGAGTATCCTGAATTCACTGATTTAGGAAATGGCCACATTGCATCCTGCTTTAACCTGATGGATAAGAAAGAATAGAAGGGAGCTGTTAGAATGGATTTTACTAAAATAGTAAAAAATGTTCCAGACTATAAGGAATTTTTAACTGTAGATGAAATGGATGAAAGCTCTAAGAAATTGGCGCAGGAATATCCTGACATAGTTTCCTGCTTTGAAGCTGGTAAGTCCAGAAAAGGTCATCCAATATATTGTTTAAAGATAGGTAATGGTTCTAAAAATGCTCTTATGTTTGGATGTCCTCATCCAAATGAGCCAATGGGAGCTATGATGCTTGAGTATTTCAGCAGAGCTATTACTGAAGATAAAGAGCTTAGAGAAGAATTAGATTATACCTGGTATCTAATAAAAAGCATAGATGTAGATGGTACTAAACTAAATGAAAAATGGTTTAAAGGTCCCTACACTTTAAGTAACTATGCAAGAAATTATTTTAGACCGGCAGGATATGAGCAGGTTGAGTGGACATTCCCCTTTGAATATAAAAAATATTCCTTTAATAATCCAATACCTGAAACTCAAATCTTAATGAAGTTAATAGATGAGCTTAAGCCTACCTTTATGTACTCACTGCATAATGCTGGCTTCGGGGGAACTTACTGGTATCTAACCAAAGAGATGAAGGAAATTTGGGATAGGCTATATGAAACAACTAAAAAGGAAAATGTTCCTCTGCATTTAGGTGAGCCTGAGGTTAATTACATCGTTCCTTACGCTCCAGCTATATTTCCAATGATAAGTCAGAGAGATACTTATGACTATAATGAAAAATACGGCAGTAAGTCACCGGAAGAAGTTATGAGCTGTGGTTCCAGCAGTTCTGATTATGCCGAAAAATATGGCACAGTTACTTTAGTTACAGAGCTGCCTTACTTCTATGAACCAAGAATAGAAAGCGATAAGCTTATGGACTTTACAAGAAGAGAAGCAGCTTTAAAGAATCTGGAAGCAAGCAATGAGAACGCAAAAGCTACCGGTGAATTATATAAAAAGATAAAAGCTTATATATCAGATGACAATCCATTTTCAAAGATGGTTGAAGTATCCTTGAAATTTAATGAAGAAGACTATGATGCTTCTAAGAAATTCATTATGGAAAATGAAGAGTATGCAGGCTTGTGCAAGGAATCAGAAGCCTTAGATAATCTTGATATTCCTAAATTCCACCGTTTATTCATGTGGACTCTGCTTATCCGTTCATGTGAGCATGAGCTTGAGAAAAATCCGGAAGCAGCAGTAAGAAAAGTTCTGGAGGAAGTTCATAAAATCGGAGAAGAAAACTTTAAAAATCTCTCAAATGTGGCTGAAAAATCATTAAACTATCAAGTTGTTCCAATACGTAAGCTTGTGCGTATTCAGCTGGAAAGCGGTTTAATAGTAGCAAGCCATATTAGAGGATTAAAATAAACAATCTAAGGAGGAAAACAATGAAAAAACTAATTTTAGCCTTAGCGCTTATCTTAGTACCTTCAATGGCTCTAACTGGCTGCGGTCAGCAATCAGGAAGTGCAGAAGCAAAAGATAAAACGCTTATCACAAGTGTTGCCGGTGACCCTATAAATTTTCATCCTGATTTAAAAGCTGATGATAATGCTTATGGTATGAACCAAAACATATTTAATCGTCTTGTTAAATTGGGACCAAAGAATAATGTAATACCAGACCTGGCAAAAAGCTGGGAATTTTCAGAGGATGGACTTACATTAACCTTCCATCTTCATGACAATGTTAAATGGCATGATGGAACAAAGTTTACTGCAGCAGACGTTGTGTGGACCTTTGAAACTATGCGTAAAGAAAAATGGAGAGCCAGCTCCTCCTTATCTTCAATTACAAGTATTACTGCTCCAGATGACAATACTGTTGTTATGAAGCTTTCACATCCTGATTCCAGCATACTTGGCATGATTTCCTGGTATGGAACCTTCATTATGCCAAAGCATTTATATGAAGGAACTGACCAGTCCAGCAATGAATACAATAATAAACCTGTTGGTACAGGTCCCTTCAAGTTTTCTAGCTGGGAAAAAGGTGTTAGTGTAAAGCTTACAAGAAATGATGATTACTTCAAAACACCAGCAAAGGTTAAGGAACTTGTATACATGATAATTCCAGATCAAACTACTGCATATCAATCTTTCATTAATGGTGAAATAGACGTATTAGGCGGAGCACCACCAAGTGCAGAAGCTGGCAGCTTAGACAATAATCCTGATTATAATGTATATACTGAATTATGGGCAAACAGAACTTACTTAACCTTTAACTCTAACGATCCACACTTCAAGAAAAAAGAGGTTAGACAGGCAGTTGCATTAGGTATCGACCGTGACTCAGTATTTAAAAGAGCTGCTAAAGGTCAAGGAGCAAGAGCTGATTTCTTCATATCACCTTTATATGAAGAGTACATTGACAAAGATGTAAAATTACCAGAATACAATAAAGAAGCTGCAATTAAGCTTTTAGAAGATGCAGGATATAAGAAAGATGCAAATGGATTCTATTTCTCTACAACTTTAGATGGATTTGAAGACGGTAACTTCAAAGATATAGCTACTATAGTCCAAGCAAATCTTAAGGAAATAGGTATTGATGTAAAAATAAATATGATGGAAAATGCTGCGTGGTCAGATAAAGTACTGAAGAACAAGAACTTCCAAATGACTATGCTTGCAGGATATCAGGGACCAGACGTATCAGGAGTAGCAGGACGTATTAAATCTGACGGTGCTACAAATATGATGAGCTACAACAATCCTAAAGTAGATGAATTGCTTACTAAGGGTGTTCAGGTATCTGACAAGGAAGAACGTATAAAGATTTACAAAGAAGTTCAAAAAATAATGTCAGAGGATATGCCGCTTGTTCTATTAGTAGACAATGGTTCTAAGACTCCTGTTAAGAAATACATAACAGGTTTACCAGTACAGAACCCTGATGAATTGTCTTCTAATGAGTTTACACTTGTTGATATCAATAAGTAATTAATTAATATAAATATAAGAAAAGCGCGGATTAATAAAAGTATCCGCGCTTTTTCATAAGGTATGAGAACAGGAGGAGTAATATGATTACTATAAAAAACGGCTGTGTACATATAGGAAATGGTACAGTCCTGCATAATGCAGATGTAAAAATTGATGAAGGCAGAATAACTGACATAGGAGAAAATCTGGAGGGTGAAGGAACTATTATAGACGCTGAAGGAATGAATGTATTTCCCGGGTTTATTGATGCTATGAGCGTTTGGGGAGCTTTCGGATACTCTTTTTCTGAGATGGATTTTGATGAAAAAACCAATCCTATAACTCCTGATTTAAATGTAGTTTATGCCTTTGATGCTTCAAATATAAATTATCAGGAGCTGTGCGAATACGGTACTACTACTGTGGGGGTATCTCCCTCAAATAATAATATATTAGGTGGTCAGGTTGCGGTATTTAAAACTCAGGTTAATAGTCCTTTTTCCATGCTTGTTAAGGAAAAGGTAGGGTTAAAGGCTTCAGTTACCACAGCGCCTAAAAAGACTTACGGCTCCCAGGGAACTTGCCCTATGACTAAAATGGGTATCTTCGGAGAGCTTGACAGAGTATTTATGGAGGCAAAGCAGTATGATGTTGAAAAGGGTAGGAATGAAAAGCTTGAAGTGGTTAAAAGGGTATTAAATAAGGAAATGCCTCTTATGGCAGCGGTAAATACTAAATCAGAACTTGAAGCTTTAGGTCACTTTCTTAAAAAGTACGATATAGATGTGGTGCTTTGCAATGCTTATAAGGCACCTGAATGCAGAGAGGTTGTAAAGGAGCTCAATGCCTCAATAATATTAGGTGATCAGGTTGCTGCTACAACTGATTACTCTTCCGCTGATATGAAGACCTTAAAGAGAATGATAGAGGAGGGAACCCTTGTAGCTATTTCCTCCGGCTGTGACGGCTCTACTGTAGGAAGGGAAAATCTATTATGGAATACCTTCTATATGGCTCAGGCAGGTATGGAGTCAGAAGATATTTTAACACTTATAACCCTGAATCCTGCAAAGATTTTAGGAGTAGAAGACAAGGTAGGATCTATAGAGGTAGGAAAAGATGGAGATATCACCATCTGGAAGGGAAATCCTTTCGATTCATTCAAAGCAAGCTGCTGCTATACCTTGATTAATGGAGAGGTAGTTTACAAGAAAGGGGTTATTGATCCATGTTGTTAATAAAAAATGCTACAGTTTATACAATGGAAAATGATGTTTTAGAAAATACTGATATATTAGTAGAAAATTCATTGATTAAAGAAGTGGGCCAGAATATCCAGGCCTCTGCAGATGAGATAATAGATGCTTCAGGTATGGTTGTTCTTCCAGGATTTGTAGATGCCCACAGTCATATAGGCGGATTTACTGCTAATATGGTAGATCAAGATGTAAATGAAATGACTAAAAATATAACCCCTGAGGTAGAATCCATATATGCTATAGACTACAGCTCAGAGTATTTTG
Source organism: Clostridium polynesiense (assembly GCF_000820705.1). Taxonomy (GTDB): domain Bacteria; phylum Bacillota; class Clostridia; order Clostridiales; family Clostridiaceae; genus Clostridium_AA; species Clostridium_AA polynesiense. The sequence continues at coordinate 97,549 of NZ_CCXI01000142.1, read as the reverse complement.
ATTATGCTCTAAAGCATGGAACTACATGCTCCGCTATAGCACCTGGAAGCGGTAATGTTATAGGGGGATATGTATGTGCAGTTAAATCCTACGGGAAATCCATGGAGGATATGGTTATTAAGAATCCTGTAGCTTTAAAAATGGCTTTGGGAGGTAATCCAAAAGGAGTTTATGGAAAAAAAGGTAAGTCCCCAATGACAAGGATGGCTATTGCTCAAATAATAAGAGAATACCTTAATTCCGTTAAAGATTATATGAAGAAAAAAGAAGAGGCTCAGGGAGATATGTCTAAAATGCCTCCTTATGATCAGGGATTAGAAAACGGTATTCCTGTAATAAAGAAAGAGCTTCCTATAAAAATGCACTGCACTATGATGGATATGATGACTATAATAAGAATCGCTAAAGAATTTGATGTTAACTTCACTATAGATCATGCATGGGGAGCCAGCGATTACTATGATGAAATCAGCGAAAGCGGAGTAACAGGAGTAATCTTTGGGCCTATAGGTGTATCCAAATTCCCTGGAGAATGTGGGAAAATAGATATTTACAGCCTCATAGAACTTGATAAAAGAGGAGTTCCCTGCGCTATCATGACAGATGGACCAATATTAAAGGCAGAAATGATGATGGTACAGGCAGGCGAAGTGGTAAGATACGGCGGTGACGTAGAAAGAGTTTTAAGGATGCTTACCATCAACCCAGCAGAAATGCTTGGTATAGATGACCGTGTGGGCTCCATAAAACCAGGGAAGGATGCAGACATAGTTATATTTAAAGGAACCCCTGCTCTAGATACCAGAGCTTCTGTAAAATACACAATCATAAATGGAGAGGTAGTCTACAAAGCGTAGCTATCTATGCGAACATAATGTCAGGTGCCAGGCACCTGACAATTTTTTTATGTATACTGAAATATAGATTAATCTTCTTTACAAATATGGTAAAATAAAGAAAAGATGTAATTAAAGAAAAATGAGGGGGATTAAAATGATTAAGGTTATAGCAGTAAAGAGGGTTAGAGAGGATAAACTTCAGGAGGTACTTAGGCTTACTAAAGAGATGGTGGAGAAAACCGTCAAAGAGGAGGGTTGCATAAGCTATGAAGCTTATCAGGATATTAAGGATCCCGGTAAAATTACTATGGTTGAAGCCTGGGAAAGCCAAGAGGATCTTGACAAGCATATGAATTCAGATCATTTTAAACGCCTTGTTCCCTTAATGGCGGATTTCTCTGAAGGAGATTCAGAGGTAAGTATATTAAAAAGGCTGTTCTAAATAAGTTTAGGTAAAATATTGCTTTATAATATAGTTTTTTTAAATTTGATTTATTGGAGGTGAAAAGGTGAAAAGACTTTTGTTTTTATGCTTTTTTATTATTACCAGCTCTTTTCTAAGGATAGAAGCTTCTGCAAATTCTGCTCCTACTTACTTGAGAGGAAAAGCAGCGTCAGAAATATTATTTGTGGATAAAGACTGTCCTGTGGAGGTTGTGCATGAAAATCTTACTTTTAATATGAATGAAGAAATAAATTCTCCGAAGCAGGGGCTTGCCAAAGTAATAGCAGAGTACGGTATGATTAATAAGGAAAATAAGGAAATCAATGTACAGATGGCTTTTCCTTTTATAAGCAAAGCTACGGAGCTTAATGAAGAGGATATTATAGTTAAAACACAAGGAGGCAAGCTGCCATACAGGCTCCTTTCAGGAAAAACTTTAGAGTATAATCATACTGATAAGGAAGAAGAACCGGTAAATCCATATGATTTTGAAAATATATTAAAAGATATAAACAGCAGTAATCAAGAAAATAAACTTATAAAAGAAAACACTGTAGGCAAACTTTATACAGTGAAAATATCTCAGGGAAATGAAATATATGCAGCAGTAAGCTTAATTTACGATCCTCTTAAGACAAAAATAATCGCAAGGGGCTTTAACGAAGGTACATTCCTTCCTCAGGGCTCTACCTTAACTTCTTTTTACTAGGCAGGGTGATGTTTTAGAATTTTTAGTTTTAGGTGAAGATCCAGAATTTGAGATAAAGGGATATAAAGATTATAAGCTTTCAAAATTAGAAAAATCCTTCAGTTATGAAGTATCTTCTAAGGAGGTAAGGGCAAAGGACTACTTGATGGATATGATTAAAGGAGAACCAAAGATTTCTGAACTTTTATCCTCTGAGGAGCTTTTTAAGATAGTATCTCAGGCTGTAGAACAAGGGACAAAAAATAGAAATGGCGTTTCCAAAGAAAAGGACATTTTATCGGCGCTATACAATGAAAGGATTTTTGTCCTGATTTATGAAACGAGCTTTGCTCCCGGTGAGGAAAAGAAGATAAGCGTAGAATATAAAGCTTTAGGTACTATGGATAAAACAGAAACCCGAACCCCAGTCTACAGATATGATTATATTTTAAATCCTGCAAGAAACTGGAGGAGCTTTAAAGATTTTACTCTCACCATAAACACTTCTAAAGAGCAGCCTTATGTAATAGAAAGCACTATAGACTTAAAAAAACAGGGAGAAAGGCAGTATAAATCTGTTTTAGAAGAGCTTCCAAAGGAGGATCTCATATTTTCTGTTTATAAGAATGAAAGTATAAATGATGGGGATAAGGTTAAGAAAAATATTGAAAGGCAAATAAACCCAGGAGCTTTTCTTCTATCAATAACAGGGGTGATATCTGTTGTTGTATTATTTATTTATATAATAACCGGAAATAAATCTAAAAAACACTAATGATGAAAAAATCTAAAAATAATAGTTACATAAATAGGGTTATTACTAATCTTCCCTATTTAATGTAACTTTTTTATTTCACTTCTTTTTCAAGAGTAACTTCAATAAACTTATATTCCATTGAATTTAGTGCGGGATTTTGCTTTATGACCAACTTTCTAAAGTAAACATGTTTGATAAAGTACATTGACAGACATAGTAATATGTCTTATATTATAATTAATAGGAGGAGGATTAAATGCTGAATAATGTTAGCAGTGATCTTATTAGAGGAAGTATTGATTCTATAATTCTAAGAGTATTATATGAAAAGGACAGTTATGGATATGAAATTATAAAAACTATTCGGGAGGATTCAAAAGGAAGCTATGAGCTTAAAGAACCTACTTTATATTCAAGTTTAAAAAGGCTGGAAGCTCAAGGAATGATAGAATCCTACTGGGGCAGTGAAACTCAGGGGGGAAGAAGAAAATATTATAGAATAAAAGAAGAAGGTATAAGCCATTATAAAAGCAGCTATCAGGCATGGCAGGCTGCCAGAGATTTAATTGATATTTTAATCGAAGAAAAAAAGTAATGCAGGAGGTGTGATTATGAGGGATGTAGATGCATATGTGGATAAACTTTTTTCCAAGTATAAAAATAACGACGAAATAATAGATTTAAAGGAAGAAATAGCGGGAAACCTTAAAGCGAGAATAGAAGACAGCATGGCTCAAGGTCTTACTTATGAAAAAGCCTATAAGGAAGCGGTTAAGGATTTAGGAAGTGTTGAAGATTATATTCCGGGAAGTAAAAGGATTTACATAAATGCTTATAAAAAGGAAATGCTTCAGATTAGCATATTGTATATATTAATTTTATGGATTATTACCATACCTTTAAGGTTATCTTATTCATTAATGATGATAAATATTTCCCTTGCAATAATATTAATAATATTGGGACTGTTAAGCCTGGTGGTTTATTCAAGAAAGGATAAAAAGTTTTATGAAGAAACATCAAGCATAAATACTTTGAAGATTTATAAAATAAAAAAATTTACCTGGCTGATATGGTGGGTTTTCATAATTATTACCACAGGTTTTAATTTCTCAGTGAGATTTGCAAGCAATATATGGTTTTCTCGCCCTATACGGATTCAGGGACCTTACCAATTTGCTGTACTAGCGAGTTCCTTTCTATTACCATTTTTAACTCTGCTTATTCCTTTAATTGTAAGTAAAGCCTATAAGATTATACAGAACCATGAGGTGAAATAACTATGAAGAAACGAGGTATATTAATAGCAATACTTTTAATATTTGGTATAGCATTATTTAGTATTACAGAGTTTGTTTTAAAACCCAGACAGAAAGAAAAAGCTGAAAGGTATGAATTAGAGCAGCAGGATGCAAAAACTCATGATTTTAAAAGGGTTATTAAGTATAAAAGCAAATACATGGGAGATGCCTCAAATTTAATTAATCTTACTTCTAACCTTCCTTTAAGTGATATACAAAGGACTGCAGAAATAAACTCAGAGAGATTGGAATATATAATTAATTATAAAGCAGCGGCTGAAGATATAGGTATGGATAAAATAAAGTCCTCATTAATTTACAATGCTTCTGCCAGCTTTGCTTTAATAGAAAATTTAAAGATAATTACCTTTAATTTTTCTGACGGCTCATACAGTATAAATAGAGATGATGTAGAAAAATGGTGTAATATGGAGCTTTCTGATCTTCAAGATAATAATAAGTGGAAAGAAAATATACAAAGCAAAATGCATGACGAGGTATATATTGATAAATCCTTTAATAGCTTGTTTCAAATGTCAGGTGCCAGGCACCTGACATTCCTTTTAGTTAAAAAATTGTTGATTTTTGTATAATTATATTTCCAATAAGTTCTATATATTATATAATAGTTGCATAGTTAAATATACTTATAAATAAGGAGGTTTCTTGATGAAAAGCATATGCAGACTTATAGGAAAGGCACTTTTGTGTGTTTCCGCATTGATTATCTACTCTGCACCTGCGTCCTATGCCGGAATAGGCACAGAGGACATGCCTCAAAGCATTAAGAACAGAAGATAAATTTATAGGATATATTAAACATTAAAGCACTGAAGATAGGTGTTGATTAAGTATACTGATAGAAGAAATTTTAATGTACAAAAGAACTATGAATTTAAAAGAAATATAGGGTATTTTCATCATTTCACATCTATATATCTTTAGAAGGGAAAGATTTTGTTGCTTATAACAATATTTGATTTACTAACCACCATACTCCAGTCTTTATTATTTGTGTGGATTTGTAATAATATCACCTCTAAGGGAAATAAACTCTCGAAAATCCATCAAGGCATTCTCATTACACTTCTATTTGCTAACTCCATACTATTTACTCATGGGATTATTGAAATTCCCTACGGAAGCCTGATAATGATATTGACTGCATTAACTTTTATACTGTTATTTTACAGAAAATCTATGATAGACGGGCTTTTGGGCTTCGGTTTAACACATTTAATGCTTACTATCATATCTTATATATTACTTTCAGTATATAAAGCTGTTATATTTAAATACAATCCCGGATTTAGTGAGGAATTTTCCCTGATTTTTCTAGTGTTTATTCCTGCCTGGATGATATATGCATTGATATACTTATTCAGAAAGCAATTTTTTGATCTGATAATTGCTCTAAAAAGTATAAGACCCTCGCTTATATTCGTCCTTCAATTAAATTACGTCCTTATTATAGCAGATACCCTCCGAAGTTATTGGCAGGCCCAGGGGATGTTTTTATCAATGAAGAACGGTATTTATGTGATAGGGCTGATTGCTTTCATGTTTGCCATAGTTTACTTTGCAAAGATTAATGATAATGCAAGAGAAGTGACCATGCTTAACGCTGCCTTAAATGACAAAATAGCAGAGCTTAAGAAGTTAAAGCATGATTACGGCAGTGAGATAAGCGGCCTCTATGGGCTTTATCAGCTGGGAAAGATAGATAGAATGGGGCATATGCTGAAAAATATAGTAAACAGATATAACAGTTTAACCACAGCATTAAATATTAATATAGAGTCTACTCCTATGGTGGCATCAGTTTTAAATTCTGCCGTTGCCTCCGGTATAGACATTATGGTTTACGACAGCGGAGAGTATGAACATCTCAATATATCAGATAACGACCTCCTTAAGGTCTTATCAAATATTGTAAACAACTCTATTGAAGCTCTAAAGGAAGTTGAAAATCCTATTATTAAATTCAAGAGCTATAACAATTACAGTGGTATCGTTATCATAATTACGAACAATGGACCTGAGATTCCTAAGGAGATACAGGATAATATGTTTGAAGCTGCCTTTACTACTAAAGATAATAAAACCGGTGATAGAGGCTACGGTCTTAATATTGTAAGAGAAATTATGAATAAATGTAATGGAAAAATCACTGTGGATAGCAATAAGGAGTGGACTTATTTTAGGATAGAAATTCCTAATAAAAAGTAATATAAAATATTCTTAATTATAATTATTAGGAGGATAAATATTGAGAAAATTAATTAGTGTATTTTCTGAATATATTTTTAAAGCCGATAATTATACTAAGGATGAAAAAGAGAAAATAGAATATACTTTAAGAATAGTAATTTATGAGTTTTTAAAGATTCTGGGAAGTACAGCGCTTTACATGATTATGGGTTATCCAGTTCAGGCGCTTACTGCCGCAGCCACCATGGTAATAACCAAGCCTTATATGGGAGGATATCACGAGGACACACAGCTTAAATGCTTTGCTGCTACTTTAATTTTTCTGGGAAGTGTTATTCATTTAAGTGATAATGTATATTTAAACTTATCCTCCAGGGTAATTTTAAGCTTAATACTGATATTCTGTATATGGAATGAAGCTCCCGTTATTAACCCAAGTATGCCTCTTACAAAAAAAGAGCTCATAGATAAAAATAGAAATTCAGCCACTATTCTGGCTTCTGTATCTTTGGCTGCTGCGGTATTTTTAAATAAATACAGCAGTATATCAAATACAATCCTATGGATTATAACCTTTAACACACTGCTGATGTTTAATAAGAGAAAAAATTAATCTAAATATATACTAAAGAAAACAAAATAATAGTATACTTAAGATAAAAAGTTTAATAAAATAGAAAGCAGACGGATATTTTATTTACTTGAAATAGTAGGGGGACAATTAAATGAATTTTGTAGAAATGTCGAAAGCCATTATACTGGGTATAGTACAGGGGATTACCGAATGGCTTCCTGTTAGTAGTACAGGACATCTTATAATAGTAGAGGATTTTATCAAGTTTCAGCTTTCACCTGCCTTTGTAAGCACCTTTTTTGTGGTGATTCAGCTGGGATCAATATTGGCTGTTTTAGTGCTGTATTTTAGAAAGTTAAATCCTTTTGACTCCAGAAAGACCGCAGTAGAAAAAAGTGAAACTCTAAACCTTTGGACAAAGATAATAATAGCTACAGCTCCTGCTGCAGTTATAGGATTTTTATTTGACGATATTATAGAAGAGGCTCTGTATAATCCGACTACAGTAGCTTTAATGCTTATAATTTATGGTGTTATATTTATAGTTTTGGAAAATAGAAATAAGAGGCCAAGAATAAATAGTCTGACGGATTTAAGCTATAAAACCGCTGTTCTTATAGGTATGTTTCAAATGCTTGCTCTTATTCCCGGAACCTCAAGATCCGGAGCAACTATTATAGGAGCGGTGCTTCTGGGAACCTCCAGATACATAGCTGCTGAATTTTCCTTCTTTCTGGCTGTACCGGTTATGCTGGGAGCCAGTGGATATAAAATGCTTAAGTCTGGGATGGCCTTCAGCGGAATAGAGTGGGCTGCATTGGCAGCAGGCTCCTTTGTAGCTTTTATAGTATCAATAGTAGCTATAAAATTCCTTATGGATTATATTAAAAAGCATAACTTCAAGGTGTTTGGATACTACAGAATAGCACTGGGAATTTTAGTTTTAGCTTATTTCTATGTTATAAAATAAAGATTATAGACCTGATAGCAGCTCAAAGCTGTTGTCAGGTTTAATTTTTTATAAAAATAGTAAACTATATTTATTGACTTCATAGTCAATGATGTAATATAATTTTATTGACCACTAAGTCAATAAAAGTGGTTTTATGAAAGGAGAAGGCTTATGTTTGCTATAGAAACTAATAATTTAACTAAAAATTATGGGAAAAGCAGAGGTATTAAAGATGTAAACCTACAGGTTAATCAGGGAGAGTTTTACGGATTCATAGGCCCTAACGGAGCAGGTAAATCTACAACCATAAGATTACTTCTTAATTTTATTTATCCTACTTCAGGAAACATGAAAATTCTAGGCAGAGATTGCGTAAAGGAAAGCAGGATAATAAAAGAACAGCTTGGATATGTACCCAGTGAAGTGAACTATTACAAAAATATGAAGGTTAGTGAAATAATTGAAATATGCAGAAAGTTTTAAAGGAAGCAAAAACTTAGACAGGCTTCAGGAGCTGTGCAGCATCTTTGAGGTAGAAAAAAATAAGCTTGTAGAAGAGCTTTCTTTAGGAAATAAAAAAAAGATAGCAATAATTCAAGCTCTTATTAATGAACCTAAGCTTTTAATACTAGACGAGCCCACTAATGGATTAGATCCACTAATGCAGAAAAAGCTTTTTGATATTTTATTACAGGAAAATAAAAAAGGTACTACAATATTCTTTTCTTCTCATAATTTAATGGAAGTGCAGAGATTCTGCCATAGGGTTGCAATTATAAGAGAAGGAAGCATAGTTGAGGTTAAAAGGGTTGAAGAACTTTTAGGAGCTAATTCGGTAAAGGTGAAATTCAGCAGCGGTGACAGCTTAGAAAAACTGCTAAACCTGGGTGGTGTCTCTAATACTTTTAGGGAGGAAAAATTCATATCCTTCTTATTCAATGGAGATATAAATATGCTTATAAAAGAGCTGGGCAGGATTAATTTAAGCGATTTAAGGATAGAAGAACCAGCTTTAGAAGATACCTTTATGAGCTATTATGACAGGGAGGAAAAATAGTATGAACATGTACAGGGTAGAAATTAAAAATATGTTTAAAAGCCTCATTATATGGACAGTGGTTATGATAGGGATCGTAAGTTTGTTTATGTCCATGTTTCCTTCTATGGCTGGCAGCGGTATGAGTGAGCTTATCAGAGCAAAAATAGATGCTATTCCTGAAGCTATGAGAAAATCCTTCGGCTTGTCTCAAAGTGTGAATCTTTCTGATCTTCTGCAGTATTTTGCCTATAGTGCACAGTATATACTCATAGGAAACTGCATTTATGCCGGTATATTAGGAGCAAACTCCTTAATAAGGGAAGAAAGTGAAGGGACTATTGAGTTCTTATATGCTCAGCCTATCTCCAGAGGTAAAATAGTGGCGATAAAGATGCTGTCTACTATAACTATACTTATAATATTTAACATAATATTATTTTTAACCTCCTTTGCTTTCTTTGAAATGTTTAAGGAGCAGGGATATAAATATTTTATAGAGTTTTCCGGAGTTTTTAAAGGTATGTTTTTAGCACAGATGGTATTTTGGTCTATAGGCTTTATACTCTCTGTGATTCTTCCTAAAGCCAGTCTTGCCACGCCAACAGCCTTAGGAGTCTTTTTCACAACTTATATGCTTGGCATGTTCTCCAATATAATAGATAAACTTCATTGGATGAGATATTTATCTCCGGTAGAGTATGTAATGCCCGGTAACATAGTAAAAGCAGGAGGGAGTATTGAAGGAGAATATCTGATAATTTCTCTGGTAATTATTATAATCGGTACAGTATTCACCTTTGTAAGATATAAATCAAAGGATTTAAAGCTGTAGTGGAGAAAATAATATTGGTATCTATAGATAACAAATTGAGGATTTGCTTCATTTTTGTTATTATAGATACCAATTAGTTTTTTACAGCATATGAAAAAAACGCAGTGATATAATAAATTATAAGCTATAAAAAGGGGGTAAATATATGAAAGATAAAGCTGTAAGATTTGGAGTTATAGGAACTAACAATATTACTCAATGGTTTTTAGCCGGTGCGGCTAAGGTGGAGGGATTTGAATTAAAGGCAGTGTACTCACGCAGCAGAGAAACTGCAGAAAAATTTGCAGAAAAATATGGAGTGGAAAATATCTTTACGGATTTGGAAGATATGGCACAAAGCCCTATGATAGATGCTGTTTATATAGCATCTCCCAATGCCCTCCACTATAGTCAAACCATGCTTTTTCTTAAGAATAAAAAACATGTTTTATGTGAAAAAGCATTTGCATCCAATGCTTTTGAAGCTGAAGAAATGATAAAAGCTGCAAAAGAAAATAAGGTGCTTTTAATGGAGGCTATGAAAACCAGTTTTATCCCCAATTTCAGAGTAGTAAGGGAAAGTCTCCACAGGATAGGAAAGGTTAGAAGATATTTCGGGAGCTTTTGCCAGTATTCCTCCAGATATGATAAGTATAAGCAGGGAATAGTATTAAATGCATTTAATCCTGTTTTCTCCAATGGTTCCCTTATGGATATAGGGGTATACTGCATACATCCTATGGTAAGCTTATTTGGAAAGCCTGAGGAAATAAAGGCTTATGGCCTAATGCTGGAATCCGGAGTGGATGGAGAAGGTACAGTGATTTTTAAATATAAAGATATGGATGCTTTAATTATGTTTTCTAAGATAGCAAATTCTTATCTTCCATCTGAAATTCAGGGGGAGGAAGGAAGCCTATTAATTGAAAATATGAACAATTTTAATAAGGTAAGGATGATTTTGAAAGACGGTGAAGAGGAAGATCTTTCTGAGAATGTGGATAAAGATGATATGTATTACGAAGCTCAGGAATTTATAAATTTAATAAGGCAAGGGAAAACAGAGTCTTCTGTAAATACCTTTGAAATTTCTAAAACTGTTATGGAAATTATGGATGATATAAGAAAGCAGATAGGTCTTGTATTTCCTGCAGATAAAAACAGAGTATAAAAGGTAAATAAATATATAAATAAGATAATTTGCTGAAAACAAAGGGGATATAGACCTATCTAAACTTCTACAGAAAATTGTATGGGAAATAATTCGTTAAAATTAAAGGAGCTGCCGATGAAAAAGACCCTTATATCTAATATAGAAGTTATTAAAGAAACGGTTAATGATTTTAAAAACACCTTAATGAAATATTTATTTTTTGAAGTAAGCTATAAGCTTTTAACCAGTTCTGTGCTTATACCATTTCTAATATTTACCTTCAGAAGGTTTATTAATTTATATGGAATAAGCGGTCTTACAAATTCTCAGATACTGAATTTTGCTTTAAGCTTAAAAGGTTTCTTAGTGATTGGTATAGTAAGCCTTATGGCTCTTATAATAATATTCGTTGAAATAAGCGTGCTTGTGATTATATCTCAAAAGAGTTATTTTAATAAAAGTATTTCTGTTTCTGATGCATTAAGAACAAGCTTTAGAAGGATACCTTATATAATTGGGGCAGGTACTATACCGGTGATTTTATTTTTATTAATCTTGATTCCTTTTGGAGGTTTAGGTTTGGGTGCATCCTTCTTTGAAAGTGTACCCCTTCCTAAATTCATTGAAGGAGAAATATATAATTCTATAAAATATACCATGCTTTACATTTGCTCTGCAGTATTTTTGGCTTTTATACTGACAAAGTTCGTATTCATATTTCACTGCATAATTATAGAAAGACTTAGCATTACAAAGGCTATAAAAAGAAGCTCTGAAATTGCAAAGGGAATGAGAAGAAAAATAATTGCCATAACTCTGGGGTGGAATTTATTCCTTGCAGCGGTAATGTTTCTCTTATTAGCCATTGCTGCAGGAGTGATGCTGCTTATAAGCTTTTTGTTTAAGCTTAATATGAGTATTACAAACATAGAATTGAATCTTGTGAATTTTGGAGGAGTAGTATTATTTATATTTTCATTCCTGGCTGCACCCTCAAACATAAGCATTATAACTAAGGTTTATTACTTTCAAAGGAATAAGATAGATGGTATAGTTCAGGATGAACTGAATACTGAAAAGAAGAAAAAGAAAATAGATACCATAGAAAGCAGAGTATATAATTACCTTAAAGGGCATAGAAACATTCTTGTATTATTCATGGCCGCAGTAGTTGTGCTAACCACTGCATTGGGCAGCTATTTTGCAGAAGAGGTGTATTTTAATATTAAAAAGGTAAAACTGATTTCCCACAGAGGAATTACTGAAAGGGAGCCTGAAAATTCATTAAGTGCCATAAAGGCTTCTATAGAGCATAATCTTAACTATGCAGAAATAGATGTACAGATGACTAAGGATGGAGTAGTGGTGTTAATGCACGATGAAACCCTTAAAAGGCTGGCGGGGATAAATAAAAAAGTAAGAGATATTAACTACAATGAACTTAAAAATATTGATATAGGTATGAGCTACCCTGCTGAATTTTGAGGAGAGAAAATAATAACACTTGAAGAAGCCATAGAAGCCAGCAGGGGGAAAATAAAGCTTTTAATAGAGTTTAAGCCTTATGGGTCAGGAGATGATTTGGTAAGAGCTGTAGTGGATATAATAGAAGAAGAGGATTTTGTTGATGAGTGTTTAATTCAATCTTTGAGCTATAAAGAACTTGAACTTGTTAAAGCTATAAATCCTAATATAATAACTGGATATGTAGTGTACCTTACTTTAGGAGACTTAACAGCCCTGAATGTAGATTTTTATACCATAGAACAGACTATAATAACAAAAAAGCTGGTAAAATCTATTCACCGCAGCAAGAAAGAAGTATTTGCATGGACAGTTAATGATGAAGAGGATATGGAATCTGTGCTTAATTTAAATGTAGATGGAATAATTACAGATAGACCTAAATTACTGAAAGAAGTTATAAAAAACGAAATGAAATAATTATGAACAAAGGTGTTGGCGAATTGAAATTAGAATATCGCCAATACCTTTATTACGTAGAGTTAGAAATGATTTTATATAAATGAAGAAAATGTTAACAAAATGTAAAATGTTGCTAAGTGTATTGACAACGATTTCAAAGGTGATTAGAATTTAATTAACCGGTTAACTGAACCGGTTAAATGAAAATGTAAAGGTGGATGGGTTATGAATAAAGTCTGTATACTTGGAAGTTTAAATATGGATTTGGTAGTTAAAGTAAAAGAAATGCCTACGGTGGGACAAACCATAATCGGTGAAAGCTTTACTAAGGTTCCTGGAGGAAAAGGTGCTAACCAAGCAGTGGCATCTAAGAGAACAGGTTCTCAGGTGTATATGATCGGTAAAGTAGGAATAGATGAAAATGGTAATGAACTTATAAAAGAACTTGAAAAGGACAATATAATAACAGATTTTATTTTCAAAGATGATAGTAACCCTACAGGAACCGCTATTATAAATGTAAACAACCATGGAGATAATTCTATTGTTGTTATACCAGGAGCTAATATGGAAATGAGGGAAGAAGAGCTTGATAATGCAAAGGAAGCAATAAAAGCCAGTGATATACTCATTGCTCAATTTGAAACCTCACTTTCCATAACTATAAAGGCTTTTAAATTTGCAAAGGAAAATGGAGTTATAACCATTTTAAATCCTGCACCGGCAAAATCCATACCGGAAGAGCTTTTAAAATATACCGACATAATAGTTCCTAATGAAACTGAAGCTTTCGACATCACAAAGGTTAAGGTAAAAGAACTTAATAGTGCAGTAAGCGCTGCAGAGATATTTTTAAAGCAGGGAACAAAATATGTGATTATAACCATGGGTGACAAAGGTGCTGCAGTAATCAGCAGATCCCGGGGAGAACTCATTCCTGCATATAAGGTATCTGCTGTGGATACCACTGCGGCTGGAGACAGCTTTATAGGCGCTCTGGCCAGCAAATTAAATGCTGCTGAATTAAACTATGAAACCTTAAAGAAAGCTGTAATCTTTGGAAATATGGTTTCGTCCATAACCGTTCAGAGAAGAGGTGCACAGCCTTCTATTCCCACTATGGAGGAAGTGCTGGAAGTATATAAGGAGGCTTAATTATGAGAAAAACAGAGCTGTTAAATTCACAAATATCAGAAGTTATTTCCAAAATGGGACACACTGATATGATAGCTATAGGAGACTGTGGGCTTCCTATACCGGAGGATACAAAAAGAATAGATATCGCACTGATTAAAAATGTTCCAGGGTTTATAGAAACATTGAAAGCCGTTCTTTTAGAGCTTCAGATAGAAGAGGTGATATTAGCTGAAGAAACAAGAAAAGTCAGCGGTAAATTATTTGAAGAAATTCAAGAAGCTGTTGGAGATGTAAAAGTTACCTGGATTAACCACGAAGAGCTTAAGGAAAATTTGAAAGCCTGCAGGGCAGTAATTCGGACAGGAGAGCAAACACCCTACGCCAATATAATATTAAAATCAGGAGTGGTGTTTTAAGGAGGAATTGCCATGAAGGAAAGAGCACCTATTTTAGAAATGAAAAACATATCTAAATCCTTTCCCGGAGTTAAGGCTCTGGAGGATGTAAATTTAAAGGTATATCAGGGAGAGGTGCTGGCTTTGCTTGGAGAAAACGGAGCCGGCAAATCCACATTAATGAAAATATTAAGCGGAGTATATACCAAGGATAAAGGACAGATATTTATAGACGGTGAAGAAATTGAAATAAAGGATATAAAGCATGCTGAAAGCCTGGGAGTTTGTATTATACATCAGGAACTCAGCGTACTTCCTAACCTTACTGTGGCGGAAAATTTATTTTTAGGAAATGAGAAATATTCTTCTGCAAGCAGAAGGATTAATAAGAAGCTTATGAAACACAGAGCGGTAGACTTCCTTGAACAGATAGGAAGTAAGGTAAGTCCTGAAATGCTGGTAAAGGATATCAATGTTGGAGAAATGCAGATGCTGGAAATTGTTAAAGCAATTGCTAAAAATTCTAACATAATTGTTATGGACGAGCCTACTACAGCCCTTACTGAGGTTGAAACTCAAAGTCTCTTTAATGTTATCGAAAAGCTTAAAGAAAAAGGCATAGCTGTTATATATATATCCCATAGAATGGACGAGATATTTAGAATATGCGACAGAGTTACAGTTTTAAGGGATGGTAAATATATAGGAGAAGCAGAAACTAATGAAGTTACCAAGGATGATCTTATTACCATGATGGTTGGAAGAAAGCTTGAAGATCAATTTCCATATAAGGAAGTAAAGGATAAAAAGGTAATAATGGAGGTAAATAATTTAAGCTTTGAAGACAAGGTTAAAGATGTTTCCTTTCAGATAAAATCCGGCGAGATACTGGGTATTGCAGGTCTTATGGGAGCAGGAAGAACTGAGCTTGCAAAGACGATATTCGGAGAATATAAAAAAGCCTCCGGACAGATATTTATAGAAGGCAGAGAGGAAAGCATAAGCTCTCCTAAAGATGCAATAAAATTAGGGATAAGCTATCTTTCAGAGGACAGAAAGAAGGAGGGGTTAATTTTACCTCTTTCAGTTAGAGAGAATATGTCTTTATCTAATTTAGATAAATATGAAAACAAAATGAAGAAAATAGATAGAAAAGCAGAAAAAAATGAAGTTGATAAATATATTAAGACTCTTTCCATCAAGACGCCTAATCAAGAGCAGAAGATAAAAAATCTCAGCGGGGGAAATCAGCAGAAGGTTATATTTGCAAAATGGCTGATGAAGTCTCCAAGAGTTCTAATTGTAGACGAGCCTACCAGAGGTATTGATGTTGGAGCTAAAAAGGAAATATATGATGTACTCAATGAATTAAAAGCTTCAGGAAAAGCTGTGGTGATGATTTCTTCTGATATGCCGGAGATAATAGGTATATGCGATAGGGTTTTAGTAATGCATGAGGGTAAGCTTATGGGAGAATTGTCAAGAGAAGATGCAACTCAGGAGAATATAATGAAATTAGCCATAGGCGGTTAGCTTACTGCTATACTCTATAGGATAAGGAGAGATAATAAAGATGAAAAAGGAATACAAAAATTTTCTTGTGAAATATATGTCTTTAATCGGGTTGATTATACTTTGTGCTGTAGTTTCAATAATTACACCAAGATTTTTAACCTGGAGTAACATAACTAATGTACTTACACAAGTGTCTGTTAATGCTATCATTGCTTTAGGAATGACCTTTGTAATTTTAACCGGAGGTATTGATCTTTCCGTAGGCTCAGTGGTAGCTATTACAGGAGCGGTAGCAGCTTTTTTGATAAAAAGCAATGGAGTTTTTGTAGGAATATCAGCAGCATTAGTATTAGGAGGAATTATTGGATATTTGAATGGTTTTATTATTGCCAGAGGGAAGATACAAGCCTTTATAGCAACCTTGGCAACTATGACTATTTTTAGAGGAGTAACCTATGTATTTACAGGTGGGAATCCTATTTCAGGACTTGGACAAAGCTTTATGACAATTGGAAATAAAAAGCTTTTAGGAATCCCCCTTCCGGTTATATTGATGGTATTAGTCTTTTTAGCAGCAGCTTATGTTTTAAATGAAACAAGATTTGGAAGATATGTTTATGCTATTGGAGGAAATGAAGATTCAGCAAGGCTTTC
Organism: Clostridium polynesiense; assembly: GCF_000820705.1. Classification (GTDB taxonomy): domain Bacteria; phylum Bacillota; class Clostridia; order Clostridiales; family Clostridiaceae; genus Clostridium_AA; species Clostridium_AA polynesiense. The sequence goes on along the minus strand of NZ_CCXI01000142.1, from coordinate 81,152 downwards.
AGGTATAGGTACCAAGAAAATAAAAAATCTGGTTTATATGATTTCAGGTATAACCGCAGCTGTAAGCGGTGTAATCGTAACAAGCAGAATAGGCTCTGCATCCCCTAATGCAGGCAGTGGTTTTGAACTGGATGCCATTGCGGCGGTAGTACTAGGCGGGACAAGCCTTACCGGGGGAGAAGGTCACATCTACGGGACTATTATAGGTGCTATAATCATTGGAGTTTTAAATAACGCTCTTAATCTTATGAATGTATCACCTTTCTATCAATCCATAGTAAAAGGTGCAGTTATTCTGCTTGCAGTGCTTGTTGACAAAAAAAATAATAAATAAATATTTTCCATTAAAGGGAGGAATAAAAAATGTCAAAAAAGGGTAAATTATTATCTTTAATAATCACCGGTGTTATGTTTGCCGGAGTTCTTGGAGGGTGTGCTTCCACTCCAGATAAGGGTGCTTCAGGCGAAAAGAGCAAGAAGATAGGAATGGTAATTTCTACACAGAATAATCCTTTCTTCGTATCCATGAAGGAAGGTGCAGAAAAGAAGGCAAAGGAGCTTGGATATGAGCTTATAGTACTGGATTCCGGCAATGATGCAGGAAAAGAAAGATCAAACATAGAGGACCTTGTGCAAAAAGGTGTTGGAGCTTTAATAGTTAACCCAACAGACAGTGACGCAGTAGTTAATGCAGTGGGTGTAGCAAATGATGCTAAAGTACCTGTATTAACAGTGGATAGGAAGTCTAACGGAGGAGAGGTTGTTTCTCATATAGCTTCTGATAATGTAGCCGGTGGTGAAATGGCTGGTAAGTATATATTAGAAAAGCTTAATGCAAAGGCTAATATAGTTGAGCTTCAGGGAATTCCGGGAGCTTCTGCTACAAGAGACAGAGGAGAAGGTTTCCATAAAGCTGTAGACGGTAAAGATGGGGTTAAGGTAGTAGCAAGTCAGGCAGCGGATTTTGACAGACAAAAGGGCCTAAACGTAATGGAAAACATTATTCAGGCAAATCCTAATTTTGATGCTGTATTTGCACATAATGATGAAATGGCTTTAGGAGCAGTGAAAGCATTAAAGGCTGCTAATAAAAATGTTATGGTTATAGGTTTTGACGGAAATGATGATGCTAAAAAGTCAGTAGAAAGCGGAGATATGGCAGCTACTATAGCTCAGCAGCCTGATTTAATGGGGGCAATGTCTGTAGAAAATGCTGTAAAGGTGATAAAGGGAGAGAATGTAGAAAAAGAAATCCCTGTAGAGCTTCAATTAGTAAAAAAACAATAGGATAAGGACTTTAGACAATCCAGGAGAGTTTTTCCTGGATTGTCTCATATAATAATGATCAGTAAAGTTTTAGGTAGTTTTCATCGTATATATTAATAAAATTATTCCTTAAGTTCTTTTCAAAGAAGTATTAATAGGATACAATTTTATAGAAAGTTAAAAAACAACATATAAATTAAAGTAAAGAAATGAAAAGTATAATTGATATGGGTTGGAGGAAAATCATGAAAAAGGTAACTATTATGGATATAGCTAATAAGGTGGGAGTTTCAAAAGCTACCGTTTCCATGGTTTTAAATAAGAAAGACAGCAGTATAAGTCAGATTACAAAGGATAGAATACTTAATACTGCAAAGGAATTGGGATATATCCCTAACTCACTGGCAAGGAGTTTAAGCACCAGGAAAACCTGTACAATAGGTGCAATACTCCCGGATATTGTTAATCCCTTTTTTGCCCAGGTGGCACGTGCTATTGAGGATTCGGCTCAGGAGCTGGGGTATAATGTAATATTCTGCAACAGCGACAGTGACATAGAAAAAGAAGAAAAGTATATTAAGCTTTTAATAAGCAAGCTTGTGGATGGTGTAATATTTGCAGCAGGAGGCAAAAGTGATAAAAATCTTTCTTATTTAAGGAATAATAATGTTCCTTTTGTATTGGTTGACAGATATATTGAAGGTTATGAGGATGCTTATGGAGTATACTGCAACAATAAAGAGGGTGTTATGGAAGGGATAAAGTACCTTTATAACAAAGGAAACAGGAAGATAGCCTTTGTAATGGGACCTGATAAAATACAAGTCAGCCTTCAAAGATTAAGCGGATATAAAGAAGCAATGCAGAGTTATAACTTGTATAATGAGGATTGGGTTTATCAAACAAAGCTTACATTAGAAGGCGGGATGAAGGCCACTGAAGAGCTTATAAATAAATTGGAAAATATAGATGCTATATTATACAGTAATGATATGATGGCTTTAGGGGGAATTAAGTATCTTACCAGAAAAGGATATAAGGTCCCTGAAAACATAAGAGTTATGGGCTTTGACAATATCACTTTTTCTGAATTTACTGAACCGGAACTTACAACCATAAGCCAGCCTATTTATGAAATGGGAAGAGAGTCCTGTAAGCTTTTAATAGATGTAATAAACAATGAGGCAAAGCAGGAACAAATTTATTTTAAGCCTGAAATAATCATTAGAGGTACAGCTTAATAGCATTAAGGTTAATTTATTATACATAGATTTAAATAGATAAATATGTTAAGACTGAGATATTTGAATTATATCTCAGTTTTTTATTTGTAAAAGTTAAGCTTAAACATTAAGAAGGGGAACAAAACTATATAATTCCTCATAACAATGTACTAGTAATATTGAAAAAAGGTGTGTAAATGAATTACTTTATGAATAACCCTAGAAAAGGATGGACAGGAAGTGAAAGAAATCAAAGCTGTTACTATTTTACCAGGGAAAGAATTCACTTAAGGAGAATGGAGAGTGTTAAAGCTGAACACTCTGCTGATATAAAATTAGAGGAACAAAAGCTAAGTCCTAAAAGTTTCAGTATTTCCTATCCTTTTATTCCTGAAGGAGAATTATATAAAGGGAAGGATAAGATAAATGAAGGCATTATAAATGAATGCTCCGAACTTTTTAAAAATCAGGTGCTTCTTCCTGAGAAAGTTGATTTCCTGGAAGTTTTGGGTACCTATGAGATCACATTAAATAAAAATAATATAATAAGTGTATTATTAAGCCTATATACCTATGTTAATATGGCTGCCCACGGCTTCACCGCTTATTCTTCCATTACCGCTAACGCTGATACCGGGGAAATATACAGTTTTGAAGACTTATTTAATCCAAAGTTTTCTTACGCTGCCGCCATTGATGAAATAGCAAGAGAATATATTAAGAAGAACAATATAGCACTTTTAAATGATTTTAAAGGAATTGAGCCTAATCAGCAGTTTTATTTAACTTCTGACAGTTTAATAGTTTATTATCCCGTTTATAAATACACTCCCTATTATTATGGGTTATTCAAAATTGAAATACCCTATAACAAAATAAGTAATCTTATTACCCCTGTAAGCCCTATAACTGAATTTATTTAAAATTTTGTTACAAGAATATAAGATGAGACTATAGGTAAAAGAATGATACTTTTGGCAAAAAGCTTTGATTTTAAGGGCTTTTTTGCTGTAGAAAAATTCTTGATTTTAATGATTAAAGGAATAAATTAAAGAAAGGTGAGAAGCTTTACACAATTTAAACATAATTCTCCATTGCTTGTCACCTTTAAAATTTGGTATAATTCTTTATGGTGAATTATAAGGAATTTTAATGCAATCACTTGTTTTTTATATAAAAGCGTAATATGAGTGAATTTTTGTAAAATAGTAGCCTTAGAAAATTATTGGGGGAGTAGAAATATGAAAGATTATATTATTATGACGGATTCCTGCTGTGATCTGCCTAGGGAATATATAGAAAAAAATAATATTCCATTTGTAAGCCTTACCTGCAGGTTTAAAAATGAGGAATATAAAGATGATTTTGGTACAAGCCTAGATTATAAAACCTTTTACGAAGGTATGAGAGAAGGGGAAGTTCCTAAAACATCACAGCCTAATGCAGAGGCTTTTTATAAAGTCCTTAAGGAAATAATAGACAAGCACAATGATATTTTATATATATGCGTATCCTCCGGATTAAGCGGTACTTATAACAGTGCTAACATAGCAAAAAACATGATAAAGGATGAGTATCCGGAAGCAAGGTTGGAAATTGTAGATATATTAACTGCTTCCCTAGGACAGGGGCTTATGGTTATGAAAGCTCTGGAAATGAAGGAACAAGGCGCATCCCTTGATGAGGTTTTAGGCTATTTAGAAAATACTAAATTAAAGCTAAATACATATATAATTGTTGACGATTTAAATCATTTAAAAAGAGGCGGAAGAATATCTACAGCAGCAGCCATCGTAGGGTCCATGTTAAGCCTTAAACCGGTACTTACTTTAAATGATGAAGGAAAGGTTCTGGTTATAAGAAAGGCAAAGGGAAGAAAGTCTGGAATAAATGAGCTTGCTAAATATGTTATAGAAAAGGTTGAAAACCCTGAAGAAAATTATATAACTATCTGTCATGGCGATTCTGAAGCTGATGCTGAAAGATTAAAAGAAGCGATATTGAAAGAGGTTACTCCAAAAGGCATAAGCATTAACTTTATAGGACCTGTGGTTGGAACCTATGGAGGCCCGGGAGCTCTTGCAGTATTCTTTATAGGAAAACACAGACAAAACCATATAATAGATGTTCAAAGGAACTAAAAGCTGAAAAATACAAATGCTTGTCAGCTTTGTCAGGTGCCTGGCACCTGACAAAGTTGACAAGCTTTATTGCATTTAAAGCATATTATGGTTATAGTTATAGATAAAACAGCATAAAAAGAGGTTAACATATGAAAAATACAGCTTTTCACCATTTTAATTTAAGTGAAGAAATTACTAGAGCAATTACAGCCTTGGGATACAAGGTTCCTACAGAGGTGCAGCAGAAGGTAATACCTGCTGCTTTAGAAAACAGGGATTTAATTGTTCAATCACATACAGGCAGTGGAAAAACTGCAGCTTTTGCAATACCTTTATGCGAAAAGGTTATATGGGAGGAGAATAAGCCTCAGGCATTAGTGCTCACTCCTACAAGGGAGCTGGCGGTACAGATTAAAGAGGATATAACTAACATTGGACGTTTTAAACGCATAAAGGCGGCAGCAGTATTCGGAAAGCAGCCTTTTTCTATTCAGCAGAGGGAGCTGAAGCAGAAAACCCATATAGTGGTGGGGACTCCGGGAAGGGTTATGGATCACATAAGCAGAGAAACCCTAAGTCTTGAAGAAATAAAGTATCTCATCATTGATGAAGGTGATGAAATGCTTAATATGGGGTTTATAGATCAGGTGGAGGGAATAATAAAAGCTCTTCCTGAAAACAGGGTAACCATGCTTTTTTCAGCTACTATTCCTGAGGAAATCAAAAGACTTTGTTCAAGCTACATGAAGAGGCCGGAAACCATTGAGATCGAATCACAGTCTATAGCCACAGAAAGTATCGAGCATTATATTTATGAGGTGAGGGAAGAGGATAAATTTAAGCTGCTTGATGACATAGCTGTTACAGAAAATCCCGATAGCTGTATAATTTTCTGCAGAACAAAAGAGCAGGTGGATAATCTTTATAATAAATTAAAGGCAAAGGATTATCCCTGTGAAAAGCTTCATGGAGGACTTTTACAGGAGGATAGGCTTGAGGTTATGCAGGATTTTAAGCGGGGTAGGTTCATGTATCTTGTGACCACGGATGTAGCTGCCAGAGGAATAGATATAGATAGTGTAAGCCTGGTTATTAATTACGATATCCCTCTGGAAAAGGAAAGTTATGTTCATAGGGCAGGAAGGACCGGAAGGGCAGGGAAAGCCGGTAAAGCTCTGACCTTTGCCGCTCCTTATGAAAATAGGTTCTTAAAGCAGATTGAAGAATATATAGGATTTGAGATAACGAAGGCTAGTCCTCCAGCTAAGGAAGAGGTAAATAAAGGCCAGGAGGAATTTAGAAACAAGATAACCAGAAAGCCTAAAATTAAAAAAGATAAAAGCTCTGAACTTAATAAAGAGATTATGAAGCTTTATTTTAACGGCGGGAAAAAGAAAAAGATAAGAGCTCTGGATTTTGTAGGAACTATATCCAACCTTTCAGGAGTTTCAGCTGAAGATATAGGGATAATAGATATTCAGGATAACATATCTTATGTGGAAATATTAAATGGCAAAGGTCCTAGAGTTTTGGAAGCTATGAAAACTACTAAAGTAAAAGGCAAGCTGCTCAAGGTTCAGAAAGCCAGAGATTAAAAAAAGGTGCCAGGCACGTGACAAGTGACAATCAGCAAAAAGCTGATTGTCACTATCACCTGAACGGCACCTTTAATTTATTGTAGGCATAGCTACGGGCAATTTACCTTTAGGTTTAACGAGTCCAAAGATGGTTCTCATACCTACGGGGATGTTTATAGGCAGAGAAGCATTGCTTCCGGAGGTTATGTCATAACCTGTAGGTCCATATACTGCAAGCACTGCTTTAGCATCAGGAAGATATACCCCGTCATAAGGGTTCCTATATGCCATAACCACTAAAGGTTTATTTTTTTCTGCAGCATATTCTGTTATAGCTTTAGCCAATCTGTCAGGCTTTGAAGCTAAACTTTCCTTGCCGGGAATTACCTTAAGGTTTAAGGTACCTAATATTATATTGTCTGATTCATCTATAGCTTTTTTAAAATTCTCGGGAATATCAGGACCAAAGGAGGAATAGTCCAGAGTTGAATACTCTATTTTCTTCCCGGTCTCCTTCATAATATCTTTAAGAGCTAAAGTCATTAGGTCTACTCTGCTTTTGCCATAACCTATTATTAATAATTTGTTATTCTTTTTTAGCTTGAAGGGTAAAGTTTTGTTTTCATTTCTAATAAGGGTCATAGCTTTTTCTGCGGCGATTCTTTCAATGCGCTTATGATCTTTGCTTCCAAGGGTTTTTTCTGCTTCAGATATTATTTCTTCTATGGTTCTTGCATCTTGAGAACCTATTATGCCTCTTTTAATCTTTATTGTTATTATCCTTTTAGCTGATTCAGTTATTCTGCTTTCAGGTATAGTTCCATCCTTTACAGAATTTATAAGGGTGTTGAACATGATTTCAAGTTCAGCCTCTGCTGAAGAATTCCATACAGATACAGGCATAAGCACGATATCCGTTCCAGAATTTATGGTTTTTATAACTGCCTCTGTTTTGCCAAAGTGGTCAGAGATAGCTTTCATGTTCATAGCATCCGTTACTATTACTCCTTTAAAGCTAAGCTCTTCTCTAAGAAGTTCTGTGAGTATTTTTTTGGAAAGGGTAGCAGGTATACCTACCTCTTTTCCATCTTTTTTGGAAATAGCTTTATCATTGTCTATGGCAGGTACCGTTACATGAGCGGTCATAATCATATCAATACCGTCCACTATAGCTTTTTTAAAAGGTACGAGATCTATTGAATGAAGCTCTTCCAGGCTGTGATCTACAACGGAAACTCCTAAGTGAGTATCATTGGCGGTATCTCCATGTCCTGGAAAATGCTTTGCTGTTGCAGCAACTCCTGTAGACTGAAGGCCCTTTATAAAAGCAGACCCTTGTTTTGCTACAAGGTCAGGAAATCCTCCAAAGGAACGTATCCCTATTACAGGGTTATCCGGATTAACATTAACATCCAGAACAGGGGCAAAGTTCACGTTTATCCCTAAAGCTTTAAGCTCTTCACCTATAGCTTTTCCAACCTTTTCGGTTATTTTTACGTTATCTGCAGCTCCCAAAGCCATATTTCCCGGCATATTGGTACCGGTCTGAAGCCTTGTTACAAGACCTCCCTCTTGATCTATTGTAATCATAAGAGGCGTCTTTGCAGCCTTTTGAAGATCATAGACTAAGCGGGTGGTTTGTGCTGTACCTGGGACATTTTCTTTAAAAAGAATTATGCCTCCTAAATGATATTTTTTAATAATGCCTGCAACCTGTTCATTCATAGAGGTAAAGGGAATGTTTTTTCCCTGAGAATCCTTTCCCCAATACCTAAAGTCAGGCATTATCATCTGCCCTAATTTTTCTTCCAAAGTCATAGAGTTCACTATGCTTTCAGCCTGTGCTTCAGCAGAAGAATCTGCAGCGTGAGCTTTATACATAGTTAAGGGAGAACTGCCAAAGGATGCGGTGAGCGTAAACAATGAAGCGAAGATAACATAACGAAGTTTATTAATTTTCAAATTAATTCCTCCTTTTAATAAATCTCCTAAACCTCACAGCTTAAAAGCTATTAAAATATTATTTGGTTTTCTTATAGATATAATACTTTTCAGTGGACTTTTTAAAGCTTTCAGATTCTTCATCAATCTTTTCAAATAATTCTTCCAAAGTGTGTTTGCCTTCTCTTACATAGCTGTTTCCTACCAATTTATCTATAAAGTTAGTAGACAGGTACTGGAATTTATCAGGATACATATCCCTTACTGTATAGAGCATAGCAAGACCTGTTTTTACAGAGTTAAATTCCTCTCTGTCAGTAACGTATACTTGAACTCCTCCGCAGGCGTCTGCATTTTTTATCTTGTTTCCTGCTTTATCAAATACAGGACCGTATTTTGAGAAAGTAGGGGTAAAGGAGGCTGCTCTGAATTTAACACCAGGAAGATTTAAAGCATTAAGTTTATCTGCAAGCTGCAGGGGATTTATCCATGGGGCTCCTATGAGCTCAAAGGGACGGGTAGTTCCTCTTCCTTCGGAAAGGTTTGTACCTTCAAATACACAGGTTCCTGTATAAACTATTGCAGTATCTAAAGTAGGCATATTAGGAGAAGGCATTACCCAAGTCTGAAGCTCTGTATCGTCGTAGTACATGCCTCTGGTCCAGCCCTCCATAGGGATAACCTCAAGTTTGCAGTTTATATTTTGAGTTTCATTGATATACTTTGCATATTCACCAATTGTAAGCCCATACCTCTGTACTATAGGATACATTCCCACGAAGGAACTATAGGCTGGATCCAGAACGGTTCCCTGTACCTGATTTCCTCCCACCGGATTAGGCCTGTCAAAAACCACAAAGGTTTTATTATTTTCTGCTGCTGCCTGCATGGCATAGGCAAGAGTGTTTATATAGGTATAAAACCTGGCGCCTACGTCCTGCATGTCATAGGCTAGTATATCAACGTTTTTTAGCATTTCTGCTGTGGGCTTTTTTGTAGAACCGTAAAGGCTGTATACCGGAAGTCCTGTAACTTCATCAACGGTATCTCCTACATCGGATCCTGCCTGGGCATTTCCTCTTATTCCATGCTCTGCAGCAAAGAGAGTAGTAAGCTGAGTTTTTTCATAAAGTACGTCTATAGAGCTTTTGAATTCGTTGTTTATTCCAGAAGGGTTTGTAATAAGACCTATCTTTTTCCCTTTGAATATATTTATGTGCTTATCTAGGTTGTCTATTCCTAAAGTTACCTTAGGTTTTTTATGTTTTGGTTTTGCCTCAGCATTAAAGCCCATATAGCTTACTCCTACTAAAGTGAGGGCTAGTATAGATGCAGAAAGCAGTTTAACGGATTTTTTCATTTTTTTGCCTCCTAAAATTTATTTTTTTAAAAATAAGGTAGTTCTAGTTAGCTGATATAAATCTTTGTAACTACTTAAAAAATTTTTATTTACTAAAACATAAGCTTAAAATGTCCATATTTATAAAAATCTTAAAGAAGCTCATATATTTTTTTAACTATATCCTTATAAAGATTATTATTTGAGTCGTTTATCTGAGGGATTTTTATTATTACAGCCATATCATGTATAGGGTCAATTATTATTTTGGTTCCATCAGCTTCGGTAACTCCGTAAGACATATAGTTTGTGATTTTTCTTTCATATCCTAATCCTCTGGAGGGATTGTTATTAAGAGGCTTTACAAATTGATCCGAAGTTTCTCCGTTAAATAGACGTATTCCTCCATAACCTCCACGGTTTAATAGGCTTTGACCCATGACTGCTAAAGCAGTTTCTTTAGAAGTTTTATCTGTTATTCCAAGAGGATTGTATATATTTTGCAGAGCATATTCTTTAAAGCTTAATCCTGCAGCTTTTTCTATAATTCTTATCAATAAACCATAATCAGGTTTTTCAGAGGATAAAAGCTGCCTTAAAGTAGCGGTATTCTTATTTATAGAGGTGCCTTCTGGGATTAAATTTCCTAAAGGCTTATCTAAATCAAGGGTGCCTTCGCTTACGAGTTTTTCCAAGGCTATATTTGCCGTTAGTTTAGGGATAACCTCATCCAGAGAAGCCTCATTATTAGGATTTTTATCATTGCTCCACTGCATAATTAACTTTCCGTTTTTAACTATAGTTAAAGAAGAGGATTTTACACCCTTCAAGGTCTGATTAAAAATCTTTTCTTTGTTAAGAAAACTGTTCTCCTTAAAGCCTGCTTCTTTAGGATTTCCCTTTACCACTTGAGGATAGTGAACGCTAACGTTTACAAAACTTCCTTCAGGTTTTACATTAAGGACTTTAAGGGAATTCTGTCCTGTAACTACCAAGGTGCTTATATCAAAGGAAGCAGCTCCTTGATGTGATTTTAGTGCTGATGAGATGTCGATTTTCTTTCCGTTAATATACAAATCTGCGGTTTCCGCACCGTGGTTTTCTACTCTGATGCTGCCGCGTCCTCTATAACCCTTAAATACTCCTCTGCTCCTTGCATAAACTCTGCTGGTAGGATCATCTTCAGGGAATTTCATAGAGGTTTGGGATGCGTTTCCTTCTGCAGTATTTGTAATTGCTTTACTTCTATCCTTTTTAACAGTGTCTCTATTTTCCATAAAAGCTTCATATACTTTAGACATAATACTTCCGTATCTGCCGGTCTCCCATTTAGAACCTTCAAAATTATTTAAAACCGTTGGAGAATGTCTCATATTAGTTAGAAGTATCACTGCCATGTTATTTAAAGGATCGATATTCACAACACATCCGGTCCAGCCTGTATGACCTATTGTAAGATAGCTTGCATAAGGTCCAAACTCCCAAGTCTTTTTGCCATCACCTTGTCTATCCCAACCGAGACCGTAGGTTATATTTTTATCTGCAGGCTTGGTGAATTCTGATAATACATCTCTGCTGAATATATTAACATCGCCGTAAGTTCCACCATTTAAGATAAGTTGGCTTAATACCGCCAAATCCCCGGTAGTAGAAAACAGTCCTGCATGACCGGATACTCCTCCCATGGAATACCAGGCTTTTTCATCATGGACCTCTCCTTGAAGGGTATATTCTCTTATATTATTAAATAGAGGTATAGAATAGTCTCGGGTGTTTCCGTTCCTTTCAGTAGCAGCCGCATCTTCAGGTTTAAAACCCTTTTTCAAAGGATTGTACATAGTGTTTTTTAAACCTAAAGGCTTATATATTTCTTTTTCAACATATTCATCCTGTCTCATTCCTGTGATTTTTTCTATTATTAGGCCAAGAAGCATATAGTCAGTATCGCTGTAAACCACCTTCGTACCCGGTACATAGGCTAAGGGAGCCTTGGGTAACAGTTCTAAAGTGGTATTTCTATCCTGGGAATAGAATTTACCTGCTGAATTATTATCAAAAAATCTTATTTCAGGAGCAAAGCCTGCAGTATGATTTAAAACATTTCGTACTGTGATTTTGCTTTTTCCTTTAATAGGGTCTTCAGCAGAATCCTTAAATTCAGGTATATATTTAGAAACAGGAGCATCTAAATCCAGTTTGCCCTGGCTCACCAATCTCTGAAGAGCTAAATTTGTACTCATCATCTTTGTTATGGAAGCTACATCAAATAAAGTATCTACTGTCATTTTTTCAGGCTTTGACATAAGGTTATTCTTATCCCATTTCTTTTTATAGCCGTAAGCGGAATTTTTTACTACTTTGCCGTCTTTAATAACTGTAAGTACAGCTCCGGGGAAGCCTTCCTCCACCTCTTTATTTATAAAGTCATCAAGTTCCTGAAGCTTTTCTTTAGAAAACTCTTTCTGCATAATATCCTTTTCATTACCTTCAGAAAGCACCTTTCCTGTACCATTATTTAAGTTATCCGGCTGAGAAACTGCTGCTTGGGAAGTCAAATGCCAGTTAAGAGTCAGAGCGGCAGCCATCAAAAATGCAATAGTTCTTTTTCTTTTTAACATTGCCTATACCTCCTTAAAATTCATCTTTATAAATATTTGGTTGTTGCAAGTGAATTATGTAGGTTGTATATAATGATATGTATTGAAACTAAAATTCAGGTTATAAAAAAGCTAAAAGTATAACTACCTTTAGCGCATGTCCTGTTAATCTCCTTTAAAGTCTCCGGAAAACTTTAAAAATTTCATATAAATTTAATTATATTTTTAATTTCATAATATATATTACTAAAATACCATTATAAGGTCAATAAAAGCATACGCAAAAAAGGCTGAATTACACAATTTTAACAGTTTATTTAAAATTGTGGTGCCAGGCACGTGACAAGTGACAAAAATCTAATTTTTGTCACTTGTCACGTGCCTGGCACCATCCCCCTATTGACATGATAATAATCTTGAATTAAAATTCTTTATAAAAGAAAAAATAATTGAAGTACAAAATATACTTTAAATTGGTCCAGTGAGGCCAGAAAGGGGATAGCAATGACTATGATTTTTTGTGGTGCACAGTTTTGTCAAAATCAAATATTTATTAACCTTAAAATAGGCTGTAAAGGATAATTCAGGGAATAGTGTAGTATTCTCTTAATTATCCTTTTATTTTGATTATTCTGGAGGTTAAATAAATGAAAGCAAAATTGATTTTAGAAAATGGTATGGTTTTTCAGGGAAATGCGCTGGGATACCTGAAGGAAACTGTAGGAGAAGTGGTTTTTAACACAGGAATTACAGGATATCAGGAGGTCCTAACGGATCCTTCCTACTACGGACAGATAGTCACTATGACTTATCCTCTCATTGGAAATTACGGCTTAAACTTAGAGGATGGAGAATCACAGAGTCCAAAGGTTAGAGGCTTTATAGTGAGAGAAGCCTGTGATTATCCAAATAACTTCAGATGTGAAATTAAGCTGGAGGATTATTTAAGAAACAATAAAATAATGGCATTAGAAAATATAGATACCAGAGCCCTTACAAAGGTTTTAAGAAGCACAGGAACCATGAAAGGAATCATTACCTTAGAGGAGCTTAGTGAGGATTATATAAAGGAAAAGCTTAAAGACTTCACTAACGAGGATGCGGTGATGCAGGTTACTTGTAAGGAAGCCTTTACTATAGATGGTGAAGGAAAGCATGTAGCTGTAATGGATTTTGGAATAAAAGAAAACATAATACGAAGCTTCAAAAAGAGAAACTGCAAAATTACAGTATTCCCTGCAGATACAAAAGCAGAGGAAATTTTAAAGGCTGATCCGGATTTGATATTCTTATCTAACGGTCCTGGGGATCCATCAGATTTAAGAAAAGTAATTGAAAACATTAAAGAGCTTATAGGTAAAAAGCCTATAGCAGGAATATGCCTTGGTCATCAGCTTTTGGCTCTTGCCATGGGAGGAAAAACTGAAAAGCTGAAGTTTGGACATAGAGGCTGCAATCATCCGGTAAAGAGCCTTGAGCAGGGTAAAGTGTATATAACCTCTCAAAACCACGGCTATTTTGTAAGTGAGCTTCCAAAGGACACAACGGCAACTCATATAAGTGTCAACGATGGTACTGTAGAGGGAATGAAGCATAACACACTTCCTATATACAGCGTTCAGTTCCATCCTGAGGCCTGCCCGGGACCTAAGGATGCAGAGGGAATCTTTGATAGATTCTTAGAGCTTTAATTATAAAGGTTCATGGGATTTCAAGAAATTAAGGATAAAGCTGCAGATAATAATTCGAATAATTTGGAGGTAGTATAATGCCATTAAATAGAGATATAAAGAAAGTGCTGGTAATAGGGTCAGGCCCTATAGTAATAGGACAGGCTGCTGAGTTTGATTATTCTGGAACTCAAGCCTGCGAAGCCCTTAAGGAAGAAGGGGTAGAGGTTGTGTTAATAAACAGTAACCCTGCCACCATAATGACAGATAAAGAGGTTGCTCATAAAATATACATAGAGCCTCTCACCTGTGAATTTGTTGAAAAGGTCATAGAAAAGGAAAGACCGGACAGCCTTCTTGCAGGAGTGGGAGGACAGACAGGACTTAATCTTGCAGTGGAGCTTTACGAAAAAAATATACTGGATAAATATGATGTAAAGGTCATAGGAACTTCCATTGAAGCCATTAAAAAAGGGGAAGACAGAGAGCTTTTCAGAGAAGAAATGAATAAAATAGGTCAGCCCTCCATTGAAAGTGAAATAATAACCACTTTAGAAGAGGGAAAAGCCTTCAGCAGAAAGATTGGTTACCCAGTTATAGTGAGACCTGCCTATACCTTAGGAGGTACAGGAGGCGGAATAGCTGAAAATGAAGAGGAGCTTATAAAGATACTTCAGCAGGGACTTCAATTAAGTGCCATTGGACAGGTGCTTATTGAAAAAAGCGTTAAGGGCTGGAAGGAAATTGAGTACGAGGTAATGAGGGACTCTGCAGGAAACTGCATCACCATATGCAACATGGAAAATGTGGATCCCGTAGGGATACATACCGGAGACAGCATAGTAGTAGCACCAAGCCAAACCTTAAGCGACAGAGAATATCAGATGCTTAGAACAGCCTCTATAGACATAATAAATGCCATAGGCATTGAAGGAGGCTGTAACGTACAGTTTGCTTTAAATCCTCATAGCTATGACTATGGAGTTATAGAGATAAACCCAAGGGTGAGCAGATCATCAGCCTTAGCTTCAAAAGCCACAGGCTACCCAATAGCAAAGGTAGCAGCAAAGATAGCTTTAGGCTACACCTTAGATGAAATAAAAAATGCAGTAACTAAAAAAACCTATGCCTGCTTTGAGCCTCTTTAGATTATGTGGTGGTTAAAATACCAAAATGGCCTTTTGATAAATTCAACAATGCAGATAGATTTTTAGGCACTAAGATGATGGCTACGGGAGAAGTCATGGCTATAGGAAGCAATTTTGAAGCAGCCTTTTTGAAGGCTATCCGTTCCTTAGAGCTTGGAAAATACACCTTAGAGCATAAAGGAATGACAAAGCTGTCCTTAGAAGACTTAAAGAAAAGAGTTATGTCACCGGACGATGAAAGGATATTTGCCCTGGCTGAAATGATAAGAAGAAACTACAGGGAAGAGATGATATCTCAAATCACAGGAATAGACAGCTTCTTTGTAAGAAAGATAAAAAATATAGTGGACAGAGAAGAGGAGCTTAAAAGCCTTACCATAGATGAGGTTTCCAGAGATATGCTTTATAAGCTTAAGAGCATGGGCTTCTCTGATAAAGGGATAGGAGATTTCTTAAAGGTAAGTCCTGACGAAGTATATAAGCTTAGAAGAAAGTGGGACATTCATCCTGTATACAACATGGTAGATACCTGTGCAGGAGAGTTTGAAGCTTTAACTCCATACTTCTACTCCACCTATAACACCTTTGACGAGGTAGAGGTAAGCAATAAGGAAAAGGTGGTTGTAATAGGCTCCGGTCCTATAAGAATAGGGCAGGGAATAGAATTTGACTATGCTTCAGTACACGCCGTTAAAGCCCTTAAAAAGATGGGCATTGAAACCATAATAATAAACAACAATCCTGAAACTGTAAGTACGGATTTTGATATATCAGATAAGCTGTATTTTGAGCCCCTCACTGAGGAGGAGGTTTTAAATATCATAGATAAGGAAAAGCCTCATGGAGTAATACTTCAATTTGGAGGGCAAACGGCTATAAAGCTTGCTAAGTTCTTAAAGGAAAAGAATATAAAAATACTGGGTACCGATTCCGATCAGATAGATGCAGCAGAAGACAGAGAAAAGTTTGAAGCTCTTCTTGAAAAGCTTAATATAGAAAGACCTAAGGGTACTGCAGTATGGAACATTGAAAGCGGATTAAAAGAGGGGGAAAGCCTGGGATACCCTGTGCTTATAAGACCTTCCTACGTACTTGGCGGACAGGGAATGGAAATTACCTATAACGAAAAAGAGCTTAAATATTATCTTAAAAATGCCTTTGAAAAGGACAAGAAAAATCCTGTGCTCATAGATAAATATCTTATGGGAAGAGAAATAGAAGTGGACGCTATCTGCGACGGAGAGGAAATACTTATCCCCGGTGTTATGGAACACTTAGAAAGGGCAGGAGTTCACTCCGGAGACAGCATAACCATGTATCCTGCACAGAACGTTTCTGAAAAAATCAGAGAAGAGGTCCTTGATTATACTAAGAAGCTTGCTATAGAAATAGGCATAAAGGGTATGATAAACATTCAGTTCATAGAATTTAAAGGTAAGCTTTATGTTATAGAGGTTAACCCTAGAGCCAGCAGAACGGTACCTTATATAAGCAAGGTCAGCGGAGTGCCTATAGTGGAGCTTGCCACAAGGGTTATGATGGGCGAAAAGCTTAAGGATATCGGATATGGAACAAACATATACAAAGAGCCTGATATAGTTTCAGTGAAGGTTCCTGTGTTTTCCACTCAAAAGCTTCCAAGGGTAGAGGTTTCCTTAGGACCGGAAATGAAATCCACAGGAGAGGTATTAGGAGTTGGAAGAACTTTAAATGAGGCGTTATATAAAGGCTTCCTTGCAGCAGGCATGGAGCTTAAAAAGAAAACCTCTCTCATATTAGCTACTATAGATGACCATCAAAAGGATGAATTTATAAGTATAGCTAAGGAGCTTAAAGAGCTGGGCTACAGCTTTGTGAGCACAAAAGGAACTGCAGAAAGCTTAAGGTCAGCAGGTATTGAAGTAAGAGAAGTAAATAAAATTAAAGATGGTGAACCAAATATTTTAGATACCATAAAAAATATGGAGGTTGACCTTGTAGTAAACACTCCTACCAAGGGAAATAATTCTCACAGAGACGGCTTTGTCATAAGAAGAACCGCCATAGAAAAGAACATAGAGGTAATAACCACTATGGATACCTTGAGGGCTTTAGTAGAAACTGCTAAGGTATATAAGGATAAGGAAAGTACAGAAGGATTAGAAATTTATCCACTGTAAAAATAAATAATAATTATAAATTGATGCTCCGGGGATGGGATTGACCTTGGGGCATCTTTATTTAAGAAGTCAGATTTGAGAGGTCAGATGTCAGAGGTGAGAAGTGAGAGAGTGGAAAGCAGGGAGAACAGGTCAGAAAAGATAATTAAAAATTGGGAATTTAAAATGAAGGAGGAAATTCCGGAGGAATTTCTTTAAAATTATAATTGTAGTAACTCCGGTAAGAGTTTTTATATTCCATAATGCCTTGTATATTATTTACATATACTTGTAGAAGTTCTCTAATTATGAGTATTTATCAGTTTATCATAATTCGTATAAGCTATCATATTTACGATAAACTTATCGTTTTGATATAAATCATAATTTATATCAGAGCCGTATCTTGTTTTTTTAAAGCCATTTCCCATATATTCTTTAATGCTTCCATCTGAAATATAGGTGTATTTTATTATTTCGCCATCAAGATTTAATTTTTTTATTGCTGGTTCTCCTTCGATATTATAAATTACAATTTTAATGCTATCAGGCTTATTAAGAAATACATTCTCAAAAAATCTCCAAACAGGTAGTTTATTATCGATTTCTTTTATTGAATCTATAACAGCATCGATTGGTTCATTATCAAAGGTGGGTTCTACTCTATTAAATAACATCATTTTCCTTCTTCAAAAATATTGATCATTACATTTTATTCCATGGTTTTCTATCTGTGATGTTTTGTAAATATAATTTGTACCTGAGTATAATAAGATTGATAAAATCTTTTTGTTTCCCTAATTCTATGTATCTAAAGTATCTAAACGGGGTAAATCACCCATCTCGCTCAGAGCACTGATATATCCTAAGAAACGGGCACTTCGTTTTTTGATATCTTCTTCTCCTACACCCATAAAAGCAATCAATTGATTCATTAGGCTGCGGCCGCCGCCACTGGACTGACAGTGTCCCGTGGTCTCCTCAAAGAAAAAACAAATATCCTGCATTTCAATTTGCTTTAGTTTATTATTAGAATGTTTCATTGATTTTTGTGCTTCCTGATAAGCTTCCTCATAAAAAATTAAATTACGCTCTGTATGGGGCAAACAGTACCCACGAATATTAAGTCCAAACTGTTCAGGAGAAGAATTCATAGCCTCCTGACGCATAGAATTCTCTTCTTTGCGCCATTTCTCCATTTCCTCATCGGACATGTCAAAGGAAAACTCTGGTGCCTGATGCTCTAATTTATCTTTGCAGTAGTTCATAATAACATTGGATTGAAAACTCTTCATGCGTCTATCCTTTGCTTCAATAAGCACAGCATCACAGTTATCTAAAAAATATTGTTCTGTTTCCTTAATTGTGTGAGGGCACGCAGTTACTAATTTTGCACAGTCTTCCACCCATAATCGGAACCTTTCTTCCTGTTTATCATTTGATTCACCTATTATTTTACTTATAACAGTTAAACCATTATTGCTTTTAATTGAGATACTGCCATCCTTATATCTATCAACTGCCATTTCTATTCCTCCGATTTTATAATCAATTATTGGTGTAGGAGATTATAGTCTTTATAAACTTATCTCTCTGTTTCAAAGCTAAAATCTATTTTTTATCTTATGGGCTGTGATAATTGTATAGCTATAAGCATTTATAGTTATTTCACAATTGTCTATATTTACATACCAGTTTTTGCCCTTTCTCATTAAGGAAGCATTAGGATTCTGTATTTTTTCTCTGCACCAATTCACAACATCCTCTACATCCAAAGAAAGATTTTTTTTAATTCGTCCAATTCCTAAGTCAGTTGTATGCAACTTTTCTAAGTTTAATATCAGTTGGTTTGTATTAATATCATTCATTATTCTTTCCTTATAATAACCTTTCAAATTCATAGATATCTATTACATTAAATATTATACTATGTCTTTTATATATTAATATCTTTTTCCATAATCATATGTCCATCAAATACTTTAGAAGGCTTGTATCCACTGAGTACATATAAAGAATGTGCTTTTCATTAAAATTAAATACATTTAAACTAATTTTGGTATACCCATGTGCTTTTGCATCTTTTTCAAATTCTTCCTGAGTAATTTTTCTAAATTTAATCATAATTTTGTCCTCATAAATCATTGTAATATACTGTATGGTTATATACTTGCTGATAAATTGGAATCTTATGAAGGGGTTACAGCACCTCAATGTCACGAAGCATTGTATATACATAGGGCTCAAAATATTTGCTCCAGAATCCCCTTGCATTAGGGTTTGCCGTTCCGTGTTCCACCCACAAAAACTCTGTACCATTATTTTTTTCCGTTTCGTTTGCATACAGCAACAGATTATGCGCTATATTGAGTCCTCGATATTCCTCATCAACATAAACATCACCTATGTTTCTGCATCTAGTGTTCTTTGTTAAAATATCATTTGTACCGGAGTTTGTTTCAATAATTCCTACTAATCTTCCTGATTTTTCTGCAATGCTTTTCCCGCGATTAATTAATTCATTGAATAATTGATCTTTAACACCAAGCTTGTTTTCTATATCTTTTACTGAGATTTCTATATATATGTTTAACCTGGTATGATCAAATATTTCAGAGGACATAAATGGTGAAATGACAGCTTCGCCAACTAAATTGTCATTAGTATCATAAGCCTCTAACACATTTTTTCAAATACTATTTTTGATAGAGTATTTCATAGTTCCCCCTAATTCATAAAGATTTTGTTCAATGCGATTTCAAGTGGTGGTAAATTTTCTTTAAAATTACCGGTGGAGTAGTTAATTACTATGTACTCTATATTTTATATAATCCTTTAATGATGTACATATACACAATTATCAAGAACTATTTTCGACATTTTTCATATATTGAAAGTGGAGGGAGGTGTGAATATGAGCGATAAAAATCAATGTAGTCTTTGCCAGCGGTTTGCTTCAATTCTTGGAAGTGAAATTCTGCAATCTAGTGAAAATCTCTGTGTAGTAACAAGAAAGAGAAGAATTCCTGCAGAAATATTAGAAAGGCCAACATCAAGTCCGCTTGCTCTCAATGCATTATTTTCTTTTGAGGATATAGATGAATTTGGTAGAGCATTGAATCTAGGTGAAACTGTAATTCTTGAACGTGAAATCAATCCATTCATTAGCGTGCTTAGAGAAGAAGGTATTAAGGTTACTGCCCTTCATAACCATTGGTTATTCGATAGGCCAAGATTAATGTATATCCATTTTCTCTCCATTGATGACCCGATTTCCTTTGCTAAGAAAGTTGCCAGGGCATTTAAACTTCTTGAAACTAATTGTTAAGATTACTTTGGCTTAAGTAGTGATACTTAAGCCTTTTACATATTGGTAATCCTCTGCTCCAAGTTCTTCTGTAATGTATTTATAACTGCACGTTTCCATAACCTTAACAGAATGAGTATTCCCATGGGTGTATTAACTAATCATTACTTAGAAATAATCCATAATAAACTTAGTTAACGAAATTTCCTGTTGTAAGTAGTTATTTGTTTTTAAAGACTATATTGATAACTGCTAATATAGTAATAAGTAGAATAGAAATTCTTATAAATAAATTGTTGCCTTCCATAATTGCAGATGAAATGGCAAGTATAACTACTGAAATGAAGATAATATGATTTAAAAGTCGAAGGTGTTTTTTATCCATTTATAATTCCTCCACTTGATAATAATTGCTTATATTAATTTGGCTTAAGTAATTGATATTTAAGCTTTTACATCACAATAAACTTTTTATTGCTCTCGTTAAAACAGTATTCCAGGGTCTTGATTCAATCAATCTAATACCATTCTGATTACAAGTATCTGCTATCCACTTCCCATATGTAATACTTATTTCAGCTCTGTAATGTTGTAAAGCGCCGCCTTCTCTTGATAAATGGTTCTGCAGTATTTGATCCATGTCTGATTCATTCACAAAAATTGATTTTACCTCTGGATTGTTGAAAGATGTTGTAAATTCCGGATAGATAAAATCGCCCTCAATAATAATAGGTAAGTTGTCTTCAAGATGTCTATGTACAAGCTCTTTCAATACTGGAATCATTTCTTTGCTTACATCAATCAACCAGTTTACATTGCCATCAGCTCCGATGTCTTTCCAATTTACACCGGTATTCCAATAATGTATTGCAGGAAAACTTTCCTTTGTGGTAACTGTTTCTATAGATAGGTGAACATCATCTACTTCCAGGACATTCACACCATAGAATCGACCAATTTCATAAGCTATACTTGATTTGCCTATTCCCGAAGCTCCGCCAATAAATAAAACCGTCCAGTTTCTATCATTATTCATTTATTAATCTCCTTTATAAATTTCTATACTAAAGGCCTTGATTATCTTACACATTAAGTTAAATTATAACATATATACAATATTTTACATATAATATTCAAAGCTATTATAATTCAATCTTTCAAGAAGATTATTTTACCATCTAATAATGATTTTCTTTTAATAATGAATAGAAAAGTTCTTATATAACTATTATAATAGATATATAACCGGATATTAATATATACAAAGGAGTGTGGATTATGAAGCTCATATCCTGGAATGTTAATGGAATCAGAGCCTGTGTGCAGAAGGGCTTTTTAGATTTTTTCAAAGAAGTGGATGCTGATATTTTCTGCATACAGGAAAGTAAGCTGCAGGAAGGACAGATAATCCTTGAATTAGAGGGCTATTATCAGTACTGGAATTATGCTGAAAGAAAAGGATATTCAGGTACGGCAGTTTTTACAAAGAAAAAGCCTATTAGCATTGAATACGGAATTAATGTT
This sequence comes from Clostridium polynesiense, assembly GCF_000820705.1. Classification (GTDB taxonomy): domain Bacteria; phylum Bacillota; class Clostridia; order Clostridiales; family Clostridiaceae; genus Clostridium_AA; species Clostridium_AA polynesiense. The sequence goes on along the minus strand of NZ_CCXI01000142.1, from coordinate 59,299 downwards.
GAAGAGCATGATAAAGAGGGCAGGGTTATTACCCTTGAGTTTGAGGATTTCTTCCTGGTTACCGTTTATACACCAAACTCTAAGGAAAAGCTTGCCAGACTTGAATACAGGATGCAGTGGGAGGATGATTTCAGAGCTTTCTTAAAGGCTAAGGATGAAATCAAGCCTGTGATTATTTGCGGAGATTTGAATGTAGCTCATAAGGAAATAGACCTTAAAAATCCAAATAACAACAGAAGAAATGCTGGCTTTACCGATGAAGAAAGAGAAAAGTTCACTACCTTCTTAGACTCAGGATTTATCGATACCTACCGTTACTTCTATCCTGATAAGGAAGGGGTATATTCCTGGTGGACCTACAGATTTAATGCCAGAGCTAATAATGCAGGATGGCGTATAGACTATTTCTGTGCTTCAGAAAGATTGAAGGATAGATTAGTAAGTGCTGATATACATACAGAGATTTTAGGTTCAGACCACTGTCCTGTGGAATTAGTTATTAAATAAAAATGGTGCCAGGCACGTGACAAGTGACAAAAGCTCAGCTTTTGTCACTTGTCACGTGCCTGGCACCATCTTTACATTTTATCTATGAACTTTTCTAAGTCATCCAGCATGAGGTTTGCAGCCTTTATGCCTCCTGAAGTATTCCAAATCACGTCATTCACCTTAAATGCTTTGTTGTTTTTAACGGCATTTAAGGATTTAAACATAGGATCTTCAAGCCATTCCTTTTCTCTGGCTAAGCCCTTTCCGTCACCGGTTTCATAGGTGAAGTAAAACATAACGTCTCCATCTGCTTCATTAAGCCTTTCTTTTCCGATTTCATTTACAAATTTATCTGTAGCCTGTTGTGCTTCCGGTCTTGCAAAGCCGAGTTCTCTGAGTATTATACCGGAGAAGGTGTCGCCTAAATAAATTCTGGTCTTTCCGGACATGAACCTTACAAGAGAAACCTTTGTATCTAGCTTATCTTTAGAAGATTCTCTGATTTCTTTAATTCTATTGTCAAAATCACTTATTAACTTTTCTCCTTCAGCTTCTTTGCCTAAAACCTTAGCATAGAATTTAAAGTTTTCCTTCCATTCACCTCGTAATGTGTTTGAAAACACTGTAGGAGCAATAGACTGCAGCTTAGAATAAATCTTTTCATGTCTCATCTTATTTCCGATGATTAAATCCGGCTTTAAAGCAGCTACAGCCTCTAAATTAATAGAGTCCTCCTTGCCTAATCCTTTAACACCCTCCATATCCTTTTTTATATGAGGATACCATTCTTCTGTCCAGGAATTTGCCGCACCAGCAGGCTTAACACCTAAGGCAAGCAGCGCTTCTGTACCTTCATTGGTCAATATAACAACTTTTTTAGGTGCTTTAGGAACTTCTGTGGTTCCCATAGCATGTTCTATAGAAATTGTGTCTTCAGCTTTTTTGGTATTATCCTGAGGTGCAGTACATGCAGCTAAAGAAAACAGCATAATTGATGATAATGTGACAGCAAGTAATTTTTTTATCACTGTAAACCCTCCTAATATTACTAAAAGTTTATTTTGTATAAACATGGAATTCCTGCAAAAGATATGATAACATAATTGAGGAGGATTATCAATTGGAGTTGATAATCAAAATGTTTTAAAAGGTGAAAATATGAAAATCGTATTAAATAAAAATGAAAATAAAAATAAAATAATAGCTTTTTTACTGTTAAGCTTGTTTCTTATCCTTCTTATTTATCTCAGCATAACTCTGGGCTTTCTTAAAACCACCTACAAGACCGTTATAGAGGCTCTTACCTCCTTTAATGGTTCTCAAGAACACATTATTATAATGACCTCCAGAATACCAAGAACCATAACAGCCTTTCTTGTAGGAGGGGCGTTGGGGCTTGCAGGACTGCTTATTCAGGCAATTACAAGGAATCCATTAGCTTCCCCCAGCATATTAGGAGTTAATTCTGGCGCGGTGTTTACTTTGGTTATTGCCATAATATTTCTGCCGGAAGCACCTATCACTATTATGATATTTATAGGCTTTCTAGGAGCTTTAGGAGCTGCATTTTTTGTTTATATACTTTCAGGAGGACTTAACGGAGATGTAAGACCAATGGAGTTAACTTTGGCGGGAACAGCACTATCTGCTCTTCTCTTTTCCCTAACACAGGGAATGCTGTACAAAAATGAAGCTGCTTTAGAAGAGGTTATGTATTGGATGATAGGCTCTGTAGAAGGCAAAAGCTTAGAGGTTATAGTGAACTATATACCTATCATTATTTTAATTATGATCCTTACGGTCTTTCTCGGTAAGAAGCTCAATGTGCTTTCCTTAGGTGAGGATATGGCCAAGGCCTTAGGTATTAATACCTTGTATTTAAAGGTTGTGATTATAATTTTTGTATCTGTGCTTTCAGGAGTATCCGTGGCTTTAGCAGGACCTATTGCCTTTATAGGACTTTTAACTCCCCATGTGGTAAAGAAAATGGTAGGTACTGATTATAGATGGCTCATTCCTTTTTCTATACTTACGGGAGCTTTAGTTCTTATATCCTCGGACATTTTATCGAGATTTATAATATTTCCAAAGGAAGTACCTGTGGGGGCTATAACAGCTCTTCTGGGAGGACCGTTCTTTATATATATAGCTAAGAGGGGGGATTGATTTTGAAGTTAAATAAAAGCTCCTTCGGAGTTTCGTGGATTTTAATCATTATAACTTTAATTATAATGCTTCTGTCCCTGTCTCTGGGAGAAATTATGGTGGGGCCTGTATCTATATTGAAAAGTATATTTGGAATAGAGCAGGGCTTTGCTGCGGTGGTTATAAATGAAATAAGATTACCAAGAACCCTTATTGCTTTTTTTGTAGGAGCCTCCCTATCCCTCTCAGGAGCAATACTTCAGGGGGTAATAAAAAACCCTTTAGCTTCACCTAATATTTTAGGTATTGTAGATGGTGGAGCGGTGGGGGCTTTGGTTTTCTTAACAATATTTACAGATCCTAAAAATAATTCTCTGACCACTTCAGTATTTTATATGCCTGCTTTTATATTTTTCTTTTCCTTTCTGGCTTTACTGCTTATTTATGGATTTGTAGGAAGGAGCTATTCCAGAAATAAAATAGTGATTATAGGCATAGGTGTTTCCGCAATATTTAAAGCTCTGACAAATATACTTATAGTTAACGGTCCTGTGGTATTTATAAAGGAATCCTCCATATGGATGACAGGAAGTATATATGGAGCAAACTGGAGTCAGGTAGTGCTCATATCTATATGGTTTCTAGTCTTTGGGGCATTAACCCTCTTAGCTGTAAAGGAGCTTAATGTCCATCAGCTGGAGGATGAAGTTATAAAGAGTCTTGGAAGCAATGTAAAAAGAAGCAGAATACTGCTTTTAAGCTTATCAGCTGCTTTAGGAGCAGGGGCTGTAACCATCGGAGGAGGTATATCCTTTGTAGGATTAATAGGACCTCATATATCGAGAAAGCTCTGTAATTCTAAATTTGAAAATATGATCCCAATATCTATATTAGTGGGAGGAATAATAACCTTGCTGGCAGATTTGACATCTAAATGGATGTTTTATCCTCAGGAGCTACCCATAGGAGTGTTTACTGCTGCTATAGGAGCACCATATTTTATATATCTGCTGATAAAAAACAGAAGGGGGCAGGTGTAAGAAGCTATGCTGGAATCAAAAAATTTAACCTTAGGTTATAGTGATAAAATAGTTTTAAAGGATATTGATGTAGAAATAGAAAAAGGAAAGATAACCGCTCTCATAGGAGCAAACGGCTGCGGAAAATCAACCTTTTTAAAGGCTATTTCCAGAATATTAACTCCTAAAAAGGGAGAAGTTCTGTTAAAGGGAGAAAATATATTTAACATATCCACCAAAGAGGTAGCTAGAAGGATGGCAATGCTTCCACAGAATACCTCGGCACCGGAGGATTTAACCATATATGATTTGGTTAAGCAGGGCAGATACCCCTATCACAGCTTATTATCCACATGGAAAACTCAGGATGAAGAAATCGTTCAGGAGGCTTTAAAAAGCATGGGTCTTTTAAAGATTAAGGATCAAAAGCTTGGGAAGCTATCCGGCGGGCAGCTTCAGAGGGCTTGGATTGCGTTAGCATTAGCACAAAACACTGAGTATTTGCTTTTAGACGAGCCTACAAACCATCTGGATATAAAATATCAGCTGGAGATTTTGTATCTCCTTAAAGAACTAAATGAGAAGGAAAAGAGGACTATCATCATAGTTCTCCACGACATAAACCACGCCTTGAAATTTGCTCATAATATAATAGCTTTTAAGGATGGTAAAATATTTGCAAAGGGCAACAAGGATAAGATAGTGGATGAGAATTTAATAGAAGAGGTCTTTGGAGTAAAGAGCAGCATAATTTTTTCTCCTTTAGGGGATAGTAGAATATGCATTCCATATATGAACTAGGTGCCAGGCACGTGACAAGTGACATAAGCTCAGCTTATGTCACTTGTCACGTGCCTGGCACCCATCCGTTGAAGAACGAAGTATAAGAGAGGGCCTTAATAAAATCTTGCTTATAGCTACGCCGTGAAGCAGATTATCAAGGAGAGAAAAAGCACTTTTACCTAAGTTTAATCTGTCCTGACGGATAGTTGTCAAAGGGGGATTTAGCTTCGAAGCTAAAGGAATATCGTCAAAGCCTACCACGCTTACTTCCTTTGGACATGAAACAGAGCTCAGCTTTAACTCATTAATTACTCCGCTGGCAATCATATCAGAGGCGCATACAATTGCAGTGGCTCCGCTTTTTAGAAATTTTGGGACATAATCCTTAGCGCAGTCAGGAACAAAGTAACCATAGGCTGTAAGGGCAGGATTTACCTTAAGCTTATGCTTTTTCATAGCTCTTTTAAAGGCAAAATAACGATCATTTGAAACCATGGAATTCTTGTCTCCATTTAAAAATGCAATTTTTTTATGCCCAAGATCTAGAAGATGGGAAATAACCATATCAATTGCCTCATAACTGTCAGTCCCAACATATCCTACAGAGGAATTAGGTACAAAGTTATCAAGGAGAACCGTAGGAACCTTAGTTTTTTTCAGCTGATGCATATAGTTATCCTGCATGGTAAATCCCAGTAGAAAGGCTCCGCTATACCCGTTTTTAAGCATAAATATATCGTAGTCTTCCGTAGACTGCATGATTGAATCTACAGGAATAACCGTTACCTCCCAATGTCTGCGGGCAGCGGCCTGTTTAAAACCTAAAACTATATTATAGCCAAACTGATTTGAATTTTCATAATCCATATTAGCAATGAGAATACAAAGCTTACGTTCGTTATTGGTTTTTAGTTTTTTTGACGCATAGCCCATTTCAATAGCGGTATTCAAAACAAGCTGACGCATATCATCACTGATGTCACTGGCATTATTTAATCCTTTTGATACAGTGCTTACAGCAACTCCTAATCTTTCTGCAATATCTTTTATTGTAGGCAATTAAAACACCTTCTAACTTAATTTTACTTTATAGCAGATTTAAAATTAAATAATATCTCTTAATAAATTATTCGAAAGTTATCGAAAATAATTTAACCGTTGAATTATATATATCAGCATAACCTATAGTATCTGTTTTTTCAATAGAAATATTGAGTAAATGAGTTTATTACATTGAAAATGTAAGTTTTTTAAAGAATTTTTTTTGTTTATATAATGCATTTGTGTTAAAAAATGTATTGACAGATATAGTAAATAATATTATGATTAAAATACATTATTCGAAAATTATCGAAAATTTCTTTGTAGAACAGGACGGTTGTTGTGATTATGGAAAGTAGTCGTTCGGCAGGTATATTACTTCCGGTAAGCAGCTTACCTTCACCTTATGGCGTTGGAAGTCTTGGAAAAGCCGCCTATTCCTTTATAGATTTTTTAAAAAAAGCAGGACAAAAATACTGGCAGGTGCTTCCTATTGGTCCTACAGGCTTTGGTGACAGTCCATACCAATCCTTCTCGGCCTTTGCAGGTAATCCATATTTTATAGATTTGGACTTTTTAGCAGAAGAGGGATTGCTTAAGCCTGATGAAATCATTGATTCAAAGGATAATGATGAATTTGTAAACTATGGCAGGCTTTATAAGGAACGGTTTTTAGTATTAAGGAAAGCAAGCTTGAGGTTTAATAAGGATACAGATGAATTTAAAGCCTTTAATGAAGAAAATTCCTCATGGCTTGAGGATTATGCGCTTTATATGGCGTTAAAAAATCATTTTGGACAAAAGGATATGCAATATTGGGATAGAGTCGCAAGGATGAGAGATCCGCAGACTATAGAAATGTATAAAAGTCTTCTTAAAAATGAAATCGATTTCTGGAAGTTTTGTCAATATGAATTCTATAAGCAGTGGATGGCGTTAAAGGAGTATGCAAATAAAAAGGGTATTGAAATTATAGGAGACATTCCTATATACGTATCGGGAGATAGTGCTGATGTATTTGCAAATCCTCAGTTGTTTTTACTGGACAAGGAAAGGAGACCAACCTGGGTTGCAGGGGTTCCTCCGGATTACTTTTCAGAAACGGGACAGCTTTGGGGAAATCCTATTTATGACTGGAAGGCTATGGAGGAGGATGACTTCCGCTGGTGGAAAATGAGGATAAGAAGCTGTGCAAAGCTTTATGATGTGATAAGAATAGATCATTTTATCGGAATTGCCCGTTATTATGCAATAAAGGCAGGAAGTGAAAACGCAGTTAAGGGCAGATGGAGAATAGGACCTGATATAAAGCTTATAAATGCCATTAATGAAGCCAAGGGAAAGGTGAAGATCATAGCAGAGGATTTAGGTGTTCTCCATCCCAGAGTAGAAAAGCTCCTTAAAAGGTCCGGATATCCGGGAATGAAGGTTTTGCTTTTTGCAGCAGAAAACACTGCGGAAAACAATCATATACTTTATAAGCATGGGAAGAATTCCATAGTGTATGTAGGCACCCATGATAATGATACTGCAAGGGGATTTTGTGACAGGGAAAGTGAAGAAAATCTAAGGTTCTTAATAGATTATTTTTCAGTATCCAATAAGGAAGAGCTTCCCAAGGCTCTGATTAAAGGAGCTTATGCCAGCGCTGCTGATACCGTTATCATACAGATGCAGGATTGGCTTTTGAAGGATAATTCAGCCAGAATGAATGTTCCATCCACCATAGGCTGTAATTGGCGATGGAGAGTACAAGCTAAGGATTTAACAGATAAGCTGGCTTTTGATATAAGAAAAACTTCAGAAATTTATGGAAGGATTAACGAGTAATTCTAATCCATAGCAGAAAATAAATCTTATAGGAAGGTAGCATGATGAATAGAATAACCTCTCAGAATATTGAAACCTTTTTACTTCAGAATTATGGAAAAAGCATAAAGACAGCTAGCACTATAGAGCTTTACAATGCTGTATCCCGTGTGGCCTTAGGATGTGTTGCAGACAAGATGTATAGCAACAGCGGCAAAAAGCGAGCGGGATACCTTTCCGCTGAGTATTTAGTTGGAAGAGTTATTTATGCAAATCTCTATAATATGGGAGAAATTGATACTGTAAGAAAGATTTTAGAAGAAAAAGGTATAGACCTTGAAAAATTCGAAGAAATTGAAGACTTAGCCCTGGGAAATGGCGGGCTTGGAAGACTAGCCGCTTGCTTTCTTGATTCCGCTGCCACCTGCAGCATTCCTCTTGATGGCTACGGGATAAGATACAGATATGGACTTTTTAAACAGAGTCTTGTAGATGGCTTTCAAACAGAAGGGGCAGATGACTGGCAGAGATTTGGAGATCCCTGGTCTATAAGACGGGAGGAGGATGTTGTAGAAATTGTATTTGGAGATCAGGAAGTGAAAGCAGTTCCTTATGATATGCCTATCATAGGCTACGGAGGGGATATGGTAAATACCTTAAGACTTTGGCAGAGTGAACCAAAGGTACCCTTTGATTTTATAGCCTTTAACGATGAGAAATACAGTGATGCTGTTAAGGAAAAGAACCGGGCAGAAGATATAAGCCGCATACTGTACCCAAAGGATGACACCTATGAAGGCAAAAAGCTGAGGCTCAAGCAGCAGTACCTTTTCTCCTCCGCTTCCCTTCAGGATATAGTGAGAAAGCTTAAAAGGGCAGGTCGTTCACCAAAGGATATAGGGGAGTATTATTCCTTACAGCTTAATGATACTCACCCGGTAGTTGCAATTCCGGAGCTTATAAGGATTTTGGTTGAAGAGGAGGAGTTATCCTTTTCCACTGCATTAAAGATAGCAGAAAAGGTTTTTGCCTATACAAATCACACTATAATGCCTGAAGCCTTGGAAAAATGGGATGTAAAACTATTTAAAGCAGTGCTTCCAAAGGTTTATCCCTATGTCAGGAAAATAAACTCATCCCTTAAAAATCAATTGAAAAAGCTTAATATTCCTCAGGAAGAGCTTAAAAAGTATTCCATCATTGAGGATAACAAAATATTTATGGCAAGGATGGCTATATATGCAACTCATTCCATAAACGGAGTAGCGCAGATTCATACAGAAATTCTAAAGAATACAGCCCTTCCGGAATGGTATAAGATATACCCCCAGCGCTTTAACAATAAGACAAACGGAATCACACAGAGAAGATGGCTGGCGCTGGCAAACCAGGAGCTAAGCAGCTTAATAAGCACTAAAATAGGAGAAGGCTGGATTACAGATCTTTCTCAATTAAAAGCCTTAGAAAAACTCAAGGGAGATGAGGAATTTCTTCATCAATTAAGGGAAGTAAAGCAGTTAAAGAAAAATCAGCTGGCAGCTTATATAGAAAAAAATGAAGGCATAAAAATTGATACAAGCTTTATATTTGATGTTCAGATTAAGAGGCTTCATGAATATAAAAGACAGCTGTTAAATGCTTTTTCCATTCTTGATACTTATTACGGAATAAAGGAGGGGAGAATTAAAGACTTTAAACCTACAGTTTATATATTTGGAGCAAAGGCGGCTCCGGGGTATTTTCGTGCCAAAGGAATCATAAAATTAATTAACGAAATATCCAGGCTAATCCGTGAGGATCCTGTGGTTAATAAATTTATGCAGGTAGTATTTATATCAAATTATAATGTTTCCTATGCAGAAAAGATTGTGCCTGCAGCAGATATTTCTGAGCAGATTTCTACAGCAGGAACAGAAGCCTCCGGTACAGGAAATATGAAGCTTATGCTGAACGGAGCACTGACTATTGGAACCTATGATGGTGCAAATGTAGAAATAGTACAGCAGGCAGGAGAGGAAAATAACTATATTTTTGGCGCAAGGGTTGAAGATATTGCAGAGATTGAAGCAAGCTATAATCCTAGTGCTTTAATAGAAAAAAATCCTCGGTTAAAGGTTGTAGTGGAAGCGCTGATAGATGGAACCTTAAGGGATGAAGGCACAGAGATGTTTCAAGAGCTATATGATTCTATCACAGAAGGAGCATCCTGGCATAAGCCGGACCATTACTACTTAATGCTTGATTTTATAGATTATTGTGACACCAGGCTTAGAGCAAATCAGGATTTTAAAGATCCCAGGCTCATTGCTGAAAAAAGCCTCATGAATATAGCTAATGCAGGAAGCTTTTCCAGCGACAGGACTATTAAGCAGTACGCGGAAGAAATCTGGCAGCTGGGTAATAAATAAAAGTAAAAAGTCAATTTTAAATAAGCTTTAATATGTACCTTGGTATATAAGATATTAAATTTATAGTGAAAAGGAGAATTATGATGAAAAAGACAAGAAGAGTTTTATCAGCTATATTAGCTGGAGTTATGGTTTTAGCATTTACCGCTTGTGGTAATGGTGAGAAAAAAGAGCCAGGAAAAGGCGGCGGAGCTAAGGAAACTGTTAATCTGAAGGTGTGGGGAGCCCAAGAGGATCAGCAGCTTTTAGGTGAATTAATCACAAGCTTCAAAGAAGCAAACAAAGAAAAGAATTACAATATCACCCTAGGTGTTGTAGGAGAAAATGATGCTAAAACAAAAATATTGGAGGATCCAGATGCAGCTCCTGACGTATTTGCCTTTGCAAACGATCAATTAGTTGATCTTGTAAAAGCCGGTGCACTGTATGAAATTACCCGTAATAAAGAAGCGGTAATAAGTGCAAACCTTCCTGCTACCGTTGAAGCTTCAACAGTTAACGGTAAATTATATGGTTATCCAATGACTGCGGATAATGGCTATTTCTTATATTATGATAAAAGCGTTATAAGCGAAGAGCAGGTTAAGACCTTAGATGGCATTTTAGCAGCAGCTAAAGGCAAAAATAAAAAGGTATTTATGGATGTTTCTAACGGCTGGTATATAGCTTCCTTCTTCTTAGGCGGCGGCGGTACCCTTAAAATCGATGCTGATGGAAAACAGATTGCAGACTTTAACAATGAAAAAGGATTAGCAGTAGCTGAGGCTATAAAAGCCTTCACAGCACACCCATCCTTCCTGACTGGAGATGATGCTGTATTAACAGGAGGTATGGGAGATACCATTGCTGCCGGTGTATCAGGAACCTGGAATGCTGATGCTATAAAAGCTAAATTAGGTAATAATTATGCAGCTGCGAAGCTTCCTACTTTTACCGTTAACGGAAAACAAACTCAAATGTTTACCTTCAGCGGAAGCAAGCTTGTGGGAGTAAGTAAAGGAACAAAGGCTCCTGTAGATGCTATGGCATTTGCAGAGTGGATCACAAATGAAGCAAGCCAGGCAAAGCGTTTTGCAAAAAGAGCTTTAGGACCTTCCAACAAAAAGGTTGCTGAAAGTGCTGAGGTTAAAGCTAATGTAGCATTGTCAGCTTTAGCTGCACAAATACCATTTTCACAGCCACAAAACAATGTTTTAGGTACTTATTGGGCTCCTGCAGAAGCTTTTGGCGCTCAAATGGAGGCAAAGGATTACTCAAAGACCCTTCAAGAGCAGTTAGATGCCATGGTTAAGGCAATCAAGGGATAAAAATTAATAATCATCTTAAATTGCGCAATAACTTTTGAAATAGGGGCAGGCTTTATAATCTGCTCCTATTTTAAAATTATAAGCTATGTGGGAAGAAGAAATAAGGGTTTGATATTTTGTAAAAAGGAGAGGTGGTAATGGATAACCGTAATTTGTATGAGATTAATTCTATAAAACCAGAAATGCACGGTGGATCAGATGGAGTTAAAAAATTTTCGGGGTTTTCTGCTTTGAAAAAACTTTGGGAAAAAACATGCTTGCTTTTTACTTATATCTTTGTGCAGATTAAGGAAATTACCTCTGCCTTTAGATTTGGGGGATTCAGAAGCAGGTTAAGCTTTATTATAATGGGCTTTGGAAATATGGTAAATGGTCAGCTTGTTAAAGGTATAATCTATTTAGCTTCACAGATAGGTTTTATTGCTTATTTTGCAGGTTTTGGGTGGAAGTACTTAAAAGATATTACTACCTTAGGAACTAATGTAACCGGTGAGGTTTTTAATGAAGAACTTCAGATTTATATGTACACTCATGGTGATAATTCCATGAAAATATTGTTGTTTAGTGTTTTGACTATTTTCATAACTCTGGTATTTATCTACTTATACTTTTCTTCTATAAAGTCCTCTTACAAGGGGTATGTTTTAATAAGGCAGGGGAAAAGACCCCTTACCTTTTTACAGGAGTTCAATGAATTAAAGGATAAAAAGTTTCACAAGACCCTTTTAGCAGCGCCTATCATAATGGTAACGGCCTTTACTATTTTACCTATAGTATTTATGGTTTTGATTGCCTTCACCAATTTTGATAAAAGCCATCAGCCTCCGGGAAATTTATTCACCTGGGTCGGATTAAATAATGTTATGGATTTAATGTTTAATGATCCCATGAAGTCCAGAACTTTTTTCGGGATATTGGGGTGGACCTTTGTTTGGGCAATCTTTGCAACCTTCAGCAATTATATTTTAGGTATGATTATTGCACTTATGATAAATAAAAAGGGTATTAAGTTTAAAAAAATGTGGCGTACGCTTTTTGTAATATCTATTGCAGTGCCTCAATTTGTTACCTTAATGCTCATGTCTCAGCTTTTGCAGGATCAGGGAGCGGTTAATACCTTTCTTAAATCCGTGGGGATAATCAATCAGAGCATTCCTTTTTTAACGGATGCAAACCTCGCACGAATTACTGTAATTGTTATAAATATGTGGGTTGGTATTCCCTATACTATATTAATTACCACAGGAATACTCATAAACATTCCTGAGGAGTTATATGAAAGTGCAAGGATTGACGGAGCTACTCCCGTTGATACCTTTTTAAAGATAACTATGCCCTATATGATATTTATAACTACTCCTTATTTAATCACTCAATTTGTTGGAAATATCAATAACTTTAATGTTATTTATCTTTTAAGCAGAGGAAATCCTCTGACTACAGATTATTTCCAGGCAGGAAAGACAGATCTTTTGATTACCTGGCTGTACAAGCAAACTGTAAATGAGCAGAACTACAATCTTGCCGCCACCATAGGTATTTTAACCTTTATCATCATGGCAGTAATGTCACTGCTGGTTTATAATACTTCAAACTCTGCCAGGAAGGAGGGGGAATTCCAATAATGAAAAGCTATAGCTTTAAAAAGAAATTGTCAAACGGATTAATATATTCAATTTTGTCCCTTCTATCTATAATATGGATTGCACCTATAATATGGCTTGTAATTATATCCTTTAGAGGAGATGATACGGGACCTTATCCTTCAAAGGTTCTTCCCCAGTCCTTTACCCTGGATAATTATATTAAGCTGTTTACAGAAACCAGTCTTTTTAATTATCCAAGGTGGTATTTAAATACCATAACTGTAGCGATATTTTCCTGTATTATAAGCACTATTTTAGTCCTGATGATCGGCTATGCCTTCAGCAGGCTTAGATTCCCTTCAAGAACAAAGCTTATGAATATAGGATTGATTTTAGGGATGTTTCCAGGTTTTATGACAATGATAGCTATTTATCATGTACTAAAGCTTATTGGTCTCGACCAGTCCCTCATTGCATTGATTTTAGTATATTCAGGAGGTTCCTGCCTCTCGTACTTTATTGCAAAGGGCTTTTTTGATACTATTCCTCTTGCTTTAGATGAAGCGGCAACAATAGATGGAGCTACTAAGTCTCAGATTTTTTGGAAGATAACACTGCCTATTTCCAAGCCCATAGTGGTTTATACAGTGTTAACCTCCTTCATTGCTCCTTGGATAGACTTTATCTTTGTCAGCGTTATCATGAGGGATAATTATAATAACTATACTCTTGCCTTGGGATTATTCCAGATGATATCCAGGGAAAATATCTCTAAGTACTTTACCCAATTTACTGCAGGGGCTGTGTTGGTAGCCATCCCTATAACCCTTTTGTTTGTTAAAATGCAGAAATACTATGTGGAGGGGGTTACCGGAGGTTCTGTTAAAGGATGATATAAAGGCTGTGACGCTATAAGTTGCAGCCTATGATTTTATAGTTGAAGGAAAGGTAAGATTTTCATGGTGAAGAAAAAGAAAAGTATCATAAGGATAACCTATACTGCACTGCTTTTTATTATTTTTTTAACCTCCTGTTCACCAAAGACATATAATTATCCTGCGGATAGTTACAGGACTTATTATGAAGTGTTTTTAAGAAGCTTTTATGATTCAAATAATGATGGAATAGGAGACATAAGTGGATTGATAGGGAAGCTTGATTATATTGGAGGCAGCAAAGGAGGGAATAATTCCTTAGGCTGTAGCGGTATATGGCTTATGCCCATTATGCCATCTCCAAGCTACCATAAATACGATGTGACAGATTATTATAACATTGATCCTATTTACGGAACTATGGAGGATTTTAATAGGTTGATTAAAGAAAGTAAGGAAAAAAATATTTCCTTAATAATAGATTTAGTTTTAAACCACACGTCGATAATGCATCCTTGGTTTCAATCTGCAGCTAAAAGCATAGGTATTCCTCCCTGCGGCAATGAGGTATGCTCTGTAAAGGAGCTCTGCAGGGAGCATAATCCTTACTGCGGTTATTATAACTTCAGTTCAGAATCTAAAAAGAATTATGTTAAAACACCCCTTTATTCTGATTGGTATTATGAATGTGCCTTTGATAAGAATATGCCGGATTTGAATCTTGATAATCCTGCTTTAAGGAAGGATATTACAGACATCATGAAATTTTGGCTTGATAAAGGGGTTTCCGGTTTCCGCCTTGATGCCACTACCCATTATTATGATCAAAATACTTCAAAAAACGTGGAGTTTTTAAGCTGGTTGAATAAAGAAGCAAAAAAGTATAATCCTGAAGTTTATATAGTAGGTGAGGCATGGACAAGTAATAATGTGGTTTTAGATATGTATGAAAGTAAAATACAAAGTTTTTTCAATTTTGATTTTGCAAAAAATGACGGACTTTTTGTCAGTGCTGCCCGTTCCGGTATGGGCACAGGGGTAGCAGAAAAGCTTGCTGATCAGCAGAAGGAAGCTGCTTCTAAAAATGAAGCTGCCATTGATGCTTTATTTTTATCAAACCATGATCAGGCAAGGAGTGCAGGCACCTTAAGCAATAATGAGAGCTTTATGAAGATAGCGGCAGCTTTATATATACTTGCTCCGGGAAACTCTTTTATTTATTATGGTGAAGAAATAGGAACCCTGGGTTCAGGAAAAGATGAAAATAAAAGGCTTGCAATGCTCTGGAGCAATAGTAATAAAACCGGAATTCCTCATAATCCTTCTAATGCTGATTACAGTAAGAAACCGGAATTTGGAGTAGAGGAACAGTTAAAGGATAAAAGCTCACTTCTAAGACACTATATGAAGCTTATTTCAATAAAAAACAATTATCCTGCCATAGCCAGAGGAGTAATTACTCCTATTGAGTCTAAGGAGGAGATAGTAGCTTTTTCTGTTTTATATAAGGAGGAGAAGCTTGGAATATTTCATAATGTTTCTGATAAGGAGATAATAGTGGAAATACCGGAAGGGTATTCTAAGGTAAAGCTTTTAGAGTCTGTAGCTTCAGAGGGTAAAAAGGTTGCTTTTAAAAATAAAACGGTTAAAATGCCACCCTACTCATCTGCAATACTTGACTTAAAGAATGAAAATTAATTTGTGCACCTTAGAAAACTTTAGATTTATTCTATGATAGAAATTATAAAGCCTCTATTGATTTATTTGCTTTAATATGATATGATACAAAAGGTTAATATGTATTGATATTTATAGTTCACACATTTCTAAGGATTATATTTTCGAACATATAATCCTTAGAAATGTGTGAACTTTTCTTTTATAAGGATAAGGATCAGCATGTTAAAGTAATTTTTTTGGAGGTATTTTTTATGAATCAAGGAACAGTTAAATGGTTTAATGCAGAGAAAGGTTTTGGCTTTATCGAAGTTGAAGGCGGAAAGGACGTATTCGTTCACTTTTCAGCAATAGCTGGAGATGGCTTCAAGTCACTTCAAGAAGGTCAAAAAGTTAGCTTTGATATAGTTGAAGGACAAAGAGGAGAGCAAGCTGCTAACGTAGTTGTTCTATAAGAATTAAAAAAGCTGTTGAGTTAACTCAACAGCTTTTTTTCATCCAAATTTTTATCTAATAAATCGCTGGCCTGACTGCTGGAGATATCCTTAATTAAAGCTATCTCTCCCACTAAAAGTTTTTTTGCTTTTTCTAAAAGCTGCTTTTCTGTGGAGCTTAATGGCTTTTTATCATTTAAAATCATTAAGTCTTTTATTACCTCAGCATTCTTTTTGAAAGAGCCTGACTTGATCTTGTCAGAAAAAAGCTGATTGCGCTGTCTTGTAGGCGGGAGGATTTCAGAAAAAGATTCCTTGTTATTTAAAATGGAAAAAATATTTTTCAAGTCATCTTCATCGCTTATACGCCTTAAATCTGAACCATCAATTTTTTCTTTAGG
Organism: Clostridium polynesiense; assembly: GCF_000820705.1. Lineage (GTDB taxonomy): Bacteria > Bacillota > Clostridia > Clostridiales > Clostridiaceae > Clostridium_AA > Clostridium_AA polynesiense. The sequence goes on along the minus strand of NZ_CCXI01000142.1, from coordinate 43,325 downwards.
AATCATAATTTTCATGCTATTGCTTATTATTTTTACTATATAATATTGCTTCATGCTTCCTAAAAACTCTTTTTCTTCTAAGGATTCTATAATTCCAGCTCCATGAACAGGGTAAACAACCTTATCACCAATATTAAACAAACTATCCGCCTCCTGAGTTTATAACTTCACTGCTTTATTGTATCATAATAATTGTTTTTTTGCAAAAATAATATCATACCACAGAAAATATATTGGTGTCAATAAAAAAATAAAAGAGATTTCTTATATATAAATATTACAATTAAGGTGATTATATGTTTAAAAATTTTGCCTTATTAATAATTTTATAGAAAATAAATGTTAAAATTTATAAAAAAGTACAGCTGTTATTAATAAATTGTTGACCTTTTGGTATCTTACGTGTTAATATATAATAAATTTTAAAATATCTTTATAAATTTAAGTATGAAGTAACTTATTTTAATACAACTTTTATCCATAGGAGATTTGTTTATGAAAAATCTATCTTTAAATTCAGCTAAAAAATTAAATAATTCATTCTTTAGCTTTAGCTTTTTTAGATAGGTTTGTATTTATGATTAACTAAGTATCATAGATGCAAACCCTGAAGGAAAACTTCAAGTTTTGTATCTATGATGGCTAAAGTAAATTTGTTATGCAGTTAATGGTCGCGTAGATATCACTATGCGGCTTTATTTTATTTTCCTAGGTAAATAATTAAGGTCGCTGGTGAAAAACTGTGCGGCCTTTTAATTTTATTAAGGGGGAAGAAAAATGAAAGAAAAAATTAACGTAAAAGGTTCAAAGGTGAGAGAGCAGTTTTCAGGAAAGTTAGGTCTTGTTCTAGCTTGTGTAGGAGCTGCCGTTGGTTTAGGAAACATATGGATGTTTCCCTATAAGCTTGGTCAATATGGAGGCGCTGCTTTTTTAATACCTTATTTCATCTTTGTATTTATTTTGGGTACAGCAGGAATTATGGTAGAAATGGCCTTCGGGAGATATTATAAAAAAGGCTCTATGAGTGGTATAAGGCTGGCGTTTAAAGAAAAAAACATAAGAGGCGGCAGTATATTAAGTGCTGTACCTACTCTTGGTCTTGCAGGAATATTTGTATTTTATACTGTAGTTGTAGGATGGGTTTTAAAGTATTTCACAGTTAGTTTATCAGGACAGTTATACAAAATTGATACCGAAGTATTTTTCAATACCTTTACAGGGAGCAATGAAAGCATATTATGGCATGGGGCCGCTGTGCTGCTTACCGTGTTTATAGTTACAGCAGGAGTTTCAAAGGGAATTGAGAAAATTAATAAGATAATGATGCCCTGCTTATTTATAATATTTATACTTCTGGCATTAAGATCACTTTCCCTTCCTGGGGCTGTTGAGGGGGTTAAGTATCTTTTATATCCTAAATGGGAGCTTTTATTATCACCTAAAACCTGGATAATGGCTTTGGGACAAGCTTTCTTTACCGTTTCTCTAACAGGCTGTGCATTGGTTGTATATGGAAGCTATGCAGATGAAAAGGTGGATTTACCCTCTGCAGCTATACAAACAGCTTTATTCGATACCCTTGCAGCTATATTAGCGGCCTTTGTAATAATCCCTGCAGTATTTGCTTATGGGTTAGATCCTGGTGCAGGTCCTGCACTGCTTTTTGTCACAGTTCCAAGCATATTTAAGGCCATGCCTATGGGAGCATTAATAAGTGCGTTATTCTTTTTAAGCATCATCTTTGCCTCTTTATCCTCCTGTATTGTAATGCTGGAAGGACCAGTGGAGGCGGCTATGAGCGAATTAAACCTAAATAGAAAAAAGGCAGCGGTTATTATAGCGGTCATATGCTTTTTAATAGGGATACCTATGGATTTAAATACAGAATTATTCAGCAAATTCTCCGATTTTATAACTATATATATAACCCCAATAGGAGCTTTAATAGTTGCAGTTACCTTCTTTTATATTGTAAATCCTAAAACCGCTTTGAAGGAAATAAACGTAGGAGCAGGATGGTCTGTAGGAAACTATTTTATTCCTTTTATTAAATACGGTTTTACCTTAATAACTTTAGCAGTGATAGTATTAGGAGTAATTTATGGAGGTATAGGTTAGGAATAAGGATTATAGTATATTAAAAAACATTTTAATAAAAAATATTAATATGTATTATTAATGATGAGAATAATAAATAAAGCATAAACTTAAAGGATTGATAAATATATTGATGGTTAAGTAAATATTTTCCTTATGATTCCTTTAATAATTGATAGTTTTTCAATAAAAAATCTGAGATATGAACCAATTATTATTTATTAACAAATTTATAATCTTAAATTTGCCATATATAAAATGCTTTATATGGAATTATTATAGTAAATAGTGATAATATATAGATATCTATGATGATACCAAATTCACTGTAAAGTATATGGATGTTTCCATAGCTGTAATTAAAACTATAGTTTAAAAGAAAGGATGTAGATTATATGAATTACAGAGAATCTTATGATAGTTGGTTAAACAATCAGTATTTTGATGAAAAAACAAGAGAAGAGCTTTTATCCATTAAAGAGGATGAAAAGGAAATAGAGGATAGGTTTTATAAGGATTTAGAATTTGGAACTGCGGGACTTAGAGGTAAAATAGGAGCAGGAACAAACAGAATGAACATATATATAATATCCAGAGCTACTCAAGGGCTTGCAGATTTTATAGTGGAAAAAGGACAAAAGTATATGGACATGGGGGTAGCTATAGCCTACGACTCCAGACATTTTTCAAAGGAATTTGCTAAAAGAGCGGCTTTAGTGTTGGCAGGAAATAACGTAAAGGCCTATCTCTTTGAGAGCCTAAGACCAACCCCAGTGCTGTCCTTTACCGTAGGACATCTTAAAACTGCATCAGGTATAGTGGTAACTGCCAGTCACAATCCAAAGGAGTATAACGGATACAAGGTATACTGGGAGGATGCAGCTCAAATAGGTCAGGAATATGCTGACGCTATAACAGAAAAAATATTAAGCATCAAAAATTTTGAAGATATTAAGATTATGGATGAGCAGGAAGCCTTGGATAAAGGACTCCTTAATATACTGGGCTCAGAAATAGATGATATATATGTATCTAAGGTGAAAGAATTAGCACTTAGAGATGATATAGATAAGGATATAAAGGTAGTATATACTCCTTTAAATGGAACAGGAAATAAGCTGGTTAGAAGAGTTCTTAAGGAAAGAGGCTTCAGCAACATAACTGTGGTTCCTGAACAGGAAAACCCTGATCCTAACTTTACCACAGCACCTTTTCCAAATCCTGAGGATCCAAGGGCCTTTGAATACGCTGAAAGACTGGGACAGGAAATAGGAGCAGATTTACTTTTGGCTACTGACCCGGATTGCGACAGATTAGCAATAATGGTTAGAGATGAAGATGGAAAGTATATTGCCTTTAACGGAAATCAAACAGGAGCTATATTAGTTAAATATATAGTTGAAGGAAGAAAAGAAACAGGAAGACTTCCTGAAAATTCATTTATAGTTAAATCAATAGTTACAGGAGATTTAGGTAGAGCTATAGCAGAAAAACATGGAGTTAAAACCTACGATGCATTAACAGGCTTTAAAAATATCTGCGGAGTAGCTAACGCCCTTGAAAAGAGTGGAAATAATAAATTTATATTTGGATACGAAGAAAGTATAGGATATGTAACAGGAGACTTTGTAAAGGATAAGGATGGAGTTATATCTTCAATGATGCTCTGTGAAGCTGCTGCATATTATAAAAAGCAGGGAAAAACACTTATAGATGTACTGGAAGAAATCTATAAAGAGTTCGGTTATTACAGAGAAAAGCAAATATCTTTAGTATTGGAAGGAATCGAAGGCAGCAGAAGAATAGGCAGGATGATGGAGGTTTACAGGAATGAATATCCTATGAAGGTAGGAGATTTGAAGCTTGTTAAATATGTGGATTACAAAACCGGCAAAGGAACCGATGTGATAACCGGTGAAGCTTCTGACGTGGAAATTCCCTCCTCTAATGTTCTTGAATTTACTTTAGAAGACGGTTCATGGTATTCTGTAAGACCTTCCGGTACAGAACCAAAAATTAAGCTTTATCTATACTCAAAAGCTGAAACAGCACAGGAAGCAGAACAAAAGATTGCTTCCATGGAAGAGGTTGTTCTGACAAAACTAAAATCCGTAGAATAATTTAAAAGATGGTGCCAGGCACCTGACAAGTGACATTGTCAGGTGCCTGGCACTTGACATTTTTTCATTCAAACTTGATTAAATGAGGATGTTATTGGTAAAATAATATTTAGTAAAAAAAGAAAAGGTAGGAATTGATTAATGGCATCTATTATTTTATTAGTGGTTATATATTTAGCTTTTGTGAGCTTAGGGCTTCCCGATGGAGTCTTTGGTGTTGCCTGGCCGGACATTCGTATGAATTTTTCCATGCCAATTGAAACTGCAGGTCTGGTTACTGTTTTACTTATGAGCTTTTCTGCATTGTCCAGCTTTTCCAGCGGGAAAGTTTTACATAGATTTGGAACTGCAAAGGTTACCTTGATAAGCTGTTTAATGACAGGGTTAGCCCTTTTGGGTTATTCCAAAGCACCCACCTTTGCATGGTTAATAGTATTTACCATACCTCTTGGATTGGGACAAGGTGCCGTGGATTCCGGCTTAAATAATTATGTAGCCAATAATTACTCCTCCAGGCATATGAACTGGCTTCACTGCTGCTGGGGAGTAGGAGCCTCTTTAGGACCATTTATAATGACAAAGATACTTGCTTCCGGCAGAGTATGGCAGAGCGGGTATTCTGTGATTTCTATGATTCAGCTTTCCTTAGCCTTTATATTTTTATTAGGATTAAAGCTTTGGAAAGAAGAAAAGAGGGATTTAATAGAGGAGGATACATCTCAAAATAAAAGCGGTATCTCTATTTTGAAATCTATTTCTCCCTGGCTTGGAATATTAATGTTCTTTATATATGCAGGTACTGAATATTCCGTAGGCTTATGGGCGAATAGTATGCTGGTAGAGTCAAGAGGAATACCTAAGGAAACTGCAGGGTACTGGATATCATATTATTACGGAGCTCTCATGACAGGCAGGTTTTTAACAGGGGTAGTGGTGAATAAATTAGGGAACAGAGCTTTAATCAGAATAGGTCTAATAATTGCCGCTTTAGGCGGAATATTAGTTTATATCCCTAACTTGCCTTTTATAACTATGATAGGACTTATGCTGATAGGCTTAGGCTTTGCCCCTATATATCCCTGTATGATGCACGAAACTCCAAGAAGATTTGACGAAGCAACCACAAAAGCTCTTATTGGATATCAGGTAGGAGCAGCATGCTTAGGAGGATCTATATTATCTGCCTTATTAGGAGTAATATTCTCAAAGACCTCTCTGGAATTTTTAGCTCCAAGTTTAACTATGCTTCTTATTGCTATGATAGGCATAAGTGAGTGGCTTAACAGAAGGACAAAAAAGATCATTTACAATTAATTGAAAAGATGGTATCATATATCTAATATGAGAGTGTATCTAGGGTTCCGACCTTGAAATATTATTAGAGAGCAATAATAAGCCTAATTCTAATAAGCTATTAAGGTGTCAGGTCCAAGCGATACAGGATAATCATCTACACTTTTAGGAAAAAAGCCTAAAGGACGAGTCTCAATTAAGAGATTTGTTCCGGGGCTTTATTTTTTTATAAAAAATTCTTGTTTATACAGTATTTATTAATGCAGGAGGGGATTATATGAGCATTATTGAGGTTAATAATCTAAACAAGGTATTCAGGGTTAAGACTAAAGAGGAGGGCTTTCGTGGAAGTATAAAATCTATACTTTCACCTAGATATAGAGAGATAAATGCAGTTAATAATATATCCTTTCAGGTGGAAAAGGGTGAAATTCTGGCCTTTATAGGACCAAACGGAGCAGGGAAGTCCACTACAATTAAAATGATGACAGGCATTTTATATCCATCCTCCGGAGAAATTGTGGTTTTAGGGATGAATCCTTCAAAAGACAGAAAGAAGCTGTCCTATAAAATAGGAACGGTTTTTGGACAAAAGTCTCAGCTGTGGTTTCATCTGCCTCCTTTAGACAGCTTCAATCTTTTAGGAAATATCTATGAAATGGACAAAAACACACTGAGGAAGAGGATAGACCAGCTAAAAGAAATCTTCGAAATACAAGAGCTCATGGACATTCCTGTTCGAAAGCTATCTCTAGGTCAGAGGATAAGATGTGAGATAGCAGCCTCAATACTTCATGAGCCTGAAATTATATTCCTGGATGAGCCTACCATAGGGCTGGATGTAGTGGTGAAGCAGAAGATAAGAGAGCTTATTCTCCTTCTTAATAAGGAAGAAAAAACTACTATATTCTTAACCTCTCATGATTCCGGAGACATAGAGCAGCTATGTAAAAGAGCCATAATTATAAATCATGGAGAGGTAGTTTTAAATGAAGCTATAAAAAAGCTGAAATACGATTACCTCAAGGAAAAAATTATTCACATTAAATATAATGAGGCTGTGGATATAAGCAACTGTTCTGTGGATATTATAAAAAATAAAGGGAATGCATTAAAAGTTAGGGTAGATACCTCTAAGGAGGATATGGATGAAGTTTTGACTAAGCTAATTAAATGCGGAAAGGTAAAGGATATAACCATATCAGAGCCACCAATGGAGGAGGTAATATCACAGATTTATAAACAGGCTAAAGGCGGTGGGGAATATGCAGTTAATTCGTAAATACAGTGAGGTTACTAAAATAACTCTGTCAAACAGCCTGGTGTATTTTTGGGACTTTCTTAGTAAAAATATGTTTTTTGCATTTATAGTTTTTGTTTATTTAATGCTTTGGAAAAGTATTTATTCGCAGAAAGGGAGCCTGGTAGGAGGCTTTACTTTAAATCAGATGATATGGTATCTGGTGGTAACGGAGCTTGTAACTCTATCACGGACAGATATTCATATTCAGGTAAACGAGGATGTTAAAAGCGGAAGTATAGCATATCTTTTAAACAAACCCTATAATTATGTACTTTACTGCTTTTCTTATTTTATAGGTGAAGTAGGGGTAAAGCTTTTAACTAATTCAATTATTGGTATTGCTATAGGCTTTATCTATGTAGGAAGTTTAGAGGGCTTTAACATCATTAATCTTCCCTTTATATTTTTATCCCTGGCTACAGGCTGCATCATACATTTTTTAATTTATATGATATTGTCCTTAAGTGCCTTCTGGTTTGAAGAGAACTCAGCTTTCTTCTGGATTTACTCAAAGCTTATATTTACCTTGGGAGGGATGCTTATGCCTATAGAGCTTTTTCCTGACTGGCTTCAGCAAATAGCAAGATATCTTCCCTTTGCCTATGTAACCTACATTCCAGCAAAGCTTACAGTGAATTTTTCCTTTTCAGATTTCATCAGCGGATTTTCTGTACAGCTTCTTTATTTAATAATATTCTTTGCAGCTGCAATGCTGTTATTTAGAAAGGGGGTAAGGAATTTAAATGTTAATGGAGGTTAGCAAAAGTCTCAGACTTATATTTTACTATTTTAAGTTTAATATATCCGCAGTAATGGAATATAGGATAAGTTTTCTTATTCAAAGCTTTGGGATGATACTGAATAATGCATCTTTTATCTTTTTCTGGTGGATACTTTTTAATAATATAAATATAATTGGAGGTTACGGATTTAAGGATGTAATGATGCTTTGGGCTATTACATCAACAAGCTATGGACTTGCTTTTGTAACCTTTGGAAATATACCTCATATAACCAGTATGATTCTAAAGGGTGAGCTGGATACCTATCTTCTTCAGCCAAGAGATCCTCTCATCAATATTATCTGTTCTAAAACCATAATATCAGGCTGGGGAGATTTCCTCTATGGAATAATACTGTCTTTTATAGTTAGAGGCTTTGATATAAGGGGATTTATATTATTTCTTCTGTTTTGCCTCACAGGTGCCCTGATGTTTTCTGCAGTGCTTGTGACTGTTCATGCTTTAAGCTTTCATATAGGAAGCGCTCAGGGGATTGGTCAGCTGGTTACAGAATTTCTCATAACCTTCAGCATATATCCTGAAGGGATATTTACCGGCATAACTAAATACATTTTGTATACAGCTATTCCTGTAGCTTTTATGGTATATATTCCTTCAGAAGTTATAGGAAAGTTTGACTTGATAAGGATTTTACAGGTTTTTGCTATGTGTCTTTTGTGGATTATATTAGCTTATATCGCTTTTTATAAAGGACTTAAAAAATATGAATCCGGTAACTTAATAATTAATAGAATATAAAAATGTCACTTGTCAGGTGCCTGGCACCTGACAAATGACATTTTTCAGTTTAAAATATTTTTCCAGGGTTTAATATGCCCTTAGGATCAAAGGTGGATTTGATGCCTCGCATGAGGTTAAGTGTCACAGGGTCTAAATGCTTGCTCTAAATAAGGTTTTTTTGCAATTCCTATACCGTGCTCTCCGGACACCTGTCCTCTAAGCTCTCTCTGCTTTTCATACATATCCTCCATCACAGCCTCCAGCTTTTCTTTCCAGGCTTCTTCATCTAAGCTGTCTTTTAATATATATACATGGAGGTTTCCATCTCCTGCATGACCGAAGCTTCTAAGACGGATATTATGTTTTTCCTCCAGGTCATGGATATATTTTATAAAATCAGCAACCTTGTTTCTGGGGACAACCACGTCTACTTCGTCCATTTCCGAGGTATCTGCCTTTATAGCCTCAAGGAAAACTCCTCTGGCACTCCATATAGCTTCTTCTCTCTGCTTTATATTAGAAATATATACATCTAAGGCACCTTTATGGAGACAAAGCTTAGCTACATCCTCATAATCCTTTTCTATATCCTCAATGCTGCTGCCGTCAAATTTTAAGAGTAGATAAGCATCGGAGCTGTTATCGGGAAATCTTTTGCCTAAGAATTTCTCTGCTGCAACTATAACCTCTCTCTGCATGAATTCAATAGCGGTAGGAATTGATTTAGATTTTATGATCTCAGGCACTGTGCTTATAGCCATATCTAAATTCGGGAAGGGCACTAAAAGGCTCATGACCTTTTTAGGGAGGGGAAGAAGCTTTAAAACTGCCTTGGTCACTATTCCTAAGGTACCCTCAGAGCCTACCATTAAATCTTTTAAAGGATAGCCTGAGCTGTTTTTAACTATTTTTCCCCCTAGTTCTATTAATTCTCCCGTAGGCAGCACTACCTCAAGGCCTCTTACATAATCTCTTGTTACACCGTATTTTACTGCTCTCATTCCTCCTGCGTTGGTGCTTATATTTCCACCTATAGTTGCGGTTTTTTCACCGGGATCCGGAGGGTAAAACAAGTTAAATTTCTCTACGTATTTTCCTATATCCATGAGCAGTACACCGGGCTCTACCGTCAAAGTGAGATTTTCTTTATCGACTTCCAGGATTTTATTCATTTTAGTAAGATCTAATAAAATTCCTCCGTAGAGGGGAACTGCCGAGCCTACAAGTCCTGTACCCGCACCTCTTGGGGTTACAGGAATGCTGTTTTCATAGGCATACTTCATAATCTCTGAAACTTCCTCAGCAGACAGCACCTGAATTACTATTTCCGGCATAACCTTTACAGCACTCAATTCATCATGGCTGTAATCTTCATTTATATTTTCTCCATAATAAACTCTTTCTTTATCTTTTACTATGGAAAGTATCGCTTCTATATCATTTTTATCAAGCTTTTTATAATTCATAGAGCTAAACCTCCTCCTGTCCCTTTATAAGCTTTATAAGGTGGGGGACTACCTCGTATATATCACCTATGATTCCATAGTGAGCAACCTTGAATATTGGAGCCTTTTCATCGGTATTAACAGCAATTATATAATCTGCCTTATTCATTCCAATGGTAAACTGGATGGCACCGGATATTCCTAAGGTTATAATAAGCTTAGGCTTCACTATCTTACCGCTTACTCCTATTTGTCTGCTGGCATCTGCCCAGCCCATTTCCGTTAAGGGTCTTGTGACTGCCAGCTGAGCGCCTAAAGCCTCAGCAAGCTCCTCAGCCATTTTTATATCCTTCTGATTTTTGATGCCTCTTCCTATGGCTACCAATACATCAGCTTCTGTTATGCCTATTTCCTTATGCTTCTTTGAAACCTCTAGTATATTAATCCCTGAAGTTAAATCCTTAGGAGAGCGGAAGGTTAGTTTACCGGAAGGATTTTCTGATTTATCTGCTGCAGGAAAAACCTGAGGCTTTATTGTAGCCATCTGAGGCCTTTTATTAGTTATTATTTCTGCCATTATACTACCGCCGTAGGCCGGTCTTATCTGAAGCAATTCTCCCTTTTCATTTATATCTAAAGAAGTACAGTCAGCAGATAATCCTGTTTTAAATCGTGCTGCGATTCTTGATGCAAGCATTTTCCCTGCAGCGCTGGAGGCAGATAGTATAATTGAAGGTTTTACATAATGTATAAAATCCTCTAATGCTGACGCATAGGGTTCAGGTCTGAAATGCTGAAGCTCTGTATCTTCATATATAAAAACTTCATCCACACTGTAGTATAGAAGCTCTTCCGCAGAAGCTTTTATGGAGCTCCCGATAAAAACAGCATAGAGCTTTTCATTAGCCTTCTCAGATAATTCCTTTGCCTTAGCAATAAGTTCTAAGGTAACGGAATTGATATCTCCATTATTGTGATCTACGATTACAGCAATGCCCTTCCAGAAATTTTTATTCTTTAAATTATTATCCGTTAGCTTATCCATATCTAATACCCCCTATACATGCTTAAGCTCTTTAAGCTTGGTGTATATATTTTCTGCTAAGCCTATAGAAGCGCCCGACCAAATTTCCTTACCGGAATCTACTCCCTCGGGAAAAATCCTTTTAAGCTGAAGAGGGGAGCCCTCAGGAGAAAGCTTCTTTTCATTTAAAGCTTTAGTTTTCTCGGAGAAATTCTCAGCGGGATATAGCTTGGAGATATTGGTGGGGGAGCCTTTTAACCCATAGTTATATTCATTCTTGTCCTCAAGCTCCTCAAGATATATCCTCTTTATTTCTCTATCATTAGTTTGCAGCTTTTTTCTAAAGGAAAGCAGCCTGGGTTCTGCTATGCTTTCATCTACACTAAGTATGCAGGGGGTTTTTATCTCTGCCTGAATCAAGGAATCCTCCATATCAGCCTCCACGGTAAGGGAATCTTCTTTAATATTAATTATCCTTCTTATATTAGTAAGGCATGGAATGTTAAGTATTTCGGCTAATTCAGAAGCTAAATGGGAAGTTCCGCTGTCTGTGGATTTTTTTCCGCAGAGAATCACGGTACTTTCAGTAAACCTTTTTATAGCCTGAGATAATATATAAGCGGTTACGTATACATCAGAACCGTTAAACCTTTTATCAGATACTAAGAATCCTTCATCAGCACCCATCATATAAGCTTCTTTTATAATTTGATGAGAATGCTCTTCTCCTAAGGTTATAACAGATATTTTTCCTGAAACTGATTCTTTTATCTGCAGCGCTGTTTCTAGAGCATAAAGATCGTAAGGATTTATCTGAGAACTGATTTCATCTCTTATTAAAGTTCCGGTGTTTTCCTTTACTTTTACTTCAGTGCTATCCGGAACTTGTTTAATACAAACGGTTATATTCATAAAAAATTCCTCCGTTATAAAATTCTTCAATTGGTATGACCAATATATTCTTATTTAAATTGTACCTCTATTATTAATATATTTCTGTTAGGATTATATGAACAATATTACCAAAATATTAAATAATTATTACTAAATAGTAAAAATTATTAATTGAGCAGTTCTCTTAAGGAATTGAGTGACTTTTTTTAGATTTAACCGTAGTAATATATGCACTAATAAAGGAGAAAATAAGAATATTATAAGTTTTATTGTAATTTAATTAATTTAAAAAAGAGCTTCATTTGATATATAATTAGTAGATGAGGAAGGAGTAGTGAAGGTGAAAAAATACATAGCATTTATATCTGCAACTATAATAGTTCTAGGAGTTATGTTGTACTCAACAAAAAACGAATATATTTTTAAGATTTTTGGTACAAGCAGTGTGGAGGAAAATTCTGAAAAACAGGAAAAGGACTCAAAGGACAGCAATAAGGAAGGCGGAGTTCTAAAAAATATATCCGGTATATTTAATAAATATGTTAAGGATGATTCTGAGGATAAGGGTGAAAGTCCTTCTGCAGAGATCGAGGAAGAGAATGATAATAATTCTGAAGATAAATATAAATATTCTCAAGGAATACTTCTGGTTAACAGAAAAAATAAATTGGATAAAGATTTTATACCTAAGGAGTTAGTGGTTCCTAAGGTTAAATTTAAATCCTCTGCAGATCCCTTAGTAAAAAAGATGGAAAAAGAGGCAGCAGAGGCCTTAGAAAGAATGTTTAATGCCGCTCGGGAGGAAGGAATAACCCTTTTGGGGGTATCAGGATACAGAAGCTATAAAATACAGGAAAGTGTTTACAATAATAAGGTTAAAAAATCAGGAAAAAGCTATGCTGATAAATATGTGGCACAGCCAGGTACCAGTGAACATCAGTCAGGGTTATCCATGGATATGGTGTCAACGGAACATACTGCTTTAGATACTGCTTTTGAAAATACTAAAGCCTTCAAATGGCTTGATGCCAATGCTCATAAATACGGGTTTATATTAAGATATCCTAAGGGAAAAGAAAAAGTAACCGGCTATAATTACGAACCATGGCATTACAGATATGTAGGAGTTAATGCCAGTGAAGAAATAAAGAATTATGGTATAACCCTTGAGGAGTATATGGAGAATTAAAAACACAAGATTATCATTTTACTTGCCTCTATAGATAGGTAGCAATTAAGCTTCTATCTACTTTAGAGGCAGTTATTGGTGATTCCTGTGTTTTTATTGTTTTAGAAGGCTTTATAATGAGCTACCACTGACCAAAGTGCTCCTCAGAACAGCCAAGAAGTCTGTCTATAGATATGTTTTCTCCCTCATCAGTTATTATAGTGCCTGAAAAATAACCTACCATTTGATGTACCTCTGATTTTATAAGTACAAGATTCGTTTTTGCAATCCTTTCAAAAAAAGGTGTGAATTTTAAATCTACTTTATCTGTTATACTGGTTTTTATACTCCAGCGCTCCATAAAGTTTTGGGGGTTATATTCAAACACCATATCTTCACTTATCTTTGTAAGCCTTCCATCCACCACTAAAGCATTTTCAGTCATACCGGTATTATCTGTCCACTTTCCTCCCAGATTTAAACCTATAGATCTTCCGTTTATAATTCCTGAAGCATTTGCCCAATTCCATTTCACTTTATAGGGCCATATACCCCTTCCAAAATCCATGCAAGCAAAGGTGTTGCTCTGCTCAAAGTCATAGGTGCTTTGACCCACCTTTAAATATCCCTCTACAGGAAGACATTCATGCTTAGAGGTAAACTGAAAATGCTTTTTATCCCAAGGGACAACTACATTTAAGGTTTCGTGATTTTCAGGATATATAACCCTGAAATCTGCCTCCATTTTTTCACCGTTAAAATCTCTGCATTCTGCAGTAATGTGAGTTATTCCGTTATCTTCAATAAATTTAATCCTTAGCTTAGGATTATCAAATTCTACAGAGGCGTGAACAGCTTCAGGCATGCTACAGTCCTTTCCAAATGGTGAAATCACCGTTTTTTCAATGAATTTATGGGTTTTGAAATCCAAAAAATAGGCAAATATCATTCCAGCATAGTCTATATTAGAGATAGTAACAGAAAACAGACAATCTTTACCGGTTACGCACCAATAATTCCATTTCTTTTTTCTGAGAAATCTCCCGGAAAGATTACAGTTTATTAAAGGATGTCTCGCCCATACAATGCTGTTCTGAAGCAATTCTCCTTTACTGTTGCATAAGTTTATTTCTTTAGTAATTTCCTTTTCAGTCAGCAGCTCTTTAGATAAATTCATGCTATCACCCTCCTCCATTATCCTTTTATATATTTAATTATAAGACTTTAAAGGAGTTTCATATATATAAATTTTATTTTTCAATGTAAAATATTTGTATAAATATAAATTTCTGAAACTAATTGTCTATATGTTCAGTCTAATGATTATAAAGGGTAAGCAGTTAAGTGCAGGGGAGGTTCTTATATGGATGTGGAGGAGATGGTTAAGGCTTCTAAAATGGGTGATAGTAAAGCCTTTTTTCAGCTTATCTCATACAATAAAGAAAAGTTATATAAGATAATATACAGCTATTTGAAAAATGAGCAGGATACCTTAGAGGGAATTCAGGAGGTAACCTGCAGGGCATATACCAAGCTCAGCAGCTTAAAAAAGGAAGAGCACTTTAATACCTGGTTGATTAGAATAGCAATAAATTATTGTATAGATGAAAATAAAAAGAAAAAGAAAATCATTTTTATAGATGGAGGAGAAGAAGGCCTCCAAAATATAACAACTGAGGATATAGAAAGCATTGATAAGGAATGTATAAATAGGATTGTAATAGAGGCAGCTATAGAAAAAATTAAGCCCAAATATAAGACACCTATAATATTAAAGTATTTTCACGATATGACCACTGCTGATATTTCAAAGATATTAAAAATACCTGAGGGTACCGTAAAAGTCAGAGTAAGAAGAGGCCTTGAGCAGCTTAAATCTCTATTAAGTGAAGGTGGTGAAGAGATTGTCATATAGAGAGGAAAATTATTTAAAGGAAATATCAAAGGATATAAATAGTATAAATCCTCCGGATAATATTGATGAATATATTAAAAGAGGATTGGACACGGGGATAAATAAGAGAAGACATAGAAAAGTCAGAAGGATTTCCTTCACTGCGGCGGTATTTATGTGTGTATTATTCGTTATATCTATCAGAACCTCTACAGTCTTTGCCTCCTATGTAAGAAGAATACCAGGTTTTAATCGAATTGTGGATCTGATTAATTACGATAAGGGAATAAAGGATGCTTTAAATAATGGATTTATAGAAAATATCGATCAATCTGTAGAGCATGACAATCTTATATTTACTATTAATGACATAATAATTGATAACTCCAAGGCTGTAGTTTTCTACACCATTGAAAATAAGGGAAACCACAGATATGTAACTATAGATGAAATGATAATCCAAGGTGAAGGAGAAGAAATAGTAGCTTCTTCCGGAATAGTAAAGGTTGTAGACAGGGATATGATTAAGTTTAACAAAATAGAAAATACAGTGGATTTTCATTTTAAAGATGCTGCTAAAATACCGGGAAAATTAAGGATTGATGTGACCTTGGAGGAAATAGCTGAAAAATATGGAGGTGAAGCTGAAGTACTGCCTTATATATGGAATTTTGAAATTTCACTGGACAATAAAAAGCTTCAGGATATGAGTAAAATCTATGAAATAAACAAAGCAGCAGAGATAGAGGGACAAAAGATCTTCTTTGAAAGCTTAGTTGTTACTCCCATGCAAGCAGCTTTAAAAATTCACTATGATAAAAGCAATACAAAACAGATACTACATTTTGACGATATAGAGATTGTGGACGAAGTAGGGGAGGTAAGAAGGCCTATTGTAAACGGAAAATCGGGGGTTAAAATAGATGATTACAATGAGATAATATATTTTCAAAGTAATTATTTCAGAGACTCCAAGGAGCTTTATATTAGAGGAAAAAGCTTAAGGGCTGTAGATAAGGATAAGCTCTATCTAAAAGTGGATTTAGATAAGAAAGAGCTCCTAACTGCTCCTGATGGCAATATAAAGATGAAATCATTTATCAGGTGGGAAGACAGATTAATCTTAGAATTTGATTTTAAAATAGACTCTGAAATAGAGAAAACCAGAACTTACGGTTTTATTTATAACGAAATAACTGATAGTAACGGAGTTTCTTATACTATTGGTGAGAGTACTAGCTCTCAAGATTCAGATAATACTGTTAATATAAGGAGTGATATTAAGATTAATAAAGATATCAAAGGCCCAATATATTTAAAGCTTCATAATTATCCTCAAAGAATATTAGAGGAATTCAAAGTTAAGATTAAGTAAATTAAACAACTATATAAAAGACCTTTTAGTTTGACATTTTATACAGTAAAACTACTATATTTATATCATTGTTAAAATTATCTTTAAATCCTTGTAAATTCCTTGACTTTACAAGGGTTTTTTATTGTATAATTTTATACAGTTATTAAAATATAACTAATTACTGATTTTTGAAAATTTAGAAGATGATGTTAATTAAAGTTTCTATAATAGGTATGTAGATTATAGATAATAATATAACATTAAATAATAAGAGGTGACAAATTTGAGTTCTTACATTGACTTAAAGGATGTAAAAAAGATATACAAAATGGGAGAAGTGGAAATAAAGGCAGTAGATGGAGTTACTTTTTCCATAGATAAAGGTGAATTTGTAATAGTTGTAGGTGCTAGCGGAGCAGGAAAAAGTACAATTTTAAATATTTTAGGCGGCATGGACTCTGCTAGCAGCGGAAAAATAATAGTAGATGGTAATGAGGTGAGCGGATACAGCTCAAAGCAGCTAACCACCTATAGAAGATATGATATCGGATTTGTTTTTCAGTTCTATAATTTAATTCAAAATCTAACAGCCTTGGAAAACGTGGAACTGGCTACGCAGATAGGAAAGGAACCTTTAGATCCGGAAACTATTTTGAAGCAGGTGGGGTTATCCGAAAGAAGAGATAACTTTCCTGCACAGCTTTCCGGAGGAGAGCAGCAGAGGGTAGCTATAGCAAGAGCTCTGGCAAAGAAGCCTAAGCTTTTACTCTGCGATGAGCCTACCGGGGCTTTGGATTATAATACCGGTAAATCTATCTTAAAGCTGCTTCAGGATACCTGCAGAAACCTGGGCATGACTGTGGTGGTGATAACCCATAATTCTGCTATTGCTCCCATGGCAGATAAGGTTATAAAAATTAAAAACGGAAAAGTGGATGATATCACAATAAACCAAAATCCAACTCCAGTAGAAAGAATAGAGTGGTAACATGAAAAACTCTTTAATTAAAGATACCTTTAGAGAAATAAAGGGGAGCCTCAGTAGATTTTTAGCTATTTTTGCGATAGTTGCCCTGGGAGTAGCTTTTTTTTCGGGAGTTAAGGCTACAGGACCTAACATGAAGGCTACAGGAGATAGATATTTTGATGAATACAGATTTATGGATATACATCTTTTATCCACCTTAGGTTTTACCGATAAGGATGTGGAGGCTGTAAAAAATCTGCAGGAAACTCAGGGAGTGTTTCCTACTTACTCTATGGATGGCCTTGTAAACATTGAAAATAAAGATCAGGGGATAAAGGTTTTTGCTCTTCCTTTAGATAAACTGGATTCTAAGGATGAAGATTTTATAAACCGACCAAGGCTTATAGAGGGCAGGCTGCCTGAAAAGTCAGGAGAGGCAGTGGTTGAAAAAGGAAAAATATTAAGCAATGGTTTGTCTATAGGTGACAAGATCAAGATAAAATCAGGAACTGATAAAGACATTGAGGAAAGCCTTAAGACTAATGAATTTACAATAGTAGGAGTGGTGGAGTCACCTTATTATATTTCTTATGAAAGAGGAAGAACCTCTATAGGAAACGGTAAGATAAGCGCTTATATAATGATACCTCAGGAGGACTTTAATATTCCGGCTTATACGGATATATTTATAACTTCTAATAATGCCAGAAAAGAGGCAAGTTACAGTGAAGAATATAAAAATATAATTAATCCTGTAAAGGATAAGCTGGAGGCTTTAGGTGATGAAAGAAAAGAAATAAGATATGAAGAAATAATGGCTGAAGCGCAGAAGGAGCTTTCAAAGGCAAAGAAGGATTTAGCTGAAGGTGAGGAAACTCAGAAAAAAGAGCTTAAAGAGGCAGAGGATAAGCTTCAGGATGGAAGAAATAAAATAGCTCAGGGAGAAAAGGCTTTAAAGGAAAATCGTCAGAGATTTAAAAATATTATTACAGATGCTGAAAATAAGCTTAATCAAGGATACAAAGATCTTCAGCAGGGTGAGAAAAAATATGAGGAACAGTATTCTGCGTTTTTAGAAAATAAATCCAGAGCGGAAAAAGAATTTGCAGCTGCGGAAAAACAGATTGCCGAAGGGGAAAGTCAGTTAACAAGTGCGCAGCAAAAGATAAATGACCTTAAATATATTTTGGAAAACAATAAAAGTTTAACAGAAGCTGAAAGACAGATGCTGCAGCAGCAAATAGCGGCAGGAGAAGCAGCTATTTCTAAAGAAAGAGCACATATTGAAGCTTCTAAGAAGCAGCTTCAGGGGAAAAAGCAGGAGCTGAAAGCAGGGGGACTGAAACTTCAGGAGGCAAAGAGGACTCTGGGAGCATCTAAAGTAAAACTTGAACAGGAATCAGAAAAACTGGAAGCTTCAAAGAAAAAGGCAGAGGATGAATTCAGTGCGGCAGAAAGGAAGATTGAAAGCTCTAAAGCAGAATTGAAAAAGGGCGAAGAAGAGTATGAAAAAGGGAAAAGGGAATCGGATGAAAAACTTGCTGATGCAAGAAACAAGATTGCTGATGCCGAAGAGGATATAAATAGCATTGAAAAACCAAAGTGGTATGTACTTGATAGAAATACTAACTTTGGATATGTAGAATATGGCAATGCAGCAGATAGGATGGATGCTATTTCAAAGGTGTTTCCTGTGTTCTTCTTCCTCATAGCAGCTTTAGTTTCTCTTACTACTATGACCAGAATGGTAGATGAGCAGAGGATTTATATAGGAACTTATAAAGCTATGGGATACGGAAAAGCAGCCATTGCTTCAAAATATCTCATTTATGCATTGCTTGCCAGTCTAACCGGTGGACTTGTAGGAGTGCTTATAGGAGTACAGGTATTCCCAAGAGTTATATTTAATGCATTCAGGATGATGTATATACTCCCTGAATTTGTAGTAGAGTTTGATGGACCTTCTGTAGCATTAGCTATCGCCGGCTCCGTATTAACAACTCTTGCAGCAACGTGGTTTGCCTGCTATAAGGAGCTTATGGCTGCCCCTGCTCTCCTTATGAGACCAAAGGCTCCTAAATCAGGAAAAAGAATTTTCCTTGAGAGAATAAAACCCTTGTGGTCAAGGTTAAGCTTTACTCATAAAGTTACTGCAAGAAACATATTTAGATATAAAAAGAGATTTATAATGACCATACTGGGTATAGGAGGTTGTACAGCACTTCTTTTGGTAGGATTTGGACTTAAAGATTCTATTGTTTCAATAACCTCCAAGCAGTTTGAAGAGATATTTAAATACCAGCTTATTATAGATTTAAAGGATTCAATAAATTCAGGTAAAAATGCAGAGTTTATTAATTCTCTATCTCAAGAACACAGAATTACAGATCATATGTTTATGAGAGAAGAGAATATAAAGATGGATGCAGGTGGTGAAGAAAAAAGCGTTTCCTTAATGGTTCCAAAGGATACTAAAACTCTTGAAGACTTTATTTCTTTAAGGGGAAGAGTTAATCAGGATAAATTGCACCTTACTGACGAAGGAGTAATTTTAACAGAAAAGCTTTCAAAAGGCCTTAATGTAAAGATAGGAGATAAGGTATCCATAAGAGGAGAAGAGGATGAAAGGTATGAAGCAGAGATAATAGGTATTACAGAAAACTATGCCGGACATTATGCTTATATGACCCCTGTGCTTTATGAGAAACTCTATGGAAAAAAGCCGGAATTCCATAAAATAATGGCGAAAACTTCAGAGAGCAGTTCTGATTTTGAAAATAAGCTTTCTGAGGATCTTCTTACTCATCAGGAGGTAAGTTCACTATCCTTTACCACTGAAATAAACAGAACCTTCAGCGATGTTACCAGGAGCTTGAACTACGTGATTATAGTACTTATAGTATCAGCGGGAGCGCTGGCTTTTATAGTGCTTTACAATCTTACTAACATAAATGTAAGTGAAAGGCTCAGGGAGATTGCCACTATTAAGGTTTTAGGTTTTTATGATAAAGAAGTATCCGCTTATGTGTACAGGGAAAATATCATACTTACCATGCTGGGAGCTTTAGTGGGCCTCGTTTTAGGAATATTCCTTCACCAGTTTATTGTAGTTACCTCAGAGGTGGAAAATCTGATGTTTGGAAGAGAAATAAAAGCTATGAGCTATGTATATTCCTTTATATTAACTATGATCTTTGCAGGTATTGTTAATTTGGTAATGTATCATAAGCTTAAGAAAATAAAAATGGTAGAATCCTTGAAATCAGTAGATTAAAAGAAAGGTGCCAGGCACGTGACAAGTGACAAACTTTAAAGTTTGTCACTTGTCACGTGCCTGGCACCTATATTTTTCTAAAATGTTAACAATTATTTTTAAATAATTATTATTGAAAATATACTTCCTATTTTCTCAACATTTTAGTAAAATTTAGGTAATGATATTATCAAAATCGGCGTCCGGGAGGTATGACATGGAAATAATGAGTCTTTCACAAATACTGGATAGATCCATAGATGTTTTAAGAAAAAAACTAAAGACATTGGTATTATTCAATTTAGCTTACAGCATTATTGTGGGGGTAATAGCTTTTATATCAATAATGTTAGGTGCTGTTATATTTGGAGTAGTATTATCTTTATCACCTTCTGATTTTTTTATGGTGCTTTTTATATCCTTACTTATACTAGTAGCTTCAACTTTTGCAGTATCCATTTATGTTGGGATGATCAGCATATCTGCTGAGGAATTTACAGGGTATAAGGTTACGGTGCAAAAGGCTATTTCACTTTCTTTTAAAGCCCTTCCTAAGATATTTCTTATTTTAATCATGGTAGGGATTTCTCTTTTGCCTGCTATAGGAGTCTTTTGGTTCATAATAAAATCCATCGTAGAAAGCTTTGAAACCAATTATTATTTAAATATTGCCCTCATTAATGCATCGTGGATTCCTCTTCTAGGGGTACCCTTGCTTTTAATGATTGCTGTCTCTGCTGTGATGCTTATATATTTTTCGCTGTTTTCATTTTCCTTCCATGCAGGGGTTATAGAAGGTAAAGGTGCTTTTTCAGCTATTAAAAAGAGTATAATGCTGGTAAGAAAAAATTTCTGGAGAATAGTTTTATATAATTTTGTATTTGTTATAACTGTTGCAGGTATAAGATATTCCCTTCAAGCTGTAGTAAGTTTAATAATTGGTATTGTATTTTTATTAGGAAAATTGTTTAATGCAAATTCTGATTTTAAAGTACTTTTGGGAGGATTATTTGGTATATTATCAGGACCTATTAATATTATGACATGGCTCATAGTGACACCTATAGGAGGGATTTTTACCACCATGCTTTATTACAATCAGAGATTTAAAATAGAGGGGCTGGATTTAGAATTGAGGATAAAAAAATTACGAGATACCATGAAAGGAAATAGTTAAGTGAGATTATTGAGTTTAATTATTACTTCGCCAACCGAGTTTGAAAATTCAATACAGAATATATTAAATAAGCCTGAATACAGCCACTTAGTAAGGGATTCAGAAACTTTAATGGATAAATTTCGAAGAACTTTGATGAGAAAAATTGTTGATTTCATGCAGAAGCATTTTTCAGGTGCAAATTTTTCTCCGGAAGCTCCAGAGATGTTATCGGATATCTTTATGATTATAGGAATAATTCTTTTAGTGGCATTGATTATTTTTGTAGTGATGAAAACTAATAAAGTACTTAAAAATAGAAATAAGCTTCAAGAGATTCTGGGAGAAAGAATTGACGAAGCTGCAACTCCTCAAAGCTTAAAAAACAAGGCTTCTACCCTTAAGGAAAAAGGTGAATACAGGGAAGCTATAAGGATGGATTTCATTGCTTTGCTGTTTTTACTACATGAAAAAAGCCTGCTGTATTTAGATGAGACAAAAACCAATGAAGAAATTTATAAATATCTGATGAAAGAAAATTTCTTTAAGCTTAAAGAAATAAAAGAGCTTATGAACATTTTTAATTTCATCTGGTACGGAAATAAAGCCTGCACTCAGGACATGTATAATTCCTGGAACTCAAAGACAGAGCTTTTATGGAATGAGGTGATGACTGTTGAAAAAAAAGCTTAGCAAAGAACTTATAGCCTTATTCATACTCATGCCAATATTCCTCATAGGAGCATTTATATTAAGCAGCAGAATGGAGGACAATCTACCGAATTATTCTGTAATAAATAATACAAAAGGTGGATACAGCGTGTTTTTCCAAGGATTGAAGGAATTAAAGTACCCTGTAGAAAGGACATTAAAGCCTGTAGGCTCCATTGAGACTCAAAGCATTCAGATTATAGCTGACTATGGGCAATTCGATATTAATTCTCCGGAAATAATGCAGTGGATTAAAAAGGGAGGAAAAATAATATATTTGACCTCAAGGAATCTAGAAAATACAGAATATAAGCTTGCTTCTAAAGAGGAAAAGGGGACTGCTCAATATACTTATTTTAAAGGTAAGGTAGTCACTTTCAATCCTTCTTATTTTACTAATAAAACTTTGACCAAGAATACTTCAGATGCTTACAAATTAGTTAAGGAACTTGATAAGAGTACTTATAAAAGAATATACTTTAACGAATATTTTATATATCTGCCTAATGAAGGGAAATCCCTGTGGGGCAGCATCCCTTTTGCCATGAAGATTATAGTTTATCAGCTGGTATTAGCTATAATGGCTCTATATTACTATAAAGGAAAAAGGTTCGGAAAGCCTATACCTCTTTATGAGGAAACGGAGAGGACAGAAAATGAGTACCTTTATAATACAGCTTCTATTTACAGCAGGGCTGACTGCTGGGATATTATAACTGAAAACTACTATACAGGGTTACTGAAGGAAATTAAAGCTAATCATGAAACCTGGTTAGAAAAGTGGGAGAATGAAGGACTTCCTATGTTGAAAGAAGCTAAAAAGGTTTATGAGTTTATGAATAGGATGGATAAAAATAAAAAATGCAACGGAAGGGAATGCCTTCAGATAATAAATATAATAGAAGAGCTTAACAATGCTATAGCAAAAAGGAGAGATTCATATTGGAAAACCTGGAAAACAATAAAGTGATAAATATAGTGGAGGGTATAAATAGAGAGCTTAGAAAGGTAATTGTAGAGCAGGATGAGCTGATAGAGCAATCTATTATAAGCCTTATAAGCGGTGGACATGTACTTATAGAAGGCGTACCGGGGCTTGCTAAAACCCTGATGATTAAAACTCTGGCAAAAACCCTGGACTTAGATTTTAAAAGGATACAATTTACACCGGATCTTATGCCGGCAGATGTTACCGGTACAAAGATATTTAATATGCAGACAAGGGAATTTGAGCTCACAAAAGGACCGGTTTTTACAAACTTCCTATTAGCAGATGAAATTAACCGTACACCGCCTAAAACACAAGCAGGATTATTAGAAGCTATGGCAGAAAACACTGTATCTATAGACGGAGAAATGATAGACCTGCCATCGCCTTATATGGTATTTGCTACACAAAACCCTTTAGAGTATGAGGGAACTTATCCTCTTCCTGAGGCATTAATAGACAGATTTCTTATGAAGATAGTAATAGATTATCCTTCATTAAAAGCTGAAAATGAGGTTTTAAAACGTCATAATCAAGGTTTTTCCAGTACAGATTTAGATAAATGCGGTATACAGTCTCTGTTTACTCCCGAGGATATTTTAAGAAGCAGGGAAGAAGTTCAGAAAGTACAGATAGAAGAGGCTTTAATTGAATATATTGTTAATATAATCGCGGAAACCAGAAATAATCCTACTATAGATATAGGAAGCTCTCCCAGAGGATCTATAGCATTAATGCAATGTGCTAAGGGAGCGGCGGCCTACAGCGGCAGGGATTATGTAATTCCTGAGGATATAAAGAAGATGGCTATTCCTACTCTAAGGCATAGGATAATATTAAAGCCTGAATTAGAGCTTGAGGGTATTAAAGCAGATCAGGTTCTTAAGGATATACTTGCAAAAATAAAAGTACCTAGATAGAGAGTAGAGTGATATATTTGAGTATTACAAAACGTTTTATATACTTACTGCTCTTTGGAGCGGTGATTCTTACATTTTCCTTAATATTAGATAATTCCTTTATATTCTTTATACTCTACAATGCTATAGCTTTTATGCTGCTTATAACGGATTATTTAATATCAAAGGAAAACGGAAGAATATTTATAGAAAGAACAGGCCATGATTCCTTATCTTTATATGAAAATGAAAAAATATCCTTTGAGGTTTATAACAAGAGTGAAAGAGAGCTTTATATAGAGCTTAAAGATGAAATACCGGAACATCATTTTAAATTTAAGGAAAGCATAATGAGTGGAAAGGTTCCCCCTCATAATAAAAGTATATTCAGTTATGAAGTGATGCCTACAAAGCGAGGTGCTTTTACCTTCAGGAAGGTTCATGCAAGATATCAGGGAAAGCTGAAGCTCTGCATGATAAATTCTAAGATCAGGATTCCCAGAGAATTTAAGGTTTATCCTAATATGAAGAATTTAAGAAAATACAGGCTAGGCATAACTAATAACCGTTCCTTTAAGCAGGGGCAGCGAAACTTGAGGATGCTGGGAAGAGGTACTTCCTTTGAAAGCTTAAGAGAATATACTGCAGGAGATGAGTACAGGAAAATAAACTGGAAAGCTACAGCCAGAGGAAATAAGCCTATTGTTAATCAGTATGAGCCGGAAAAAAATCAGCATGTTCATATATTTATAGATACACGAAGACCCATGAGCTATACTTTGAAGGGATACAGAAAGCTGGATATGGTAGTAAATACTGCTCTGGTGCTCTCTGATGTAGTTAATCAAAATGGTGATGAGTCAGGGCTGCTGCTTTTTAACAGGGAAGTTAACAGTATGATAATGCCGGGGAAAGGGCCGGAACATAGAAATAAGATATTAGAAGCACTTTATCATATAGATCACACCAATGAGACTTCAAATTATGAAGATGCTTTTTTCTACTTTAAAAGAAAAGAAAGACATAGAAGCATAATCTTCTTATTTACGGATTTTGATACCCTGGAGGAAGCTGAATATATTCTTAAAGTTCTACCAATGGTTTCAAAAAACAATATAGTTGTAATAGTGCTTATAAAAAATGAAAGCCTTGAAGCTATAAGCGGTGAGAAAGCTTCCACCAAGGAAGAAATATTCAATAAAGGTGTTGCTTTAGAGCTTTTGGATGAACGGCAGAAAATAATATCCCTCCTAAACAGAAAAGGGATTCTATGCATTGAATGTCCGGCAGAAAAGCTTGAATATACCGTGGTAAACAGATATATTCAAGTTAAAAACAGAACCTATATGTAAAAACTTCCGCAGAAAAAAACTGCTTGGCAAAATATTTTTCTGCCAAGCAGTAAATTTATTATATTGATTTTGATTTCTTATATGGAATATAAAAATACAGTGCAAGTATAACTGCAGTTAAGAATGCAAAGATAAGTTTAAAGGCTTCACTTATATTAAGAGGAGTGAAGAAACCTTCAATAATACCTGCAATTATAAGCATAAATACTATTCCTGCAATGAGAGAAACAGCTTTTTTGGAACTCTTAATAAGAGCGTGCTTTCTTGAAAGCTCACCTGGAACCAGTATACTTCTTCCGATAATGAGACCTGCAGCACCGGCAATGAAGATAGCTGTAAGCTCTATGACGCCATGGGGAAGAATAAGGGACCAAAAATTTACTGGATCTCCGTACATGTAAATAACTGCGGTAAAGGTGCCTAACATCGCTCCATTCATAAGTAAAACATAAATAGTACCTATACCTAAGGTTATCCCAAAAACAAAAGCTTTTATGGCTACGGTTATATTATTAACCATAATGTAGCTGGACATTAAAGGATAATTCCAGTTTCCAGCTCCTCCTTTTGCACCTTGTTTTAATCCTTCTACTAAATTTTCAGGAAGAAAGATATAAGCATTGGTTATATCATTTATTACCATTATAAGGGTTATTAAGAAACCTAATGCAAATATCGCTGTGGAGGCATAGATATAAGCTTTATTTTCCTTAAGAAGTTTGGGAAAACCTGTGTATATATAATTTAAAATTTCCTTTGGGTTAAATTTTTTTACAGCATATACTTGATTATGACATTTACCAACCAGGGAATTTAAATAGCCGGTAACCTTATCCTGAGGATAATGGGTTCTTGCATAAGCTAAATGATGGCTTGAAAGTCTAAAGATGTGAAGAAATCTTTTTATTTCAGTGGAGGAAAAGGACTTGATTCCCTTATTGTTTATCTTAGAAGAAAACATCTCTAGTTCTTTCCATATATTTGAGTTTTTTTGAATAAATTGTTCTTCTTTCAATATCTTCACCTCATGTTAATTTTACCAAATAAAATTGCTTTGTGCATAGACAAAATGGAGTGATATTTATGAAAAAAATAAGAATTATTACACCGGAAAATATCGAAATTGAATATACCCTTGCAGACTTAGGCTCCAGGGTGGCTGCTGCGGCCATAGATATGATAATTAAAGATTTAATTGTGATGGTCATGGTTATTGGACTCTTACTTTCCCTATATTATAATCCTTCTCTTTGGGAGGAGCATTATGGGTGGATTTTAGGAATAGCCTTTATAGTTTATGCCATAATTTCCTATGGATATTTCATGTATGCAGAGCTTAAAATGAATGGAAGAACTCCTGGGAAAAAGTTTCTGAAGCTTAGAACCATAAGAAACAGCGGAGAACCTATCACCTTTAAGCATTCAGCTCTCAGAAATCTATTTAAGATTACCATAGACAGCTACGGAATAGGAATTGCTTTTATATTTTTTAACAAGGAGCATAAAAGGATAGGTGATCTTGTAGCCTCTACTATGGTTATTATGGAGGATGAAAAAGATATGCCTATTACCTTGGAAAGCCTTCAAAATTCTAAAGAGCACTACAGCTATTACATTACTGAGGAAGAGGACAGGCTTTTAAGGGAATATTTTGAAAGGAAAAGCACTTTAGAGGATTATACAAAGGTAAGGGAGGAAATGAAAAGCTACTTTACTGAAAAGTTTCAGAATCTAGGGATTCTGGAGGAGTGGCAGGAATTTATCAATAGGATTTAAAAAATGGTGCCAGGCACGTGACAAGTGACAAATGCCACGTCCTGGCACCATTTTTCTAATGTAATTTTAATCTTTTACTAATTTTACTGTAATAATCCCTTACTATAATAAAGACATAAGATAAATAAAAAACTTGGAGGGATGATTAATGGTAACAATAGAGCAGATTGATGAGTTGAGAAAAAGAGTTGATGTAACCTATGAAGAGGCTAAAGCTGCTTTAGAGCAGACAAATGGAGATGTACTTGAGGCTGTCATATATTTAGAAAAAAACCATAAGTATAAGAAAGATGACAATTTTAAAGAATCTAAAGAAAATTTTGAAGACAGCTTTTCTAAGTCTGTAGGAAGATTTATAAATTACTGTAAAAAGGTTTTAAAGAAGGGCAACAGCAACCACATATTAATTGAAAAAAATGATAATATAATTTTGAGATTATCTCTTACGATATTTGTATTGGTTTTAGTGCTTGTACCGTATATGTCTATTCCCCTTCTTATAATAGCATTATTTACAGGACATAAATTTTCTTTTCAGGGGAAGGATGTTGAAAAGACTCAAGCAAATGAAGCTTTGAGAAAAATGTCCGAAGCTGCTGAAAATATAAAAGCAGAAGCTTCTAAGTAATAAAGTCTCTGCTATGACATGAAGAAATTCTATAGAAGGATACAGGGTTATAATGAATCTTTAAATAAAGAGCATCTGCAATTCAGAAGATAATATCACTGTTTTGCAGATGTTTTTTTAATGTATGGTGGCTAGGGAGTTAAAGTAATCCGTATTCTCATTTATTAAACTTAATTATAATAGTACTTGTAATTTAATTGTCTAAAATAGATTTTAGTTATTTTTTATATTTATAGGTTTTTTAGTTTATAATCAAGTTATACCATTTAAATAAAAAGGCGGGAGGCTATGGTATGAATGAAAATATACTTATTGTTGAGGATGAAATTAAAATAGCCAGATTTCTTGAGCTAGAACTGAATTATGAGGGGTATAAGGCTGAAAAGGTACATGATGGAAGAGAAGCTCTTATGAAAATAAAAAATAATAATTATGATCTTGTTCTTCTTGATATAATGCTGCCTTCATTAAACGGGATAGAAGTTCTTAGAAGGGTAAGACAGTTTTCAGATATTCCTATAATCATGCTTACCGCTAAGGATGAAACCATGGATAAGGTTGCAGGCTTGGATATGGGAGCTAATGATTATGTAACAAAGCCCTTTGAGATAGAGGAGCTGTTAGCAAGAATAAGAGCACTGTTAAAGAGAAATACTCAGATTTCCAATGGGAAGGGAAAAACAGAAAACCTTAATTATGGCGCTCTTCATATGGATGCAGATATGCATATAGTCACCTATAATAGGGATATAATTGAATTGACAAAGAAGGAATTTGATCTTCTTCACTATCTCCTTTTAAATAAAAACAGGGTATTAACCAGAGAAAAAATACTGGAAACTGTCTGGGGCTATGATTACCTGGGAGATACCAATGTAGTGGATGTTTATATAAGATATTTAAGAAGCAAGCTTGATGATAGATATAATGTAAAGATTATTCAAACCATAAGAGGGGTTGGATATGTGGTAAGAGATGAGTAAAAATAGAAAAGAGCAGAAAAATAAGAAATTGGAAGATATGGAGTTTTTAAAATACATCATAAAAAAGGGTAAGGACTTTCTTAAAGAAATTTATAAAAGATATTTAACTAAATTAAGATTTTCAATAGTCCTTAAATTGAATTTAATGTACTCCTTAAGATTTTTGAGCATTATGTTCTCGGTTAATATAGCAATTTTAATAGTTTATGGATATATGAGCTTTAATAGGATAGAAAATACTATGAACCAAAGCTTTAAGGAAATAGAGGCTGTAAAGGTAACTGAAAGCTATATACCCAATGAAAAGCTTAATATGATAAGCAGTGTTAGCGGATTAAACCTTAGGATTTATAATTCTGAGGGAGTTAAAATATTTAACAGCATGGATTTTGATCAAAACGGCAATGATTATTCACCTAAGGTCATTGCACGATTTAATGAAAATCGTTCTTTAGAAAATGATGAAATACCCTTTTCCGTGAACAATTTAGTGAGCTTTCAAAAGATTAATGACGGAGTTATGAAGCTGAATTATGCATATGAAAAAACAATTTATACTTCTGAAGGTGATATTGATGTGAAGCTTGCTTTTCCCTTATACGGAGAAATAAGAAACTTAGTTAAAATATTTATTATACTTTTAGTTGCTGAGTTACTATCCATACTTCTTTCTCTGGAAGCAAGCGCTAAAAGGAGCAGAAGGATATTAAGACCAATAGACGAGATGATTAGTACTGTAAAAAATATCACCATTAACAAAATAGATACCAGACTGAATACAGGGGGGACCCAGGATGAGCTTAAAGATTTAGCTATGACCTTTAATGATATGCTGAACAGGCTTCAGAGAGCCTACGAGGTGCAAAATCAGTTTGTATCAGATGCCTCTCATGAGTTAAGGACGCCTATAGCAGTTATTCAAGGTTATGCCAATATGCTTCAAAGGTGGGGGAAGGAAGATGAAAAGGTACTTGAAGAGTCTATAGAAGCTATAAAGACGGAATCGGATAATATGAAGGATTTAGTAGAGAAGCTTCTTTTCCTTGCTCGGGGAGATAAAAATACTCAAAGTATAAATATGAATGAGTTTCCTTTAAATGAGCTTATAGAGGAAGTGCTTAAAGATACAAGGCTAATTGATGAGAATCATGAGATTCAGTGCTTTAGAAATAAAAAAATTAATCTTTATGCTGATCCTAAACTTATAAAGCAATGCTTGAGAATATTTATAGATAACAGTATAAAATATACACCTGATGGAGGTGTAATAAGCATTTCTTCCTATGAAGAGGGAGGAGAAGCTGTTCTAGCTATAAAAGATACCGGAATAGGTATTGATGAAAAGGATCTGCCAAATATATTTAACAGATTTTACAGAGCGGATAAATCCAGAGCAAAGCAGACAGGAGGAACAGGCTTAGGCTTATCCATAGCAAAATGGATAGTGATGAAGCATAAAGGCAGTATACAGGTAGACAGCGCTTTGAATAAAGGAACCAAAGTCATAATAAGACTGCCTATTATTAAGATATCCGGTAAGGAAAATTCCTCAAAGAGGTAAATAAAATAAAGCTGAGATGCGGTGTTAATAATTCTCTTTTCTCATGAGACTGACTGAATGTTGAATGAAAAAAGGAAGATATTTATATTGACTATTAATAATATCTCTTTTATAATTAAGAATTGTTGGTTTAAATTATAAATAAAAACATAGTAATGTATGTAATTAAAGCAGATGGGCGGCTTATAACCCATGTGCTTTTTATTTTGCAAAAGGTTCGATTAAGCTTTTTTAAGTTACTGGCTGTAATAAGCCTGATTATACATAAATACAATACTTACACATAGGAGGAATTTATGAAGAAATTATTTGGCGATAAGAAATTTTTCTTAACAATATTTACGTTGGTTATCCCTATAACTCTTCAAAACTTAATAAGTTCATCACTTAACATGATAGATAACATGATGATAGGAAGATTGGGAGAAAGCGAAATAGCAGCAGTAGGACTTGTGAATCAGTATTTCTTTATATTTATGCTGGTGCTTTCGGGAATAAATGCAGGGACAGGAATATTTATGTCTCAGTTCTGGGGAAGAAAAGATAAAGGCAGCATAAAAAAAGTACTGGGTCTGGGCTTGGTCCTTGGGACTATTACTTCTTTAATTTTTACAACGGTAGCGTTATTAGCACCTCAACTGATAATGAGAATATTTACTCAGGAAGTCCAGGTTATAAACCTAGGAGTACAGTATCTTAGAATAATTGCTGTAACCTTTATGCTCACTAATATAACACAAGCTTATTCCACAGCATTAAGGTGTACAGGCATTGCAAAGCCACCTATGGTAGCAAGTCTTATAGGAGTATTGGTAAATGCATCTTTAAACTGGGTGTTTATATTTGGAATGATGGGGGCTCCAGCTATGGGAGTTGCAGGAGCTGCACTGGCAACCAGCATAGCAAGGCTTATAGAAACGGCCTTCGTAGTAGGATATACCTATCTTTATAAGACAACTGCAGCAGCTAAATTAAAGGAAATGCTTTCTTTTAATATGGAATTTGTGAAAATGTATTTTAGGACTTCATCTTCAGTTATTATAAATGAAATAGTCTGGGCTTTAGGAATAACTACTTATTCTGTGATATACGCAAGGATTGGAATAAGTGCAGTGGCAAGCATGCAGATAGCAACCACCATCAATAATATGTTTATGGTAATGGGTATAGGACTAGCTACTGCTGCATCAATAATGGTAGGAAATAAAATAGGAGCAGGAGAAGAGGAGGAAGCTATATCTTATGCTACAAAACTGGGAATCTTAGCTCCCATTGTTGGAATCTTAGCTGGAGCATCCCTTTGGATATGTGCTCCCTTTGTAATGAAAGCCTTCAATGTAAATGCTGATACCTATAGTGCTACAATCTCAGTGCTGAAAATAATGTCGGCTTTTGCCCCTTTAAGATTCTTTAATGTACTTATGATAGTTGGTGTATTTAGGGGAGGCGGAGATACTACCTACTCTATGCTGGTACAGCTTGGTACTGTGTGGTGCTTTTCCGTACCGGTAGGCTTTATATCTGCGGTTTATTTAAAATTCAATCTGCCTCAGGTGTTCTTTATAATATGCTTAGAGGAATTAGTTAAGGTCGTTTTTGAAGCTAAAAGACTTCGTTCTAAAAAGTGGATTAGAAATGTTGTTGAAGATTTAGATTTGGCTGCAGTTTAAATCACTGATTTAAAAAGTGCTGTCTTAAATTAAGTTTTAAGACAGCACTTTTTTGTAAGATTCTTTAATCAAGCTTTATATGGCAGTAGCCGTTTGGGTTTTTCTTAAGATATTTCTGGTGGTATTCTTCAGCTTTATAATAATTTTTTAATGGTTCAATTTCCGTTACCACTTTTTTTTCATAGGATTTCTGTATGTTATCCCTGCTTTTTACTATTATATCTCTATCCCTTTCGTCTAGGTAATATATCCCTGTTCTATACTGGCTTCCAACATCAGGACCCTGCCTGTTTAATACTGTAGGATCAACTATTCCCCAATATTCTTCCAGGAGATCTTCCAAGGAAAGAAGATTTTCATCATATTTTATATATACAGCCTCAGCAAAACCTGTGTTTAAATTACATACCTGTTCATAAGTAGGGTTTTCAGTCCTTCCGTTAGCGTATCCTACCTCTGTTTCTGCAACACCCTTTATTCTTGAAAGGAATTCCTCCACTCCCCAAAAGCAACCGCCGGCCAATACTATTTCCTTCATGATATCACCATCCTTTATAATCTAAAATCAATGTTATATACAAAGTTTAATTCAAATCACAGATTAATTCCAGTATATTTTGAATTATATATATTGATAAATAAATAACTAAACATTAAAAGAAATGGTAAAAAATATAATAGAAATAATATAGTTTATACGAAAAAAACTACTTTTAATATAATTTTCGCAATTTTATTACATGGAAATATGTGTTTTTTTAAGTTTATATTGACAAAAAAATAACGAGTGCCTATACTGTATTTATGGATATAAAAAACTATTTAATAATACAAGCAGGGGGTATATTCAATGTTAAAAGGTAAAGTTGCAATTGTTACTGGGGGAACTAGAGGAATAGGTTATGCTATAGTTAAAAAATATCTTGAAAATGGAGCAAAGGTGGCTTTATGCGGTACAAGAGAAGAAACCGTTAATAATGCGTTAAACTCATTAAAAGAAGAAAATCCCAGCTATGAGGTAAGTGGTTTCTGCCCTGATATTACAAAACCAGAAGAAGTATCAAAAATGTTTGAAAAGGTTATCGAAAAGTACGGAAAAGTTGATATTTTAGTGAATAATGCAGGTATATCTCAAAGAGAGGATATCTATAGTTATAATGTTTCAGATTTTGAATGGATTATGGACTTAAATGTAAATGCAGTATTTGTTTGTTCGCAGGCTGCAGCTAAGGTTATGAAAAAGCAGGGTGGCGGTGTTATAATTAACACAAGCTCTATGGTTAGTATTTATGGACAGCCTTCTGGAGTAGGTTATCCAGCCTCCAAATTTGCTGTAAATGGATTGACAAAATCCCTTGCAAGAGAGCTTGCTAAAGATAATATTCGTGTAAATGCTGTTGCCCCTGGTGTTACAAGAACGGATATGGTAGCAGAGCTTCCTGCTGAGGTTATAAAACCTGTAATAGCAACAATTCCTCTTGGAAGAGTAGGGGAACCTGAAGAGGTTGCAGATGCATTCTTATTTTTAGGAAGCGAAATGTCAAGCTATATTACAGGGGTTATACTATCTGTAGATGGTGCAGCTAGAAGCTAATAGTCTATATTGTGTAAATAAAAGGTTCTTTCAAAGATTTTATAGATCTTTGAAAGAACCTTTTTATAATTTACTTTGAATTAGACCTTTAACCATTGAAGGAAGTAAATCTAATTCTTCTTTGGATAAATCTTTTGTTTGGATCATAGGGTGGATATACATTTCCACATCCTCTGGTTTTATTTTATTTCCGTTCTGCTCCATGAGTTTATAAGAGCCTTTAATGGTAACAGGGACTATTGGAACCTTGGATTTTGTAGCAAGTTTAAAGCTTCCTGCCTTGAATTCTCCCAAAGTATCTCCCTTACTTCTTGTACCTTCAGGAAATATCACCATGGAATGTCCGCTTTTTAATATCTTTACTCCCTGAGCAATGGCTTCAGCAGATTTTCTTAAGCTGCTTCTGTCCATAAATACACAGTGCATATATTCCATCCATGTACGCAGTATAGGTATTTTTTTCATTTCTATTTTTGCAATATAACCTTTAGGGACATCTACATAACTCATTAAAAGTGCAATATCAAAGTTACCCTGATGGTTGCTCATAAAAAGTACAGTTTCATCCTTTGGAAGATTTTCTTCTCCAAAAACCTTAATTCTTGCACCGCTTAATTTAACCTGTGACATTGCCCAGTTAGAGGTGGTTTTATGTATATATGCTTCCATTTCATCTTTTTTACCGGAACGCTCTAAAGCTTTTACCTTATAAAGCTTTGGAAGGGTAAATAATAAGCTTATAGCAAAATGGGTATACCAGATAATAGTTCTAAACATGTTAACCTCCTGATTATAAATATGTTTAAATTATAGTATAAATCCTAAATTAGTTAAAGAGCTGAGATGATAAGAAACTGTATAATTTTTAGTACATAATAATAGAATTATAGTATAATATAGAATATCAATATTAAGGGAAAAGAGTGGCTTTATAATAGTTATAGCTTCTATGAAGCCATATATATCCTAAGGAGGAGTAATATGGATAGATATGATTTTGATTTTAATGGTAAATTGTACAGCCTTACTGAGGAAAGTGCTGCAGCCTTTATAAATGATGATGAAAAACCTGTGGAAGGTCTTGATATAAAAGAGGTTTTAAGGCTGTTAAAGGAAAATACTGAGGTGAAATTTGACAAAGCGTACTATGAAGAACCCTGTGAAAGCTGCAGAGCTGATATAGAAAATAAGCCCAAGTACTTTGAGTTTTTAGAATTCTATTTTTATGTATTTACAAAGGACAACAAGTACATAATAAGCAGCTTATCAAAGGAATATGAAAGCACTTCATATAACAAGCTTTTAAAGCAGGGTAAGGTTGATAACAGCTATATAGTAAGCATAATAGTATGTAAACACTGCGGAGATTATTCTGTGCAGATAGAACAGTGTGCTGTTTAATAAGGATACATATATAATTTCATACCGCTAGGAGGGATGGGAATGAAGTTTAAATTGTACTTAATGAGTCTGTTATGTGCAGTATCCCTGTTCTTTTTAGGGCATACCGCTTATGCTGAGGAATTAGTTGTAAATGAACAGAGGATTTATGCTGAAATTATGAATGACGGCTCATTAAGGGTAAATGATGATACGGTTTTTGACATATCAGGATATTATAATGGAATGTTTAGAGATATATCTTATGATAAAGCTAAAAGTATAAAAATCCTTAGAGTGCAGGAGGCTGTTGATCCTCAGAAACCAGGAAGTGAAATGCTTAATTACAGTAAGGTAGGTAAGGCTAAGGAAGGTGATTCCGAGGTTTATACCCTTGAAGATGATAAAAAGAATAATATAAGAGTTAAGATATTTTCACCTTCAAAGAATACTGTAAAAGGCTTCAGAGTTTCTTATGAATTAAAGGGAGCGGTTAATAAATACAAAGATACTTCTGAATTTTATTGGAAGTTTATAGGCAAGAATAATGAAACTCCTATAAGAAGATTGGAAATATACTTGAGATTTCCTAACGGTGCATTAAAGGAAAATATTAAAGTGTTTGGGCATGGCCCTTTAAATGGAAATGTTAAAATTTTAGATGACAGAACTGCTTTGTTTACTGTGGACAATTTGAAAAGCAACACCTTTGTAGAGGTAAGGGCTCTTTTTCCGCCGGAATTATTAAGCGGGGTACCTGCTTCTAACGAAGAAAAGTTAAGCAGTATCCTGCAGGAAGAGCAGGGATATACAGAAAAGGCAAATAAAAAGATTAAAGTTAATAATACCTTTATTAATCTTAGTAAAATAGCTCCTATTGCAGTGATAATAATAAATGCCTTTATACTTGCTTTTATAATTTATCAGATAAGAAAAGGAAAATATAATGAATATGCTAAAGAAGTGATAAATATAGAAAGATATAATCCTGTGCTTTTAAGCTTTTATTCAGAGAGTTATGCAGGTAAAATATCTAATGTGCTGCTGGCTCAGCTGTTGGATTTTGTGCGAAGGGGACATTTAACCATTGAAGAATTAAAGGATGCCAATGATTCGAGATTTTTAAAAACTCATAAGGAGGAGCAGCTTCTTCCTCATGAAGAGTATATAATGAAGTGGTTTATAGAGGATATAGGAGATGGAAATGGAGTAACCTTAACGGAAATAGAGAACTATTCAAAGGATAATAAAGAGGAAAATTCAAAGAAAGCTTATGAATGGATTAATCTAATTCGCAAGGAAGTTGCTAATCTCGATTACAGGGATAAGGGTAAATTTAAGATTAAAGCAACAGTTTTGGTTGTGGAAATATTATTTTATATAATATCTATATTATCACTGGTTTTGGGAAATGTTTTATATGGTATTTTAAGTCTGGTAATTTCCATTATAACATCAATCTCTGCAGCCCTTATGAAGACCAGAAATGAGGAAGGGCAGATAGCTTATGAAAATTATAAATTTATAAAGGATAAGCTAAAAGGCTTTGATGAAAAGGAAGCAAAAGAGCTAATGGATAATATGGAATTAGGAGAAATTTACCTTGTGTATTCAGCTCTATTCAACCTTAAGGATAATTTTATGAGTAAAATGAAATTAAATATAGGAGATAATTATAATCCCGCTAATTATCAGAGTTATTATCTATGGAGTAGCTATCATTTATATGATGGAAACTTTGATTTGAATTCTACCTTGGATAATTCTTTTTCCTCCTATGATACCAATTTAGGTTCAGGAGGAAGCTTCAGCGGAGGAAGCAGCGGAGTCAGCAGCGGCGGAGGAGGAGGCTCCGGTGGATTTTAAATAATGCCTGGAAGAAATTTTACATTCTTCCAGGCATTTTTTTTACCAATCTCCAGAGGAGCCGCCTCCGCCTGAAGAACCTCCTCCGAAGCCTCCAAAGCCTCCTCCGGATCCTCCAAAGCCGCCGCCTCCGCCACGTCTTCCTCCTCTGCCGCCCCAAAAGGACTGCCAGAATAATATATTCAGCAGAGTTCTTATAATTCTGCCTCGATTAAAAAATATGTCTATAAGCAGGATACCGAATATAATGTAAGCCGGTATGCTTGTTCCTTTATCTCCTCCCTTTTCAGGGATTGAGATTTTTATATTCTTTTCCAGCTTTACATCGTATTCCTTCGCTATGCTGTCTGCAAAGACAGAGTAAGCATTTTTAATACCTTCATCATAATTTCCCTTCTGGAATTCAGGTTTAGCGATTTCGTTCATAACCCGGGAGGAGTAGGTGTCTGTTACTGCTCCTTCAAGGCCTCTTCCAACCTCAACTCGCCACTTCCGGTCTTTAACAGCAACTACCATCAAAAGTCCGTTATCTTTACCCTTTTGACCTATTCCCCAGGCTCTAAAGAGATCGTTGGCATAAGATTCTCTATCTCTATTTCCGAAGGAGTCGATTATAACCACTACAGATTGAGCTGATGTTTTATCTTCCAGCTCTTTTCCTACTGATATTAAATACTCTGCAGTAGAATTACTTAATGTACCGGAATAATCATTAACATATTTTGAGGCTGTAGGCTTAGGCATTGCCGTTTCAGCTCTTACAGGAATAAATCCTGATACCAGAAGAAGTATAATGAAGGCGGATAGCTTTATCTTACCGCCGATATTCAATGAGGAGTTGGATTTTTTTAATGATTTAGCCATTTTTATTTGGTAAAGTCTACTTTAGGAACTTCTTTAGATCCTTCAGCAGCCTTATAATATGGTTTTTCATCGAAATTAAACATACCGGCAATAATTGTGGTTGGGAATCTTCTAACCTTAGTGTTATATGCATCCACCGCAGTATTGTAATCCTGCCTTGCTATGGCGATTCTATTTTCAGTTCCTTCTAAATTTACTGTGAGATCTTTAAAATTCTGACTTGATTTTAAGTCAGGATATCTTTCCACTACTACTAATAATCTTGATAAAGCAGAGGACAGCTCAGCATCTGCATTTGCTGTATCCTGAATGTTTTGAGCACCTGCCAGTTTACTTCTGGCATTAGCTATGTCTGTAAATATTTCCTTTTCCTGTGATGCATATCGCTCTACTGTCCTTACAAGGTTTGGTATGAGATCAGAGCGCCTTTGAAGCTGTGTATCTATATTGGATTCAGCTTTTTTTACATTTTGATCTAAAGAAACTAGACTGTTATAACTGCCTATAATAGGAAGTATTAATGCAGCTAATACAGCTATAACTATAAGTACGGTTTTTAAAGTTTTATTCATGTTATCCCTCCTGTCATTATTATATAATTATATGAAAAATAATAATTCTGTATAATTATTTTTAGTGAATAAATTATTTTTATAAAATATTTGATATAGATTATAACATATTTATTTGTAGAAAATATGTCGGATATACATTATTAATAACTTGCTAACAAAAATAAATGAAGCTGAATAATTTTTGTTAATGTGATATTAATAAAGCCATGCATTATAGAAAATGAGATTTCTACTTATGCACGGCTTTTGAATTGTTTAGGACTTTTATGCCTTATATAGCAGTCCATTTATTTTTATTATACTAATTTATTCCATGAGTTTAACTTTATACCTTTGCATACTCTGCCCTTGCTTCAGAAAAAGCCTTAATATTCAAATCTAAGGTTTTTGGAGGCACGAAACCTTTTATTACTTCTATCCAGGTTTCCACACTAAAAGGAAGATAATTAGAAAGTGTTCCTAGAAGATATATATTGGAAACTTTGATATTACCTAAAGCTTTAGCTCTTTCTTTGGCTTGTACATATATAACTTCTAATCCTTTTTCTTTGATAATTTTGGAGATGTCCTCGGGATATTCTTCCTTTTCTAGCAGTACTCTGTTAGGAAAGACTATATCTTCGCTTAAAATTACTTTTCCTTTAGGTGATAACATATGACACCATCTTAATCCCTCAAGCTGCTCCATTGCTAAAAGTACATCCGCCTCGCCTTTAGGGATAGAAGCTGAATAAACCTTTTCTCCAAACCTAACACTTCCCCAAACCATACCGCCTCTCTGAGAAAGACCTATAACATCACTGGTTTTAATATCATAGCCCTCTTTAAAAGCAGCTTCTGCGATTACTCCGGTGGCTAAAACTAAACCCTGTCCACCAACTCCGCTTATCAATATATTAGTGATACTCATAATCAATACCTCCTTATGCTTCGCCTGTGCTTCGCTTTATGGCGCCTACAGGGCAAACCTGTGAGCATACCGAGCAGCCAACGCACATATCCGGGTCTATATAGGAATTCTTTTTGGTCTTTCCTTCATAAAGCTTCATAGAAATAGGAGGACAGTTTGTCTGTATGCAGCTTCTGCAGCCTATACAGGTGTTTTCATCCACATAAAAATGCGGTTCTTTGATTTTGAAATTTAAAGCACAGGGCCTCGTAGCTACAATAACAGACAGTCCTTCACGCTTCATGGCATCAGTTATAGCTGCTTTGGTTTCTTTATATTTAAATTGGTCAACCACAGTGATGTCTTTTATTCCAAAGGATTCTATAACTTCATGGACACTGACACCGTGGTTTTCATATTCTTTAAAGTATTTACTGGTGGTTGGAGTCACCTGACCGCCCGTCATAGCTGTGGTCCTGTTATCCATAACTATTACCGTTATATTTTCTCCGGAAGAGGCTAACTGGAGGAAGCCTGTCATACCGGAGTGGAAGAAAGTACCGTCACCTATGGTCGCTACAATAGGTTTTTTGTTTCCAGACATGCTTTGGGCTTTAGCAACACCTAGAGCCATACCTAAAGAAGCACCCATGCTTATATTGGTTTTGTGGACTTCAAAGGGTTCCAGTATACCTAAAGAGTAGCAGCCTATATCTCCTATTACTGTGGCTTTTATCTTTTTTAAAATATGGAATATAGGTCTATGAGGACATCCTGCACAGAGCATAGGAGTTCTTGGTACAGAGGTATCCTGAAGGATCTCTTCTTTTTTGAAGGAGTAAATTCCAGCTTCCATAAGTCCGTTCTTTATAACCTCTATGGATATTTCTCCTGTAAAGGGGAAGTATTTTTTACCTTCTGCTTGTATATTATTTATTTTAAGCTCTTCTTCTATAAAACCTAAAGTTTCTTCTATGACTAGAACTTTCTCGTAGTTTGAACTGAGCTTTCTGACATAATCTATTGGCAGAGGCCATACCATAGCCAGTTTTAAAATATCTACCTGTGCATCTACTTCTTTTAAATTTTCATAACACATGCTGCTGGTTATAACAAGCACAGAGGAATTTTTTCTTTCTAAGGTGTTTTTACTATAAGTGTTATTATAATTCTGCAGCTTTTCCATTCTGTCCTTCATGAAATGCTGCGCTGAATTTGCGTAGGGAGGGAGCATACAGTATCTTGACTGATCTTCTTCAAATCCGCTTATTGGAGCTTCTTTCCTTTCTCCAAGTTCCACTATTCCGCGGCAATGGCATAATCTGCTGGTAAGCCTGAGAAGCACAGGAGTATTGAACTCTTCGCTTATCCTTAAACCGTCTATTACGTAATCTTTCACTTCTTGAGGGGTTGATGGATCAAGTACAGGGATATTGGCATATTTACCCCAAAATCTGCTGTCTTGTTCATTTTGTGATGAAGACAGACCGGGATCATCTCCTACTACAAGGAGAAATCCTCCTTTAGTTTTTATTTGAGTAAAGGTCATAAAGGGATCAGAAGCGATATTTATCCCTACGTGTTTCATTGAAACTAAGGATCGTGCTCCGGCTACACTTCCACCTATGGCAATTTCCATTGCAACCTTTTCGTTGGTACCCCATTCTGCATAGATATCCTCATATGTCTTCATACTTTCAAGTATTGAAACTGTGGGGGAGCCTGGATAGCTGGAAGCTATAGTTCCGCCGGCTTCCCAAAAGCCTCTGCTTACTGCTTCGTTTCCGGTCATTACAACTTTTTCCAAAATCGCACCTCCTGATTATAAATTTCATAATATTAGCAATATTATAACACTAATTTTGGATAAAATGGTAAATAAATATTAATAAATAATTTGTATTTATTTATAGAGAAAGATTAAAGAAGTTAAATATAGTGTATAATCAATACAAAGGAGGAATGAACGTGGCAAGAAAAAGTACCAGAAACAATAAGCTTCTTTTTAACTCAAAGGATATAACTTCTCCTAAGGTTTATTCAATATTAGTGAATTTAGTTAACGAAGATAGAGAAGATTTAGCTGAAGAAGTATTGAAGGTGGATTACCTTTTACAATATGCAAGTACCTGTATCAAGCAAAAAGATAATTCTGAAGCCAGAGAAACCTTAGAAAAGGCATGGACAAGAATTGAAAATATTAAAAGCCAGGGATTTGAAGTGGAACATTTAGAGCATTTGTATAGCGGCGTTGAGGGAAAATGCAGAAAATAATGAACTGGATATAATAACCCCTGCATTATTTCATTTAAATAAATGTAATAATGCAGGGGTATTTTTTTAAAGATATATTATACTGCCATCTCATATATATTAAGCAGCGGATTATTGTTATTTATAAGTCCTTGATAGTAAACCTCTTTGTTATTTATTTTAAATAAATCTGCAGGCCTCATAAGCTCAGGAGATTTATCAAAATGGCATATTTTGCTTCTTATGAGCAGCTCGGATACAAATTGAGTACAGAAATAATGATTTTTTCTTTTAATGGGCATATTTAATAGTACTCCAAATAATCCAATAAAATTATATCTGTATTGATCCTGGTTTTTTAAAAACCCTTCCAAGGTTTCCTTTAAATTATAATATTGCTCTTCTGTAATTTTAACTTTATAAATAAGACATTCACTTTGAGAAAACTTTTTATATACTCCTTTGTGTATATTTTCTTTCACCAAGCCTCCGGAAAAAGGGTTGTCCGGATTGATCCTTCCAAAGGAGTACATTTCCTCAAAAGTAGGGTCAAAACTTAGGGACGTGTGAACATATTTAGTGTCAGAAAAAAGATTAATTGCTTGTGATAGCCAGGTGCCGGTTTTGGAAAAAACCAGATATATATTCTTATAATTCATTTTTAATTCTATCTCCTTGATTATTAATACTAAACAGCTGTGTTAACTATTATTTTAGGGTGAAATACTTAAAGTAAGATTAAGATAATATTATTTTTTTCTTAAATCTGGAAGATTATTTTTATCTATATATGACCACTTTATATGATTTTGTCCAAAATGTAAAGAAAAAACCAGGGGTGTTAACAAATTGTGTATATATGTATATATATTAATAAAGGTAAAGAATATTTAAGAAATTGTTTAAATAATCAGATAATAATGAATATTGACAAAATTAAAAAGGGGTGGTATCATTTAATCAAATATAAGAAAGCTTTCTTATTTAAATTTTTACAAAACAATTAGAAGAAAGAGGTGAGTCCGCCTAAACATTTAATAGGAGTATAAGACCATTATTACTGTATTAAGAAAGTAGGTTGACATACAATAATTAAATATTTAAACATTAACTCATGCCCTAGGCATAAAGAGGTTTTTTGTAAACAGATTTTCAAGTAATTCAATGATCGCTGCCGTAGCAGCGGGCGAGGAGCCACAAATACGATTACCTAATAACAGAAAAATCTGGTTTACAGCAAGTTAGTTAATAAACAATTATTAACATGAATGTTTTAGGAAAATTTATATACAATTAAGGAGAAACGACTTTGGAGGAAACATTTATCAAGGATAGAAGCTGAAATACTTAATTCTTTT
Source organism: Clostridium polynesiense (assembly GCF_000820705.1). Lineage (GTDB taxonomy): Bacteria > Bacillota > Clostridia > Clostridiales > Clostridiaceae > Clostridium_AA > Clostridium_AA polynesiense. The sequence continues at coordinate 484 of NZ_CCXI01000142.1, read as the reverse complement.
TGAATTATAATATTTTGGCTTCTATTTTTTTGTTTTCAAATAAATGTACTGAATATGGAATATAGGTTGAAGCGTAAAATGTAAAGAGACCTTGGATTATAATGAAAATAATTAATAAGTTGTTAATCATCTTAATAGGAAAAATTTTGTATTATTGTTATATAGATATTAATTTAAAATGGGAGGTAAAAATATATGAATTATATATTCCCTAATAACTTTTTGTGGGGTGCAGCTTCATCGGCGCCTCAAACAGAAGGAATGTCTCTGCAGGGTGGGAAAGCCCCAACTATTTGGGATTATTGGTACTCTACTGAGCCTCAAGTTTTTTTGAAAATGTGGGTCCTGAACATACTTCTAACTTCTATAAGATGTATGAGGAGGATATACAAAATATGAAATATTTAAATTTTAATTCCTACAGAACCTCCATTTCCTGGGCCAGGCTTCTGCCGGATGGGAAAAATATAAATAGTGAAGCTGT